>CALRYY010000010.1:0-75791 GCA_943372515.1 Ramlibacter sp. 2FC | reverse complement strand
TGGGGCGGCGCTTTCGCCACCGATCAAGAGCCCGGGCGCGAAGCACGCAGGACCGGCGCACGGGTGGTTATGAAGGGGCGAGGTATTAATCGCCGGGCCGAGCACTGCAGCGGCTCACCCCGAAGGGGGCCGGGCTCTGGTGGCGAAGGCGCCGCCCCGGCGCGACGGGCGTATTCCCCCAGAGAAACCGGGGATAGTGTTAGCAGGCCCTAATGCAGACGGGCAATGGAGAATGCTGGCTAAAAAAGCACAAGGCCTCCCGAAGGAGGCCTTGGCCCTTTGTTCATGGCTGCAGGGCTGCTGCGTCAGGAGCCGTTCTGCTCAAAAGGCAGGGCCACTTCGCGCAGGTCTCGGCGGGTTTCCACCAGCACCAGCGGGCCTTCTTCGGCCACCACCAGCGGGGGGCGTTCGCGCGGCACATGCACCGGCTTGGGCTCGGCGGCGATGGCGGCTTGTGCGGCCGCGATGCGCTCAGCGTCTGAGTTGACCCATTGCAGGCCCGAGCTTTCGGCCACACGTGCCAGCTCGTCCACCGGCAGCTGGAACGCCTGCACACGTGGCAGGGCCTTGCCTGTGGACGCTGCTGGCGCCGGGGCTGCGGCAACGGGTGCTGCCACACGGGGCGCGGCTGCAACCGGCGCAGCAACGGGCGTCGGCACGGGGGCTGCAACGGGTGCGGTAACAACCGGTGCCGCAGATGCAGCATCCGCTTGTTGCACCGGTGCGGCCGGTTGCGCAGCTGCGGGCGTGCGGAAAGCTTCAAACATTGACGGCTGGGCGGGTTGTTCGTCCTGCTGCGCGTCGCTGCCCTGGGCCGGGCGCTGGTCGCCACGTTCGCGGCGGTCACGGCCGTAACGGTCGCGCGAGCGGCGGTCACGGCGGCCTTCGCCGTTGTCGTCCTGGCCTGCGGGCTGGTCGTTGACCTGCTCGTGGGCCCGGCCGTCTTGCGGCATGTCCTGGTGGGCGTGGGATTCCAGCACGGCGTTGGCCATGGGCGCGCCTTGGGAGGTGCCCATGTCGGCGACAGCTGCCACGGTGGCGCCTGCGCCGGCCGGTGCTTCGTCGTGGCGCGGGCCGCGGTCGTTGCGGCGCTCACCGCGTTCACGGCGGCCTTCACCGCCACGCTCGCCACGTTCACGGCGTTCGCCGTTGCGCGGTGCGCGGTCCTGGCGGGCTTCTGTGCCTGCGGCTGCGTCGGTGCTGGCCGGGGCAGTCTGGGCGCCGTCGGCCTGCACGCGGTTGTCGGCTTCACGGTTGACATCGCGGGCGCCTTCGCGGCCGCCCTCGCGACGCTCACGCGGGCCTTGGCGATCGCCACGGTCACCCCGGTCGTTGCGGCGCTCGCCATCACGGCCTTCGCTGCGGCCTTCACCACCCCGTGCTTCGCCACGGCCCTCATTGCGACCGTTGCGGCCCTCGGGCCGCGTTGCGGCATCGGCGCCCTCGGCGCGGGGCTCGTTGCGGCGTTGTTCGCCGTCCCGGCCGCCGCGGCCTTCGCTGCGGCCTTCAGCACTGCGGCCTTCGCTGCGGCCTTCACCACCACGGCCTTCACCGCGACGGCCCTCACGGCGCTCGCCGTCACGGCCACCGCGTCCGCCACGGCCCTCGCGGCGCTCGCCGTCACGTGCGCCACGGCCCTCACGCTTGTCGTCCTTTTTCGCGCCGGTTTGGGCCGGGGCTGCTGCAGGTGCTGGTGCCGGAGCGCTGGCACCAAACAGGCCCTTGATCCAGCCAAAGAAGCCGGTTTCTGCCGGGGCAGGTGCGGCCACGGGGGCTTTGGCCACCACCGGTTGCACGGCCACTGGTTCGGGCTTGGGCACGGCGATGGGCGCCGGTGCGTCGGGCAGCACGCCCTTGATGACCGGCGTCTGCTTGTTGGTCGGTTCCTGTGAACGGCGGGTGACGGCGGTCGGGTCCTCGATTTCTTCAGCCATGGTGTAGCTGGCTTCAACGCGGTCCAGTCGCGGGTCGTCGTGCTTCAGGCGTTCCAGCTTGTAGTGCGGCGTCTCCATGGTCTTGTTGGGCACCAGCAGCACGTTGATGCGCTGCTTGAGCTCGATCTTGGCGATTTCGGTGCGCTTTTCGTTCAGCAGGAACGACGCGACTTCCACCGGCACCTGGCACAGCACGGACGCCGTGCTGTCCTTCATGGACTCTTCCTGGATGATGCGCAGGATCTGCAGGGCTGACGATTCCGTGTCGCGGATGTGGCCCGAGCCGCCGCAGCGCGGGCAGGGGATGGAGGCGCCTTCGCTCAGGGCAGGGCGCAGGCGCTGGCGGCTCATTTCCATGAGGCCGAACTTGCTGATGGTGCCGAACTGCACACGGGCGCGGTCCTGGCGCAGCGCGTCGCGCAGGCGGTTTTCAACCTCGCGGCGGTTCTTGGACTCTTCCATGTCGATGAAGTCGATCACGATCAGGCCGCCCAGGTCACGCAGGCGCATCTGGCGGGCCACTTCGTCGGCGGCTTCCAGGTTGGTGCGCGTGGCGGTCTCTTCAATGTCGCCACCCTTGATGGCGCGCGCCGAGTTCACGTCCACGCTGACCAGCGCTTCGGTGTGGTCGATCACGATGGCGCCGCCGCTGGGCAGCTGCACCGTGCGGGCATAGGCGGACTCGATCTGGTGTTCGATCTGGAAGCGGCTGAACAGCGGCGCGTCGTCGCGGTAGCGCTTGACGCGGGCGGCGTGCTCGGGCATCACGTGGGCGATGAACTGCTGCGCCTGTTCGTAGATGTCGTCGGTGTCGATCAGGATGTCGCCGATGTCGTGATTGAAATAGTCACGGATCGCGCGGATGACCAGGCTGGACTCCTGGTAGATCAGGAAGGCGCCCTTGGCACCCTTGGTGGCGCCGTCAATGGCGTTCCACAGCTTGAGCAGGTAGTTCAGGTCCCACTGCAGTTCGTTGGCGGCGCGGCCGATGCCGTTGGTGCGCGCAATGATGGACATGCCGTTGGGGTATTCCAGCTGGTCCATTGCCTCCTTGAGCTCCGCCCGGTCGTCGCCCTCGATGCGGCGGCTGACGCCACCGCCGCGCGGGTTGTTGGGCATCAGCACCACGTAGCGGCCGGCCAGGCTCACAAAGGTGGTCAGGGCAGCGCCCTTGTTGCCACGTTCTTCCTTCTCGACCTGAACCAGAAGTTCCTGGCCTTCACGGATCACGTCGCTGATGCGCGCCTGGCTGGGCGGCGTGTTGCCCTGGAAATACTGCTTGGAGATTTCCTTGAAGGGCAAAAAGCCGTGGCGGTCTTCACCGTAATCCACAAAGCAGGCTTCCAGCGAGGGCTCCACGCGGGTCACGACCGCCTTGTAGATGTTGCCCTTGCGCTGTTCGCGCCCTTCGATTTCGATTTCGTAGTCGAGGAGTTTTTGTCCATCGACGATGGCCAGCCGGCGTTCTTCGGCCTGCGTGGCATTGATCAGCATGCGCTTCATGGCGTCACCTATTCGTTCTTCAAAACATCACATGCCCTGTACGGGCAACGATGCCGGACTGACGCGCTATGAAACGAAGGGAATTGCCGGGCAGGCGCGCTTGCTGACTAGATCAGCAGGCGGGACAAGGGCGCATGGATGGGGGCGAGGGGGACGGGGTGCTGGGTCGCCACATGTTTCGTGGCGGCCCGCGCGCGCAAGCGGCGGGCGGCAGACGCATCCATGCTGCGGCGCGGGGCTGTAAGCCACCGCCAGCAGGCAAGTAAAAGCGTCATCAACACAACAAATTCTCGCTTTGATCCGCCCACCAGCGATCGGCTGGTGGACTGGGGTATTCCGTATCAGTGTTTCAGTGCGTCGTCTTGGCTTGTGTCATGCGTGCCACTGTCGGCGTTGGCCTTCAGTTTGCAAGCGATGCAACAAGTGGCATCGACCTTCCAGCGTGGCGGGTGGGAGAGGGTGGACTAAACTCCAGACAAATCAACCACTTACAGCGTTACGCTAGTGAAACACATTATAGGGGGCGAAGCGTCCCCTGCAAGCCCCCGGGTGAAATCGGTCACGGTGGACGAAGATTCCGCCGGCCAGCGGCTGGACAACTTCCTGATCCGCGAGCTCAAGGGCGTACCCAAAACCCACGTCTACCGCATCATCCGCAGCGGCGAAGTGCGTGTGAACAAGGGCCGCGCCGGCGCCGATACCCGCGTTGCGGCCGGGGATGTGGTGCGGGTGCCCCCGGTACGCACATCGCAGGCAGCGGATCTGAAAGTGTCCAAACCGGCGCCTGCGCGTGAATTCCCGATCCTGCTGGAAGACGAGGCCGTGTTGGCCATCGACAAGCCGGCCGGTGTGGCCGTGCATGGCGGCAGCGGCGTGAGCTTTGGGGTGATCGAGCAACTGCGCCAGGCCCGGCCCCAGGCGAAGTTCCTGGAGCTGGTGCACCGGCTGGACCGCGAGACGTCAGGCATCCTGCTGGTGGCGCGCAAACGCTCGGCCCTCACGAACCTGCAGGACCAGTTTCGCGAGCGCGAAACCGGCAAGACCTATCTGGCCCTGGTGCCAGGCGCCTGGCCCGCCAGCAACAAGGTCATTGACGTGCCGCTGCACAAATACCTGCAAGCTGATGGGGAGCGGCGTGTGAAGGTGGTGGGCAAGGACGATCCCGACGGCATGCGCTCGATCACGCTGGTCAAGGTGGCGCGCAAGCTGGCGGGCTTCAGCCTGCTGGAAGTCACCATCAAGACCGGTCGCACCCACCAGATCCGCGTGCACCTGGCGTCGCAGGGCCACGCGATTGCGGGCGACGACAAATACGGCGACTTTGACCTCAACAAGGCCCTGTACAAGCAGGGCCTCAAACGCATGTTCCTGCATGCCTGGCGGTTACAGTTCAATCACCCGGTCACGGGCGAGCGTGTGCAGCTTGTGGCGCCACTGCCCGCTGACCTTCAACACTTTGTGGACCATGCCGCAACAACGACAGTTTGACCTCATTGCCTTCGACTGGGATGGCACGCTCTTCGATTCCACCCGCATCATCGTGCGCTGCATCCAGCGGGCGGTGACCGACGTGGGCGGCGCCACGCCGTCCGACAAGGACGCAGCTTATGTGATTGGCCTGGGCCTGATGCAGGCACTGGCGCATGCCGCGCCTGATGTGCCGCCCGAAAAATACCCCGAGCTGGGCGCCCGCTACCGCCACCACTACGGGCAGCACCAGAACGACATCAGCCTGTTTGACGGGGTGCTGGCGTTGCTGGCCGACCTGAAGGCGCGCCATCACGCATTGGCTGTTGCCACAGGCAAGAGCCGCCGGGGCCTGGATGAAGCGCTGCAGGCGGTGGAACTGCGCGGCCTGTTTGACGGCTCGCGCACGGCGGACGAGACCGCAGGCAAGCCGCACCCGCGCATGCTGCAGGAGTTGATGCGTGAGTTTGGCGTGCAGCCCGAACGCACGCTGATGATCGGCGACACCACGCACGACCTGCAGATGGCGCTGAATGCCGGCTGTCCGAGTGTGGGTGTCAGCTACGGTGCACACGAGCCGCAGGCATTCCATGCGCTGAACCCGCGCTTTGTGGCGCACACTGTGCCCGAGCTGCACCAGTGGCTGCTGGCCAACGCGTGAGGGCCGCCCATGGACGCGACGATTGCCCTGTGTCAGTCAGCCGATCTGCGCGACGGTGGCGACGCCGTGCCGTTTGATGTGGTGTTTGGCGGCCAGACCTGCCGGGCGTTTGCCATCCGTTACCAGGGGCTGGTACATGCCTACCTGAACCGTTGCTCGCATGTGGCGATGGAGCTGGATTACCAGCCGAACCGGTTTTTCGACGACACAGGCCAGTGGCTGTTGTGCGCCACGCATGGTGCGGCCTATCGCCCCGACACCGGCGCGTGTGGCGGCGGCCCCTGCCGCGGCGGCCTTGTGAAGATTGACCTGACCGAACATGACGGCGTTGTCCACTGGCATACTGCCTTCAACCTGAAACCCGTAGCCTTCTGACATGAATGACACCCATCCCCCCGGCGGCCCTTTGCCCGATGACGGGCTGCCGCCAGCTTCCGCAGCCCCCGGGGCCGCCAAAGCCTCCGCAGCGCCCGGCGAAGCCCCGGGCTGGGAGCGCTCTGCGCTGGAGCGCCTGGCGTTTGCCGCACTGCAGGAGCAGCGCGCGGCGCGGCGCTGGCGCAGCTTTGTGCGGCTGGCCTGGTTGGCGTTTTTTGTGGTGCTGATCTGGATGCTGATGTTCCGCGGTGGTCCGTCCACAGACAAAAGCCTGCCCCACACCGCAGTAGTGGAGATCAAGGGTGAAATCGCCGCAGACTCCGAAGCCAGCGCCGAATTCATCGTGGCCGCCATGCGTGCTGCGTTCGAGGATGAGGGCGCCAAGGCCGTGGTCCTGTTGATCAACTCGCCTGGCGGCAGCCCGGTGCAGGCCGGCATCATCAACGACGAAATCCGCCGCCTCAAGACCCTGTACAAGAAGCCGGTCTATGCGGTGGTGGAAGAGTCGTGCGCGTCGGCAGCCTATTACATTGCTGCCGCGTCCGACCGGATCTTCGTGGACAAGGCCAGCATCGTGGGCAGCATTGGCGTGCTGATGGACGGTTTTGGCTTTACAGGCCTGATGGACAAGGTGGGTGTGGAGCGCCGTCTGATGACGGCTGGCGAGAACAAGGGCTTTCTGGACCCGTTCAGCCCCCAGACCGACAAGCACCGCGCCTATGCACAGGCCATGCTCGACCAGATCCACAAGCAGTTCATCGATACGGTCAAGGCCGGACGGGGCAAGCGGCTGAAAGACACGCCGGAGCTGTTCAGTGGCCTGTTCTGGACAGGCCAGCAGTCCATCGAGCTGGGCCTGGCTGACCAGCTGGGCAACCTGGACTACGTGGCACGCGAAGTGGTCAAGGCTGAAGATCTGGTTGATTACACGCGCCGCGACAACGTGGCCGAACGCCTGGCCAAGAAGTTCGGCGCCGCCGTGGGCGAGGGCGCCGTGCGGGCGCTGAAGACGCTGCCCGCGATCCGTTGACCTGCCGTTAGCCGGTCTAACGGCCGATCAGGTACACCGCCGGGGTGTCGTTGGTCACCGGCTGTGGCTTTTGCTTCCACGCCTTTGCAAAGTCGCTGCGGCTGGTGGCCGTGGCCAGTGTCAGGCCGCTGCTGACCGCCAGCCGGGTGTTGTGCTGCAGGGTCTGCAACAGGGTCTGCCACATGGCCGTATTGCGGTAGGGCGTTTCTATGAAGAGCTGGGTCTGGCCCGACTTGAGTGCCAGCGATTCCAGCTCGCGCACGCGGCGGCTGCGCTCGGCCGGGTCCTGCGGCAGGTAGCCCACAAAAGCAAAGTTCTGGCCGTTCAGCCCGCTGGCCGCCAGCGCCAGCAGCAACGACACAGGACCGACCAGTGGCACCACCTCAATGCCCAGATCATGGGCCGCGCGCACGACCGACGAGCCGGGGTCGGCCACGGCCGGCATGCCGGCTTCGCTCACCAGACCCATGTCGCGGCCCTCCATCGCCGGGATCAGCATCGGGCGTGCGTCAAAGGGCGCGGCCATGTCGCCCTTCTTGTGCACGTCGCGCGGCAGCTCCTGCAGGCTCAGGGCCTGCAGCGGCTGCGCCAGCGGCATGACTTCGCCCACGCGCTTGAGGTAGGCGCGGGTGGATTTGGCGTTTTCGCAGATCCAGTGGCCCAGGCCCGCCGCGACCTGCAGCGTGGCGGCGGGCAGGGTGTCCGACAGGGCTGCCTGACTGTCGCAGCCAAAGTCCAGCGGCGCAGGCACCAGGTAAAGACGACCCTTGGCCGCGCTCATGGCAGCACCCGGATACCTGCCGCGCTGATCATGCGGCAGGTGCGAATAAGCGGCAGGCCGACCAGGGCCGTGGGGTCGTCGTTCTGAATGGACGCCAGCAATGCGATCCCCAACCCTTCGCTTTTGGCGCTGCCGGCGCAGTCGTAGGGCTGTTCGGCCTGCAGGTAGGCCTCGATCTCGGTGTCGCTCAGGTCGCGAAAGCGTACCTCCACCGGGGCAATGTCCACCTCTTCAAATCCGGTGTCCTGGCAAACGACCGCCACCGCCGTCTGGAACACCACGGTCTGGCCGCGCATGCTGCGCAGCTGCGTCGTGGCCCGCGCGTGATCGCCCGGCTTGCCCAGCGCCTGCCCGCCCAGATCAGCCACCTGGTCTGAGCCAATAACCACCGCGTGCGGAAAGCGCATCGCCACAGCCCGGGCCTTGGCCAGCGCCAGCCGCAACGCGATGGCGCGGGGTGTTTCCCCGATCCGGGGGGTTTCATCCACCTCGGGCGACGCCACCTCAAACGGCAATTGCAACCGGGAAAGCAGCTCGCGCCGGTAGCGGGAGGTCGAGCCAAGGATGAGCGGACGATTCTGGGGGCTGGGCATCCGTTGATTCTCTTACACTGGGCCAATGAGCAAAGAGTTTGTACCCGACAGGCTGGACGTGGTGGGATTCGCACGCGAAGGCGGCACCCTGCAGGGGCGCGAAGCCCTGCGGCAACGCACGCGCCTGCTCGATGAAACCCAGGGGCAGGGCGCTGAGCTGCCGGTGCAATGGGCAGCACGGGGCGAGGCCGTTGCGGTCACTGGCGGTGAAGCTCAGATATGGCTGCACCTGAAGGCCAGCGCGGTGTTGCCTTTGACCTGCCAGCGCTGTCTGGCGCCGGTGGACGTGACCTTGACGGTGGACCGGTCGTTCCGCTTTGTGGCCGACGAAGCCACCGCCATGGCGCAGGACGATGAGTCCGAAGAAGACCTGCTGGCCGTCAGCCAGGATTTTGACCTGACGCAGCTCGTGGAAGACGAACTGCTGATGGAGATGCCAGCGGTGCCGCGGCATGACGTGTGCCCGGTGGAGGTGAAGTTGGTGGCCACTGACGCCGCTTTCGACGCACAGGAAGCCGCCAGGCCCCATCCGTTTGCGGCGTTGCAAAAGCTCAAGGCCGATAAAGGTAATTAAATCAAGCAGTTGGGCTATAATCGAGGGCTTCGCGCATTTTGACCCAACCATTGTGTGCGGCTGAAACCGACTTCCGTCCAACATTTAACCCGCTTGCTGCGGTTTGCTGCAGCAGCCATTTCTCCAGGAGCCCCTCATGGCCGTCCAGCAGAACAAAAAGTCCCCGTCCAAGCGTGGCATGCACCGCTCGCACAATGCCCTGAATGTGCCGGGCATCGCCGTGGAACCGACCACCGGTGAAACCCACCTGCGTCACCACATCAGCCCCAACGGCTTTTACCGTGGCCGCAAAGTGCTGAAGACCAAGTCCGAAGCCTGACCCCCATCTTTTCAGCCAAAGGCCCGGCGCTGCTTTTCTGCGGCTTCGGGCCTTTGTCTTGATGGCTGTTCCCCCGCGTCGTGCTCTACAGTTGGGTCCCATGATTACTCTGGCAGTCGACTGCATGGGGGGAGACCACGGCCCCCGCGTCACGCTCGCCGCGTGCCGCCAGTTTCTTGAATCCCATTCTGATGTCCACCTGCTGCTGGTGGGGCAACCCGCAGCCTTGACTGCGCTGGTGCATGAGCGCGCCAGCGTGGTGGCGGCCAGTGAGGTCGTCACCATGGACGATCCAGTCGAAGTAGCGCTGCGCCGCAAAAAGGATTCGTCCATGCGCCTGGCGATCCAGCAGGTCAAGGATGGGGCGGCCCAGGCGGCTGTTTCGGCCGGGAATACAGGTGCGCTGATGGCCATTGCCCGCTACCTGTTGAAAACCGTGGAAGGTATCGACCGCCCTGCCATCGCCACGCAATTGCCCAATGCCGCCGGCGGCGCCACCACGGTGCTGGACCTGGGCGCCAATGTGGATTGCACGGCGGAGCATTTGCTGCAGTTTGCTGTCATGGGTTCGGCGCTGGTGTCGGCGCTCAATGACAATGAAAACCCATCGGTTGGCCTCCTCAATATTGGCGAAGAAGTCATTAAAGGTGGAGAAATCATCAAAAAAGCCGGTGAATTGCTGCGATCCGCGGCTAACTCTGGTGATTTGAATTTTTATGGAAATGTGGAAGGCAACGACATTTTCAAGGGCACCACGGACATCGTGGTCTGCGACGGTTTTGTAGGGAACGTGGCGCTCAAGGCCAGTGAAGGTCTGGCGTCCATGATCGGTGGCTTTTTGAAGGCTGAATTTTCCAAAAACATATTTGCCAAATTTGCAGCCATCATTGCTTATCCGGTTTTATCTTCGTTTAAAAATCGCGTAGATCACCGGCGCTACAACGGTGCGGCTTTATTGGGCCTGCGTGGCCTGGTGTTCAAGAGCCATGGATCGGCCGATGAGCTGGCCTTCGAACAGGCCCTGAACCGGGCGTATGATGCAGCCCGACACCAATTACTGGACCGCGTCCAGGCCCGTATCGCCCACGCAGCGCCTCTATTGATGAGTGCCGAAGCGCCGGTGCAGGCCCGCCAAGCGGCTACCCTGACCTGATGAACCGTTATTCCCGCATCACCGGCACCGGCAGCTACCTTCCGCCGCGCCGGTTGACCAACGCTGACCTGGCGGCTGAGCTGGCTGCCCGGGGCGTTGAGACCAGTGATGACTGGATCGTCGAGCGCACCGGCATCCGGGCCCGGCATTTCGTGGACCCCGACATGTCCAGCAGCGATCTGGCGCTGTACGCCGCACGCAACGCATTGCAGGCCGCAGGGCTGCAGGCAGCCGATATCGACCTCATCATCGTGGCGACCTCCACGCCTGACATGGTGTTCCCGTCCACCGCGACCATCCTGCAGCACAAGCTGGGCATTGCTGGCTGCCCCGCCTTTGACGTACAGGCCGTGTGCAGCGGCTTTGTCTACGCGTTGACGGTGGCTGATTCGCTGATCAAGACCGGCACGGCCAGCAAGGCGTTGGTCATTGGCGCCGAAGTGTTTTCCCGCATCCTGGATTTCAACGACCGGACCACCTGCGTCCTGTTTGGCGACGGTGCGGGCGCGGTGGTGCTGGAGGCGTCTGACACGCCGGGCATCCTGGCGACCGACCTGCACGCCGACGGCAAGCACGTGGGCATCCTGTGCGTGCCGGGGACGGTGTCGGGCGGCCGGATTCTGGGTGATCCGCTGCTCAAGATGGACGGTCAGGCGGTTTTCAAGCTGGCCGTGGGCGTGCTGGAAGAGGCTGCGCGCGCCACTTTGGCCAAGGCCGGACTCAAGGACACGGATATCGACTGGTTGATCCCGCACCAGGCCAACATCCGCATCATGCAGAGTACGGCAAAGAAGCTCAAGCTGCCCCTGTCCAAACTGGTGGTGACGGTGGACCAGCACGGCAATACGTCGGCGGCTTCCATACCCCTGGCGCTGGATGCTTCGGTACGCAGCGGCCAGGTCCAAAAGGGTGACACGCTGATGCTTGAAGGCGTCGGCGGCGGCTTCACCTGGGGCGCAGTCCTTCTCAATTACTGATATGAAGCCATTTGCTTTTGTGTTTCCGGGCCAGGGCTCGCAGTCGGTGGGCATGCTGGACGGCTGGGGCGATCACCCCGTGGTGAGGCAGGCCCTGGTGGAAGCCAGCGACGCGCTGGGCGAAGACGTGGCCCGACTCATCAAGGAAGGTCCCAAGGAAGCGCTGGCGCTGACCACCAACACCCAGCCGGTGATGCTGGTGGCTGGCGTGGCGGCTTACCGCGTATGGCTGGCTGAAGGCGGTGAGTTGCCCACGGTCGTGGCCGGCCACTCGTTGGGTGAGTATTCGGCGCTCGTGGCCGCCGGCGTGCTGACGCTGGCCCAGGCCGCGCCGCTGGTGCGGTTTCGCGCCCAGGCGATGCAGGACGCGGTGCCGGTGGGTACCGGTGCCATGGCCGCCATTCTGGGAATGGAATCGGGCAAGGTGCGGGCGGTGTGCGAGGCGACGATGCACGCCTCGGGCGAAGTGGCCGAGGCCGTGAACTTCAACGACCCGCTGCAGACCGTGATCGCCGGCAGCAAGGCCGGTGTCGAGAAGGCCTGTGAAGCCCTCAAGGCCGCAGGCGCCAAACGGGCGCTGCCCCTGCCGGTATCCGCGCCGTTCCACTCCAGCCTCATGAAACCCGCCGCCGAGCGGCTGCGTGAACGGCTGGAATCCATTGAGCTTGGCGAGCCGCGCATTCCCGTCATCAACAACATTGATGTCGCACTGGAGGTGGACGCCGATCGCATCCGCGATGCGTTGTATCGCCAGGCGTTTGGTCCGGTGCGCTGGGTCGAGTGCGTTCAGGCCTTGCAGGCGCGCGGGATCACCAACGTGGTCGAATGCGGCCCCGGCAAGGTGTTGGCCGGCATGGTCAAGCGCATTGATGCAGGCCTGACCGGCATGGCGGTCTATGACCTGGCGACGCTGGCCGAGGCGAAAGGTCTTTTGAATGACTGATATCACCATGCAAGGTCAAGTGGCACTGGTGACCGGCGCGTCGCGCGGCATCGGTGCGGCCATTGCCCACGAACTTGCCGTGCGTGGCCTGAAGGTCATCGGCACAGCCACGACGGACGCGGGTGCGCAGCATATTTCTGCGGCGCTTGCGGCATTCCCCGGTTGCCGGGGCGCAAGGCTGGATGTCAACGATGCAGCCGGTGCCGAGGCGCTGGTGGACGCGCTGGTGAAAGAGCACGGCGGGCTGCAGGTGCTGGTCAACAACGCCGGCATCACGCGCGACATGCTGGCCATGCGCCTGAAAGACGATGACTGGGACGCCGTGCTGGATACCAACCTCAAGGCGGTGTTCCGCATGAGCCGTGCCGTGATGCGCACCATGATGAAGCAGCGCTATGGCCGCATGATCAACATCACCAGCGTGGTGGGCGCTTCAGGCAATCCCGGCCAGGCCAACTACGCGGCGGCCAAGGCCGGTGTGGCCGGCATGACGCGCGCACTGGCGCGCGAGCTGGGCAGCCGCAACATCACGGTCAACTGCATTGCGCCGGGCTTCATCGAGACCGACATGACCGCCAGCCTGCCCGAAGAGCAGCAAAAGGCGCTGCTGGGGCAGATCCCGCTGGGGCACCTGGGCAAGCCCGCCGACATCGCTCATGCCGTGGCCTACCTGGCTTCGCCGCAAGCGGGTTACATCACCGGGCAGGAAATTCACGTCAATGGAGGCATGTTCATGGCATAAGTGCCTGGGCGTGCTGAATCAGAACCAGCCGGTTTATCCGTCCGGCGGTTGTGCGGGAACTGTAGCCCGGCACAGCTAAAATCGCGGATTCATTCACAACCCTCCGAGGGAACCATGAGCGATATCGAATCACGTGTCAAAAAGATCATTGCCGAGCAACTTGGCGTTGAAGAGTCCCAGGTCACCAATGAAAAAGCCTTCGTGGCCGACCTCGGTGCCGATTCGCTGGACACGGTCGAACTGGTGATGGCCCTGGAAGACGAGTTCGGCATCGAGATCCCGGACGAAGACGCCGAGAAGATCACCACGGTGCAAAACGCCATCGACTACGCCAACACGCACCAGAAGGCCTGAGCCGAAGGTCAATCGAGAGGTTTTAGCGCATGTCTCGCCGCGTCGTTGTGACCGGTCTGGGTTGTGTCAGCCCCGTGGGTAACACGGTGGCGCAGTCCTGGGCCAATCTGCTTGCCGGTACACCCGGCATTGACTTCATCACGCAGTTCGATGCGAGCGCGTTCGCCTGCAAGTTCGCAGGCGAGGTCAAGGGGCTGAACATCGGGGACTACATCCCTGAAAAAGAAGCCCGGCACATGGATCGTTTCATTCACCTGGGAATGGCCGCCGCCATCCAGGCCGTTGCCGACAGCGGGCTGCCCACGGGCGATGCCCTGGGTGACGAACTGGCCACCCGCATCGGTTGCAATATCGGCGCAGGCATTGGTGGCCTGCCCATGATCGAGCAAACGCACGCGGAGCTGACCAATCGCGGACCGCGGCGCATTTCGCCGTTTTTTGTGCCCGCTTCGATCATCAATATGATCTCGGGCCATGTCTCCATCAAATTCGGTTTCAAGGGCCCCAACATCGCCGTGGTCACGGCGTGCACCACGGGCCTGCATGCGATCGGTCTGTCGGCGCGCATGATTGCCTATGGCGATGCCGACGTGATGGTTGCCGGCGGCGCCGAGTCCACGGTGTCCCCGCTGGGCATTGGTGGCTTTGCCGCCGCACGTGCGCTGTCCACCCGCAATGACGACCCCAAAACGGCATCCCGTCCCTGGGACAAGGACCGCGACGGCTTCGTGCTGGGGGAGGGCGGCGGTGTGCTCGTGCTTGAAGAGTACGAACACGCCAAGGCACGCGGCGCAAAAATCTACGCCGAGCTCGCAGGCTTTGGCATGAGCGCCGATGCCTATCACATGACGGCACCTGATGTGGACGGCCCGCGCCGCTCCATGGTCATGGCGTTGAAGGATGCGGGCGTGAATGCCGATGAGGTGAACTACCTCAACGCGCACGGCACGTCCACGCCGCTGGGTGACTTGAATGAAACCAATGCCATCAAGGCAGCGCTGGGCGACCACGCCAAAAAGCTTGTGGTCAATTCCACCAAGTCGATGACGGGCCACCTGCTGGGTGGCGCTGGTGGCATTGAATCAGTATTCACCGTGCTGGCCGTGCACCACCAGAAGAGCCCGCCGACCATCAACATCTTCAGCCAGGACCCCGAGTGCGACCTGGACTACTGCGCCAACGAGGCGCGTGACCTGAAGATTGATGTGGCCGTGAAGAACAACTTCGGATTCGGCGGCACCAACGGCACCCTGGTGTTCAAGCGCGTACCCTGACCATCCACCAGGACCTTTTCCCATGCACAACGCCCCAGCGGTGACATACCCGGTGGGGCGTTCGTCCATCCAGGGCTCGCTCGCCCTGGTGCTTTGGCTGCTGGGCGTGGCGGCGACCATTGCCTGGGCATTGACTTCGCCCGATGTCTGGCGGGTGGCTGCGGCGGCAAGCCTGTGTACGGTGGCAGCGGTGCTGGCTGCGCTTGCCTGGTGGCGAACCGGTACGGGCGAAGTTCAATGGAATGCCGACGGCTGGCAGCTGCGCCTGCGGGGCCAGGCGGGTGACGGCAAGCCCGTGGTGGTGCTGGATTTGCAGGGCAGCTTGCTGTTGCGCTGGCACGCGACCCGCGGCGCAGGCGGCTGGCTGTGGCTGGACCGCTCCAGTGCCCCTGCGCGATGGGACGACCTTCGCCGTGCTGTATATTCGCGCGCCATAGTTGATGCGCCGCCGTCTTCACGCGCGGCGACCCCATGACGCCCACGCCCCCGCCTGCCGCCCCCACGCCCGCCGACACGGATCTGATGCTGGTCGAGCGCACCGTGGCCGGGGACCAGAAAGCCTTTGAACTGCTGGTGATCAAATACCAGCGCCGCATTGAGCGGCTGATCGGCCGTATGGTTCGGGATGTGGACCTGGTCGAAGACATCGCCCAGGAGACGTTCATCCGCGCCTACCGCGCGCTGGCCCAGTTCCGCGGCGAGGCGCAGTTTTACACCTGGCTGTACCGGATCGCCGTGAATACCGCCAAAAAGGCGCTGGGCGACCTCAAGCGCGACCCGCTGGTCTCTGAAAGCGCTTTACGCACGCGGGACGACGATGATGAAACTTCCGGCGTCGAAAACGAACTAACCACCTCGGAAACCCCTGAAACGGTGCTTGCTGCCAAGGAAATTGCCGCCACGGTCAATGCGGCCATGGAAGCTTTGCCCGAAGAACTGCGCCAGGCGGTCACGCTGCGCGAGATCGAAGGCCTCAGTTACGAAGAGATTGCAGAAGTGATGAATTGCCCGATAGGCACCGTGCGTTCCCGGATTTTCCGGGCGCGTGAGGCGATTTCGGCCAAGGTGAAACCCATGCTGGAGAACCAGTCGGGCAAGCGCTGGTGAGGTGATGATGGAAAAGATGTCAAACATGGATGAGATGGTGTCCGCGCTGGCGGACGGTGAACTTCACGGCGAGGCCTTTGCGCGCGCCGTGGATACGCTTGCCACTGACACGGCCGCTCGTGAGTCTTGGCATGCTTACCACCTGGTGGGCGATGTGCTGCGCTCGGCCGAGCTGGCGTCCCCGTCCAATGGCGCCGATTTTGTGGCGCGTTTTCGCGCTCGCCTGCAGCATGACCCTGCGGTGGTGGTCCCGGTGCCGGCCAGCTTGCCGGTGCTCGACGACATGCGCGGTGCGCAAGCCCGGTTGGCGGCGCGTCGCGAAAGCGCCAACACGCCCGGCTTCGGCTGGCCCTTGCTTGCAGGGGTGGCGTCGCTCACAGCGGTTGCGGCCATAGCCTGGAACGTACTGGGCGGCGTGGGCCACACAGCCTCAGCTGGCGCCGAATTGGCCCAGGCCGCGCCGCAGCAGCCGCAACAAACGCAATCTGAGGCAACGCGCCCCGTGATGATCCGCGACGCGCGTCTGGACGAATTGCTGGCCGCCCACCGGCAGGCAGGCGGCGCGTCAGCCCTGCAAATGCCCGCAGGCTTCCTGCGCAATGCCACCTTTGAGTCGCCTGGCCGATGAAATCCATGCTGGCGCGCATTGCAGTCATGCTTTGCCTGGCGGGGGCAGGGGCTGCGTTGGCCCAGGCAACCGCCCCGGTAGCGGCTGCACCCACAGGGGTGCCGGCCGCCGAGCGCAGCATCAGCGAATGGCTCATGCGCATGCACGAGGCGTCGCGCCGACGCACCTATGTGGGCACCTTCGTGGTGTCGTCTGCCGCCGGCAACCTGTCCAGCGCCCGCATCTGGCACGCCTGTGACGGCGTGCAGCAAATGGAGCGGGTCGAATCCCTGACGGGCGCGCCACGCTCCACCTTCCGGCGCAACGACCATGTCGTGACCTTCCTGCCCGACAGCAAGGTGGTGCACACGGAAAAGCGCGAGTCACTGGGCCTGTTTCCCAGTTTGCTGAAGTCCAGCGAAACGACCATTCCCGAGTTTTATGCGGCCCAGGTCACGGGCAGTGAGCGGGTGGCCGGCTTTGACGCCGACGTCGTGCAACTGAACCCGCGTGACAACCTGCGCTTTGGCTACCGTATCTGGAGCGAGAAAAAATCCGGGCTGGTTGTGAAACTTCAAACGCTGAACGCCGACGGCCAGGTGATCGAGCAGGCGGCATTCTCCGAATTGCAGCTGGACGCGCCGGTCAAGATGGACAAGCTGGCCCAGATGATGGCCAACACCGACGGCTACAAGGTGCACAAGGCTGACCCCATCAAGACCACGGCCGAGGCGCAAGGCTGGGTGCTGAAAAACCCGGTTGCCGGGTTCAAGCCCATGGGTTGCTACAAGCGCCCGCCTTCCGGTGGGGGCGGCGACGACACCGTCCAGTGGATCTTCTCGGACGGCCTGGCTTCTGTGTCGCTGTTTGTGCAGGCCTACGACAAGCAGCGCCATGCGCACGAAGTGATGCTGTCCATGGGCGCCACCCAGACGCTGGCCCGGCGCCTGAGCGACAAGGGCGGCGACTGGTGGCTGACGGCGGTGGGTGAAGTCCCGCCCCAGACGCTCAAGGCATTTGCGCAGAGCCTTGAGCGGCGCAAATAAATCCCCATCTGCAACACGGTTTGCATTCCCTGGTTTTCGTGAAAGGCCGATGATGATTCGAATCGACTTCAACAAGCTGGTGGGCGCCCCCGCGCTCGCCGCCGCAATGGCACTGGTGGCCGTGACGGCCGTGGTGCCGGTTCAACCCGCATTCGCCCAGGTACGGGGCCTGCCCGACTTCACCGAGCTCGTGGAGCAGGTGGGGCCTTCGGTGGTGAATATCCGCACCATCGAGAAGTCACGTGGCGCCGCAGCCCAGGGGGGCGGCCAGATGGACGAGGAGATGCAGGAGTTCTTCCGCCGCTTCTTCGGCCAGCCCATGCCCGGTGTACCACGCCAGGCGCCACGCCCCAGCCAGCCCCAGGAAGAAGAGCGCGAGCGCCCGCGCGGCGTAGGCTCGGGCTTCATCCTGACTTCTGACGGCTACGTCATGACCAACGCGCACGTGGTGGACGGTGCCGACGAAGTCGTGGTCACGCTGCCCGACAAGCGCGAATTCAAGGCCCGCATCGTCGGGGCAGACAAGCGCACCGATGTGGCCGTGGTCAAGATCGAGGCCACTGGCCTGCCGGCCGTTAAGGTGGGCGACGTGAACCGCCTCAAGGTGGGTGAATGGGTCATGGCCATTGGCTCGCCTTTTGGCCTGGAAAACACCGTGACGGCCGGCATCGTGAGCGCCAAGCAGCGCGACACGGGTGACTACCTGCCTTTCATCCAGACCGACGTGGCGATCAACCCGGGCAACTCCGGCGGGCCGCTGATCAACATGCGCGGTGAAGTGGTCGGTATCAACAGCCAGATCTACTCACGCTCGGGCGGTTTCATGGGCATCTCGTTTGCCATTCCCATGGACGAAGCCATTCGCGTGAGCGACCAGTTGCGCGCCACCGGTACCGTCTCGCGCGGGCGCATCGGCGTGCAGATTGACCAGGTGACCAAGGATGTTGCTGAATCCATTGGCCTGGGCAAGCCGCAGGGTGCGCTGGTGCGCAGCGTTGAAAGCGGCTCCCCGGCGGACAAGGCGGGCGTGGAAGCGGGCGACATCATCACCCGATTCGACGGCAAGACCATCGACAAGGCCACCGACCTGCCGCGCATGGTCGGCAACACCAAGCCAGGCAGCAAGAGCTCGCTCACCGTGTTCCGTCGCGGGGGCTCCAAGGAGCTGAGCGTGGTGATTGGCGAACTGGAAGCCGACAAGCCCGTTGCCAAGGCGCCCGAGAAAGAGGTCAAACCGAAGGCCTCTGCCGCAGCACAGTCCATCGGGCTGGCCGTGAGCGACCTGACCGATGCGCGCAAGAAGGAGCTAAAGATCAAGGGCGGCGTGAAGGTCGACGCCGCCACCGACGGCGCTGCACGGGCCGGCATCCGCGAAGGCGACGTGATCGTGGCGATTGGCAATACCGAGGTCGGCAGCCTGAAGGAATTTGAGGCGGCTGTGGCCAAGGTGGACCGCAGCAAACCTGTGCCCGTGCTCTTGCGCCGCGGCGAGCTGGCGACTTACCTGTTGATTCGCCCGTCGCGCTGACGCTCAGGCAAGCCCCCAAGTCAAGTAGCCCCAACCCGGACTCGGGTTTGGGGTTTCTTTTTGGGTGTCAGGAGTCAAAAAAGCGACGCCCCTAAATTTTTTTTCAGACGTCAGGAGTACCTAAAGATGTTTGCGATCGCTAACTTTTTGAACTGCTAGCGACAATATTAGATAGAATCAGAGCCTTCTTGAGTTCATTCCAGACATATCGGGCCGGTCTCAAACCACGATACGGGATGAATCCAGACGGTTCACAGCCGATCCACAGATCACCCACAAGTTGTCCAGAGTGTTGTCGCCCAATCATGTTGATAAGTTGTGTATAAATTGCTTGTTGCTGCGCTGCAACGACCGGGTTTTGCGATTTTTCGGACTGTACGTTCAGGGCTTTTTGCCTACAATGAAGTTCCAACTATCGCAGTTGCCATAGATTGTTGGTTCAGGGCGCGTCACTACTCGACGCGCCCTTTTTTCTTTTCCGCGCCGTTTTAATTCAATCACTTAAGCGTTCTCGTTGATGAATCACATCAGAAATTTTTCGATCATTGCCCACATCGATCATGGCAAATCGACGTTGGCCGACCGCTTGATCCAGCGCTGTGGCGGCCTGAGTGACCGCGAGATGGAAGAGCAGGTGCTCGACTCGATGGACATCGAGAAAGAGCGTGGGATAACCATCAAGGCGCAGACTGCTGCGCTCAAATACAAAGCGCAAGACGGCAAGGTCTACAACCTCAACCTGATCGACACGCCGGGCCATGTGGACTTCAGCTACGAAGTCTCGCGCTCGCTGTCCGCATGCGAAGGTGCGTTGCTCGTCGTCGATGCGAGCCAGGGTGTGGAAGCACAGACCGTTGCCAACTGCTACACCGCGCTGGACCTGGGCGTGGAGGTAGTGCCGGTGCTCAACAAGATGGACCTGCCCAACGCCGATCCCGAAAACGCCAAGTCCGAGATCGAGGACGTGATCGGCATTGATGCGACCGACGCCATCGCATGCTCGGCCAAGACCGGCATGGGTGTGGACGACATCCTGGAGGCCGTGGTCGCGCGCATCCCGCCGCCCAAGGGCAACCCCGACGGGCCACTGCGCGCGATGATTGTGGACAGCTGGTTTGATACCTACGTAGGCGTCGTCATGCTGGTGCGCGTCGTGGATGGGCGGCTGGCCAAGGGGGACCGCTTCAAGATGATGGCCACCGGCACCATGTACAACGCCGACAACCTGGGCGTGTTCACGCCGGCCAACGAATCGCGCGAATCACTGGAGGCCGGCGAGGTGGGCTACATCATCGCGGGTATCAAGGAACTGCAGGCCGCCAAGGTGGGTGACACCATCACCCTGATCAGGCCGGGCACCGGTGGCGCCGCGTTCACCGCGACCGAGGCGCTGCCGGGCTTCAAGGAAATCCAGCCTCAGGTGTTTGCCGGCCTGTACCCCACCGAGGCCAACCAGTACGACTCGCTGCGCGACGCGCTGGAAAAGCTCAAGCTCAACGATTCGTCTCTGCACTACGAGCCCGAGGTGTCGCAGGCGCTGGGCTTTGGCTTTCGCTGCGGCTTCCTGGGCCTGCTGCACATGGAGATCGTGCAGGAACGGCTGGAACGGGAATTCGACCAGGACTTGATCACCACCGCCCCGAGCGTGGTTTACGAGGTGGTCAAGGCCGACGGCGAGGTGATCCGGGTGGAAAACCCGTCCAAGATCCCCGACCAGGGCCGCATCGAGGAAATCCGCGAGCCCATCGTGACCGTGCACCTTTACATGCCGCAGGAATACGTGGGCCCGGTCATGACCCTGGCCAACCAGAAGCGCGGCGTGCAGCTGAACATGGCCTACCACGGCAAGCAGGTCATGCTGACCTACGAGATGCCGCTGGGCGAGATCGTGCTGGACTTCTTCGACAAGCTCAAATCGGTCAGCCGCGGCTATGCGTCCATGGACTACGAGTTCAAGGAGTTCCGCCCGTCCGACGTGGTCAAGGTGGACATCCTGCTCAATGGCGAAAAGGTGGACGCGCTGTCCATCATCGTGCACCGCACCCAGGCCCAGTACCGGGGCCGGGCCGTGGTGGGCAAGATGCGCGAGATCATCAGCCGCCAGATGTTTGACGTGGCGATCCAGGCGGCCATTGGCGCCAACATCATCGCCCGCGAAACCATCAAGGCGCTGCGCAAGAACGTGCTGGCAAAATGCTACGGCGGCGACATCAGCCGAAAACGCAAGCTCCTTGAGAAGCAGAAAGCAGGCAAAAAGCGCATGAAGCAGATTGGCTCGGTCGAAGTGCCCCAGGAGGCCTTTCTGGCCATTTTGCAGGTGGAAGAATGATGCAGTTCATCACCGCAGTGGTCCTTGCGGCTTTTGCCGGCTACGCTGGTGCCTGGTACATGGGCGTGGTCGAGGGCAACTTTGCGCTGCTTCTGTTCCTGGCCACCTGCGTCACCGGCGTGTACTGGCTGGGCGAGCGCTTTTACTTCCTGCCCCAGCGCCGGCGTGCCGTGGCCGCGCTGGAAGCCAACGACGCCCAGCGCCGCGCCGACCTCGCTGCCAAGGGCATCACCCAGGTGGACGGCGACCTGTCCGAAGCCCGCACCCGGCTCATCATGCAGCCCTGGTGGCTGGACTGGACGGCGGGGCTGTTCCCGGTGATCGTGGTGGTGTTCCTGCTGCGCTCGTTCCTGTTCGAGCCGTTCAAGATCCCCTCGGGCTCGATGATCCCCACGTTGCTGGTGGGCGACCTGATCCTGGTCAACAAATTCACCTACGGCGTGCGCCTGCCGGTCATCAACACCAGGCTGACCGAAGGCAACAAGCCCCAGCGCGGTGACGTGATGGTGTTCCGCTACCCGCCCAAGCCCAGCCTGGACTACATCAAGCGGGTGGTGGGCGTGCCCGGCGACGAGGTGGCTTACCTGAACAAGAAGCTCACGATCAATGGCAAGCCGGTGCCCAAGGCGACGCTGCCCGAGTTCTTCGACGACGATGTGATGCGCTACTTCAAGCAGTATGAGGAAACCTTTGACGCGCGCCGTTTTCGCCTGCTCAACGATGACGACCGCCCGGCCTTCGTGGCGGGCGCCGAAGACTTTCCTTTCAAGCGCAATTGCCGTTACAGTGTCGAGGGCGTTGTGTGCAAGGTACCCGAAGGCCACTATTTCATGATGGGCGATAACCGCGATAATTCGCTGGACTCGCGTTACTGGGGGTTTGTGCCTGACAGCAACATCGTGGGCAAGGCCTTTTTCATCTGGATGAACTTCGGCAATTTCAAGCGTATTGGCTCGTTCCAGTAGCAACAGATCTCGTAAAGGTTGGCGTATGAAGTTTCTGCACAAATCAAAACAACAGGGCGTGTCGTTCATCGGGCTGATCCTGGTGGTGGCAATCCTGGCTGGCCTGGGCGTCCTGGGCGCGCAGGCGTTCCCCACGTTCATGGAATACCAGGCCGTACTCAAGGCGATCGAAAAGGCCAAGGCTGGCAGCAACCCGGCTGATGTGCGCACCATTTTTGACAAGGCTGCCCAGATCGACGACATCAAATCCATTTCGGGCAAGGACCTGGAAGTCGCGCAGAACAACGGCAGGACCACGGTCTCGTTTGCGTACACCAAGGAAATCCACATGGCAGGCCCGGCCTACCTTTTGCTCAAGTACAACGGGCAAACCAAGTAGCGTGGATGGCGGCCTGTCAGCACTGCAGGGGCGCTTGCAGCACTCGTTCTCCGACCCGCAGTTGCTGCTGCGTGCGCTGACCCACCGCAGCTTTTCGGCCGATCACAACGAACGCCTTGAGTTTCTGGGCGACTCTGTGCTGAACCTGGCCGTGGCGGCTCTGTTGTACGACCGCTTGCGCGCCCTGCCCGAGGGCGACCTCTCGCGCGTGCGCGCCAACCTGGTCAAACAGGAGACACTGCACCAGCTGGCGCTCGAATTGGGCTTGCCCGCCGTGATCAAGCTGGGCGAGGGCGAAAGCCGCTCGGGCGGCCACAAGCGACCCTCCATCCTGGCCGACTGCCTGGAAGCTGTGATCGGTGCCGTGCACCTGGACGCCGGCTACCTTGCCGCAGAAGCGCTGGTGCACAGGCTGCTGCGCAATGTGGAGATCAACCCGCAGATGCCGGCTGCCGCCAAGGACCCCAAGACCGAATTGCAGGAATGGCTGCAGGGGCGCAAGATGAAACTGCCGGTGTACCGGGTGGCCGCAACGCTGGGCGCCGCGCACAAGCAGACCTTTGATGTGGAATGTGAGATCCCCGAGCTGGGTGCCGCCGAGCGCGGCATTGGTGGCTCACGCCGGGCCGGCGAACAGGCGGCGGCCGCCGCCATGCTCATCGCGCTGAAGGCCAAAACGAAATGACCGACATGACAGAAAACGCAACGCCCGACGCCGAAGCCGGCGCCCCAACCCCGCTCGGGCAGCGCTGCGGCCTGATCGCCATCGTTGGCAAACCCAACGTGGGCAAGTCCACGCTGCTCAATGCGCTGGTGGGCCAGAAGATCAGCATCACCTCGCGCAAGGCCCAGACCACGCGCCACCGCATCACCGGCATTCGCACCATCGGGCCCACGCAGTTCATTTTTGTGGATACACCGGGCTTCCAGACGCGTCACTCCACGGCGCTGAACCGCTCGCTGAACAAGACGGTGGTGGGGGCCATTGGCGAAGTGGACCTGGTGCTGTTTGTGGTGGAGGCGGGCAGCTTCACGCTGGGCGACGCCAAGGTGCTGTCGCTGCTCAAGCCCGGCACGCCGGCGCTGCTGGTGGCCAACAAGCTGGACAAGGTGGTGCGCCGCGCCGAGATCGCGCCCTGGCTGCGCGACATGCAGCAGCGCCACGAGTTTGCCGAGTTTGTGCCCATGTCTGCCAAAAACGCCAAGGATGTGGAGCGGCTGTTCACCATCTGCGAGAAGTTCCTGCCCGAACAGGCCTGGTGGTACGGGGAGGATGAGCTCACGGACCGCAGCGAGAAATTCCTGGCCAGCGAGACGGTGCGCGAAAAGCTGTTTCGTTTTACCGGCGACGAGCTGCCCTATACGTCCACCGTCATCATCGACAAGTTTGAGGAAGAACCCAGCCCCAAGCACGACCGCATGGTGCGCATTGCCGCCACCATCGTCGTGGAGCGCGACGGCCACAAGGCCATGGTGATCGGCGAACGCGGTGAGCGTTTGAAGCGCATCGGCACCGACGCCCGCACTGAGCTGGAAAAGCTGCTGGGCGCCAAGGTGTTCCTGGAATTGTGGGTGAAAGTCCGCTCAGGTTGGGCCGACGACGAAGCACGGGTCAAGTCCTTCGGCTACGAATAACTGTGCCCGTCAAGCGCATCAGTGACGAGCCTGCCTATGTGCTGCACCGCTACGATTGGAGCGAGTCCAGCCTGATCCTGGAGGTGTTCACCCGCCATTACGGCCGGGTGGCGCTGGTGGCCAAGGGGGCCAAGCGGCCCAGCTCCAATTTTCGCCCTGTCTTGCTGCCGCTGCAGCCGTTGCGCGTGGCCTTTGGCGGCGACGCCGAAATCCGCACACTCAAAGGTGCTGAATGGGTGGGCGGCCACGTCATGCCCACGGGTGACGCGCTGCTGTCGGGCTATTACCTCAATGAACTGGTGCTGCGCCTGCTGGCGCGCGACGACCCTCACCCCGCGCTGTTTGACGCCTACCGTGCCGCCGTGCAGGTGTTGGCGTCTGGCCAGGTCGAGGCGCTGCAGGCCGGCCTGCGGGCGTTTGAGCTGCTGCTGCTGCGCGAGATCGGCTTGTTGCCCGTGCTGGATATGCAGACCCTCACGCTGGCGCCACTGGACGACGGCGTGAGCTACAGCCTCATGCCCGACGGAGGCCTGATGCAGGCGACAGGCGGCGAGCGCGCCAGCCTGCCAGGGCATCAATGGCGGCGCCTGCAACTGGCACTGGACGACGAGGCCCCTTTTCACGCCGCGCTTGGGGTGTGTGCGGATGTCATGGCGGGCCTCAAGCCGCAACTGCGGATACTGCTGCACTACCATTGCGGCGTTACGACGCTGCGCACGCGGCAGATGATGATGGACCTGCAATCGCTATGACACAACACACCGCCCTGTCAGTCAACCTCAACAAAGTCGCGCTGGTACGCAACACGCGCCACCTGGGCATTCCGAGCGTGCTGCGCGCTGCCACGCTGTGCCTGCAGGCCGGCGCGCACGGCATTACCGTGCACCCACGGCCTGATGCCCGCCACATCCGCGCTGAAGACGTGCATGTGTTGCAGCACATGCTGAAGTCGTGGCCTGAGGTCGAATTCAACATCGAGGGCAACCCGTTTCACAACCTCATGGACTTTGTGCGCGAGTTGCGCCCGCACCAGTGCACCTTCGTGCCCGACAGCGAAGGCCAGTTCACAAGCGACCACGGCTGGTCGTTCCCTGCGGACGCCCAGCGCCTGAAGCCCCTGATAGACGAAGCCCGCGCCCTGGGCGTGCGCGTCAGCCTGTTCATGGACCCGGACCCCGAGGCCATGGCCGCCGCCCGGGCTGTGGGGGCCGACCGGGTGGAGCTGTACACCGAAAGCTACGCCAGTGCCTTTGGCACCGCTGACAAGAATGCCGTGCTGGCCCGGTTTGCAGCAGCTGCGCAGGCAGCGCTGGACGCGGGCCTGGGCGTCAACGCCGGCCATGACCTGAACCAGGAGAACCTCACCGACTTCCTGCGTGCGGTACCCGGCGTGCAGGAAGTGTCGATCGGCCACGCCCTGATCTCCGATGCGCTGGAGCTGGGCTACGAGGCAACGGTCAAAGCCTACCTGCACCGCATTGACGAGGCCTTTCGCGCTGCGCCACAACCATGATCTACGGCATCGGCACCGACATCTGCGATGTGCGGCGCATCCGCGCATCGCTGGATCGCCATGGCGAGCGCTTTGCGCAGAAAATTTTGAGCGATGCCGAGCTGGCGACCTGGAAGGCCCGCAGCCAGCGCTGGCCCGAGCGGGGCATCCGCTACCTGGCCACGCGCTTCTCGGCCAAAGAGGCTTTCAGCAAGGCCGTGGGGCTGGGCATGCGCATGCCCATGACGTGGCGGCTGTGCGAGATCAGCAAGCTGCCAGGCGGCAAGCCTGCCATCGTGCTTCACGGCGGCCTGAAAACCTGGTTTGAGGCCCAGGGCCTCAGCGCCCATGTGAGCGTGACCGACGAAACCGACTATGCCGCCAGCTTTGTGGTGGTCGAAAAGAAAGAGCCCTGAATGTCGCCCCATGCCCCTTTGATCCTTGACGTGGCCGGCCTGGAGCTGAGCCGCGCTGACAAAAAGCGCCTGAAGCACCCGCTGACCGGTGGCGTCATCCTGTTCGGGCGTAACTGGAAAGACCGCGCCCAGGTCAGCGCACTGTGCCGGCAGATCAAGGCCGTGCGCGCTGACCTGCTGATCTGCGTGGACCACGAAGGCGGGCGCGTGCAGCGTTTTCGCACCGACGGCTTCACGCACCTGCCGCCCATGCGGGCTTTGGGCGAACTCTGGATGAAGGACGCATTGCATGCCACCAATGCGGCGACCGCTTGCGGTTACGTGCTGGGCGCAGAGTTGCGCGCCTGTGGCGTGGATTTCAGTTTCACCCCGGTGCTGGACCTGGACTGGGGCGGCTCGGGCGTCATCGGTGACCGTGCCTTTCACGCCGATGCGCGCGTTGCAGCGCTGCTTGCCAAAAGCCTGATGCACGGTCTGCTACAGGCGGGTGTTGCCAACTGCGGCAAGCACTTTCCCGGTCACGGCTTTGTCAAGGCCGATTCGCACACTGATATTCCAGTGGACCGGCGCAGCCTGAAAGCCATCCTGGCGGACGACGCCGCGCCCTACGGCTGGCTCAGCACCACGCTCACCAGCGTGATGCCGGCGCATGTGGTGTACCCCAAAGTCGATGCACGCCCTGCCGGCTTTTCAAGCCGCTGGCTCAATGACATCCTGCGTCGCCAGCTGGGCTTTGGCGGCGCGATTTTTAGCGACGACCTGAGCATGGCCGGCGCCCGCCTGATTGACGGCCGCGAGGTCAGCTACACCGAGGCCGGCGTGGCGGCGCTGGCCGCTGGCTGCGACATGGTGCTGCTGTGCAACCAGTCTGTCGACGGCGGCCACGCCGTGGATGAATTGCTGGACGGGCTGGTGGAAACCCAGCTCAAGGGCGGCTGGCATGCGAACGAAGCCAGCGAACAGCGCCGCCTCGCCTTGTTGCCCGCCACGCCCGCACCGGCGTGGGACACGCTGATGGCCGAGCCCCACTATATGCGCTCGCTCGAACTTCTGCCTTGATCACAGGCCACCGCGGAACCGGCTTTGCCAGGCCGCCGGTGGCGCCCCCTTGAGGGGGAAGCGCCGCAGGCGCTTCGGGGATGGGTCAAGTTTCTCTTCGCAGGGCCGGGAAGAGGATCACATCCCGAATGCTGGGGCTGTCGGTCAGCAGCATCATCAGCCGGTCAATGCCGATGCCGCAGCCGCCCGTGGGGGGCATGCCGTATTCCAGCGCGCGCACAAAGTCGTGGTCATAGTACATGGCTTCGTCGTCGCCGCTGTCCTTGGCAGTGACCTGCGCCTGAAAGCGCGCGGCCTGGTCTTCGGCGTCGTTCAGCTCCGAGAAGCCGTTGCCGAATTCACGGCCCGTGATGTACAGCTCAAAGCGCTCGGTCACCTCAGGGCGCTCGTCGTTGGCGCGTGCCAGCGGCGAGATTTCGGTCGGGTGTTCCATGATGAAGGTGGGCTGCCAGAGCTTTTCTTCCACCGTCTCTTCAAAGTACAGCACCTGCAGGCTGGCCAGCGAGCGGCCAGCCAGCTTGTTCTTTTCTTCGTTGAGGCCCAGCTTGCGCAGCGCGTTGGTGAGCCATTCGCGGTTGTCAACGTTCTCGCCTGCTTCGGTGTGCTTGAGGATGGCCTCGCGGATGGTCAGGCGCTCAAACGGCGCCGCCAGGTCCACCGGCTTGCCGCCGTAGGTGAGCTGCAGCGTGCCCACGGCCTTCTGGGCTGCGTCGCGGATCAGCGCTTCTGTGAAGTCCATCAGGTCGCGGTAATTCCAGTACGCCGCGTAGAACTCCATCATGGTGAACTCGGGGTTGTGGCGCACCGAGATGCCTTCGTTGCGGAAGTTGCGGTTGATCTCGAATACGCGCTCAAAGCCGCCCACGACCAGCCGCTTGAGGTACAGCTCGGGCGCGATACGCAGGAACATCTCCTGCTCCAGCGCGTTGTGGTGGGTGATGAACGGCTTGGCGTTGGCGCCGCCCGGGATGGGGTGCAGCATGGGCGTTTCCACCTCCAGGAAATCGTGCGCCACCATGAAGTCGCGGATGGAGCTCACCGCCTTGCTGCGCGCCTTGAAGCGGTTGCGCGCAGCCTCGTCCATCATCAGGTCGATGTAGCGCTGACGGTACTTCACCTCCTGGTCGGCCACGCCGTGGAACTTGTCCGGCATGGGACGCAGGCTCTTGGTCAACAGGCGCACGCGGCTGGCATGCAGCGACAGCTCGCCCGTGCGGGTCTTGAACACCCGGCCCTCACAGGCCACGATGTCGCCCAGGTCCCAGTGCTTGAAGGCGGCATAGACCTCTTCGCCCACATCGTCGCGGGTCACGTAGATCTGGAAGCGGCCGGTGGCGTCCTGCAGCGTGGCAAAGCTGGCCTTGCCCATCACGCGCTTGAGCATCATGCGCCCGGCCACGCTGGCCAAGGTGCCTTCTTCCTGCAGCACTTCCGGCGTCTTTTCACCGTGTGCGGCCTGCAGGCTTGCGGCGCGGTCGCCTGGCTTGAAGTCGTTGGGGAAGGCCACGCCCTTGCCGTCCTGCTGCGCCTGGCGGATGACCTTGAGCTTCTCGCGACGCTCGGCGATGAGCTGGTTGTCGTCGGTGGCAGGCAGGTCAGGGGTGTTGTGATTTGCGTTGTTCTGGGACATGGGGGCAGGCCGGTGGCGGCCACAAGGCGTGGCCAAAGCCTGCTATTTTAGTTTTTTGCCGGCCCACCCGCCGGACAGGCACCGGCCAGCCGGGATAATCCGGCGCATGTACCTGCGCGCCGGCGTGATTTCCCTTGCCCTGTTGCTGGCCAGCCGCGTGCTGGGCCTGCTGCGCGAATCGGTCCAGGCCGCCACCTTCGGCACCACGGGGCTGGCTGACATGGTGGTCATGATGCTCACCCTGCCTGACCTGGCCAGCGCCATCCTGGCCGCCGGTGCGCTGAGCTATGCCTTGCTGCCCCTGTGGGCGGGCCTGGCACCAGCGCCGCTGGCGCAAAGCCAGCGCCGGGTGGGCTGGCTGCTGCTGGGCACCGGCGCGGCCATTGCGGCGGCCCTGTGGCAGCTGTCCGGGCCCACCGGGCGCTGGCTGGTGCCGGGCGCATCGGACGCCGTCGTACTGGTGCAGGCGGTGCACTGGGCCGCACCGGCCATCCCGCTGGCCTTGCTGGGCTCGCTCTGGTACACCCGGCTGCAGCACGAGCGCGACGCCATGGGCATGTATGGCATGAACATCGTGCACACCGGTGTGATCGTGCTGGCGATGCTCGTGCTGGGCCATGCCACGGCCTGGCCGCGCGCCATTGACTGGATGGGCGGCGCTCTGATGCTCGCGCTCAGCCTGCGCCTGGCCTTCCTGGCCTGGCGAATGCACCGGCTGGCCCCGGTCGAACCTGTTGTTGCCACCCAGGCGGCCTCTTTGCCGCCGCAGGTGCCGGGCTGGCGCATCTGGCTGTGGGCCACGGTGGCTGCTGGCGCGCCCGCCGCGCTGGTCTTGCTCGCGCGCAGCCTGGTGTCCCACCAGGGCGAGGGCGCGCTGGCTACGTTCAGCTACGCCTGGAAGCTGGTGGAGCTGCCCAATCTGCTGGCCATCCAGCTGGTGGCCACGCTGGCGTTTCCCGCGCTGACGCGGGCGCGGGCCGAGGGGCGCGACTTCAGCGTGCAGCTGCGCGCTGCCTTTTTGCTGTCGTGGACGCTGGCCTGTGCGGCAGCCATCGGCCTGTGGACGGGCGCGGGGCCGCTGGCGCAGTTGCTGTTTGGCTGGGGCCGCATGGGGCCTGAGCACGTGGCCCATGTGGCGCAATGGGCCGCCTGGGGTGCCTGGACGTTGCTGCCCCAGGCCCTGATCGCCGTGGCGGTGCTGGTGCTGGCCACCATCGGGCGGCTGCAGGTGGCGGCGCTTGCATTTGCCGCGACCGTGGCCGCCTTGTTGGCCCTGGGCGTGGCTGGCCTGCACGAAGGGCAGCAGGTCATGATGGCGCTGGCTGGCCTGATGGCCCTGCTGGCGGCCGTGCTGCTGCGTTCATTGGGGCCGCGCGCCCTGCAGTCGCTGCCCTGGCGTGAGATGGCGATTCCCGGTGCGTTGTGTGCAGCACTTGCCTTTGCCGCCTCTTTGCTGCCCGCTGCGCAGCCGGTGCTGGTGCTTGGCGTGGCCGGCCTGTTCGCCGCCGTGGTGGCGGGTGCCGGCTGGGCCACCAGCCCGGCGTTGCGCGCAGCGCTGAAACGATAATCAACCAGGATGATCGACCTACTCCAAGTCACCAACGACCCGGCGCTCGCAAGGCAGTGCGACGCCATCGACGGCATGCGCATCTTCCTGGACCTGGAAAGCATGGGCAAGGCCGAACGGCAGGCCGGGCGCAACACCTTCATCAGCACCCACTGCATTGATGATGTGGCGCCCGTCAAGGCGCAGCTGCACCGGGCGCGGCTGATGGTGCGGGTGAACCCGCTGCACAACCGCACGGCCGCCGAGCTGGACGCCGTGCTGGCCCAGGGGGCGGACCTGGTCATGCTGCCCATGTTCCGTACAGCGGCCGAGCTGGCAGCGTTCTCTGGCCTGGTTGCCGGCCGGGCGCCCATTGTTCCCCTGCTGGAAACGGCCGAAGCCCTGGCCTGCGTGGACGACTGGGTGGCCACGCCCGGCCTGTACGAGGTGTTTGTGGGCCTGAACGACCTGCATATCTCGCTGGGTTGCCGGTTCATGTTTGAGCCACTCGCCCAGGGCCATGTGGACCGTGTGGCCATGGCGGCTCGCCGCCACGGGCTGCGGCTTGGATTTGGCGGCATTGCGCGGCTGGACGAAGGCCTGCTGCCCGGGCGCGACGTGCTGGCCGAGCACCTGCGGCTGGGCTCGCAGGCGGTGATTTTGTCGCGCACCTTCCGCGGCGACGACCCGGCGGCCGCCCTGGCGTCGGGCGTGGCGGCCCTGCGTGAAGCCGAGCAGTCACTGCAACGGCGCAGCGCGCAGCAGGTGCAAGACGACCGCCAGCGCATTGCGGCCCGCATCGGGCAGCTGGCGGCCGGCATGGCAACCCCCACGGCGGTGGCATGAAGCGCTTGCTGGACATCGCGGGCGCGCTGGTGGCGCTGGTGCTGCTGTCACCCGTGCTGGTGCTGGCCGCGCTGGCTGTGCTGCTGGACGACGGCAGGCCTGTGCTGTTTCGCCAGGTGCGCGTGGGCCGGGGCGGGCGCGAGTTCGGTATGTACAAGTTCCGCACCATGGTGCGCAATGCTGCGGTGATCGGCCCCTGGCACACCGCCGACAACGACCCGCGCATCACGCGCACGGGCCGCTTCCTGAGGCGCAGCAGCATTGACGAGTTGCCCCAGATCATCAATGTGCTGTGGGGTGAGATGAGCCTGGTGGGCCCACGCCCCGATGTGCCGGCCCAGCGATCGCTGTACACGCATCAGGACTGGGACCTGCGCTGCAGCGTGCGCCCCGGCATCACCGGCCTGGCGCAGGCGCTGATCCGCTCCGGCGGCACCGAGGGGCAGCGGCTGGCGCTGGACTTGCAGTATGTGGCTGAATGCCGCGGCCTGGCGGGCCTGTGGCTGGACCTGAAGATCATGGTGTGGACGCTGTCGCGGCTCACCGGCAAAGGAGCGAACTGACGATGTGCGGCATCTTTGGCTACTGGGACCGGCAGCGCCGCTCGCTACCCGACGCGGCGCTTGAAGGCATGGCCCGCAGCCTGGCCCACCGGGGGCCGGACGACGAGGGCATCTGGCACCAGCCAGAGCGCGGCGTGGCCATTGGCAACATGCGGCTGTCCATCATCGACATCGGCGGCGGGCACCAGCCGTTTGTGTCCGACGACGGCCAGGTCGCCGTGGTGCAAAACGGCGAAATCTTCAATTACGTGGAGCTCGCCGCCGACCTGCGGCGTCAGGGTGTGGTGCTCAAGACGGGGTCGGACACCGAGGTGATCCTGCGCTTGTACGAGCGCGAAGGCATTTCTTTCGTCAACAAGCTCAACGGCATGTTTGCGATCGCCATTGACGACCTGCGCGAAGACGCGTTGTACCTCATCCGCGACCGCATCGGCGTCAAGCCGCTGTACGTGGCCGACAACGGCACGCGCGTGGCTTTTGGCTCCGAGATCAAGGCCATATTGCCCCAGGCGCTGACCGGCATGGCACCGCCTGCCGTGGATCTGGAGGCCATCCACCATTACCTGAGCTTCAACTACATCCCTGCGCCGTGGACCATCTGGCAGGGCATACGCCATGTCATGCCCGGCACCTGGATGCGCCTGACCCGCAGCGGCGCCCAGACGCAGCGCTGGTGGAACCTGGCTGACCAGCGCGAACGCGACCATGACTTCGGCGCGTGGGCCGAAGAGTTCATGGCCGTTCTGGACGACGCCACGCGCATCCGCCTGCGGGCCGATGTGCCCTGGGGCGCCTTCCTGTCGGGCGGCGTGGACTCCAGCACCATCGTGGGCCTGATGGCGCGCCATGTGGACCGGCCGGTCAAGACCTTCTGCATCGGCTTTGCCGACCCGCGCTACGACGAATCGGCTTTTGCCGCCGAGGCGGCCCGCCGGTTCGGCTGCGAACACACCAGCGAGATTGCCGAGCTCAACATGCTGGACCGCTGGCCGCAGGTGCTGCATCACCTGGACCAGCCGCATGGCGATGCGTCGTTCATGCCAACCCTGCGCGTGAGCGAGCTGGCGGCAAAGCACGTGAAGGTGGTGCTGACCGGCGACGGCGGTGATGAACTGTTTGCGGGGTACGACAAGTACGCGGCGTTCTTTGCACAGCCGGGTGTGGACACGCTGGACGGCGCCACGTTCCAGCGCCGCTACTTCGATTCCATCTCGCTGTTTTCGCCGGATGCCAAGCGCGCCCTGTACCGGCCCACCGTGGCGGCCCGGCTGGCCGGCATCGACAGCTTTGACGTCGCAGCCAAGCCGTGGCTGGACGAAGCGGCACACTTTGACCGCATCAACCAGGCGCTGTACCTGGACATGCAATTGCTGCTGAGCGGCAACAACCTGGTCAAACCCGACCGCATGGGCATGGCGGTGTCCATCGAGGCGCGCACGCCCTTTCTGGACTGGCGGATGATGGAGCTGGCCTTTCGTTCGCGCGGCAACACCAAGCTGCATGCGGGCGACAAGAAGCACTGGTACAAGAAGGCCGCCGCGCCGCTGATCGGCGACGACCTGGCGTACCGCAAGAAGCAGATGTTCACCGTGCCCATCGGCGAATGGTTTCGCGGCGAAAGCTATCCGTGGCTCAAGGGTCTGCTGGAACAATCGCCGCTGGTGGGCGAGCTTTTCCAGGCGCCCGTGGTGGCCGGCCTGCTGGCGCAGCACCGCAACGGCCAGGCCAATCACACGCGCGAATTGCGGGCCCTGGCGGCTATCGCGCTGTGGGACAAAGGGCGCTCATTCCCTCTGGCATGATTCACGATTCACCGTATTTCCGGAAGACACAGCATGAGTCAATTCAAAACCGAGCAGGAAGCATTCTGGGCTGGCGAGTTCGGCGATGCCTACGTCCAGCGCAGCCAGGGTGACCTGCTGGTCGCGGCCAATATCGACATGTTCAGCAAGGCGCTGCGTGTGGCCCAACCTGTGGGCAGCTGCATTGAATTCGGCGCCAACGTCGGGTTGAACCTGCGCGCGCTGAAGGCCCTGTACCCGCAGATGGAGCAGCACGCGATCGAGATCAATGGCGACGCTGTCGCCCAGCTGCAAAAGGTGGTGCCGGCCGGCAACATCCGCCACGGCTCCATCCTGGAATATGAACCCGCGGGTTTGTTTGACCTGGTATTGATCAAGGGCGTGCTGATCCACATCAACCCCGAGCATTTGCCGGCCGTGTACGACAAGCTGTACCGCAGCGCGGGCAAGTACATCATTGTGTGCGAGTACTACAACCCCACGCCCGTCACGGTGACCTACCGCGGGCACGAGAACCGGCTGTTCAAACGCGACTTCGCCGGCGAAATCATGGACCGCTACCCCGACGTCAAGCTGCTGGACTATGGCTTTGTGTACCGGCGCGACCCCAAATTCCCGCAGGACGACGGCACCTGGTTCCTGATGGAGAAGATGGCCTGACCACAGGCACGGCATGGCGCAGCGCACGGTCCTGTTTGTCAGCTATGGCGGCGGCCATATCGCCATGGTCCTGCCCGTCATGCGGGCGTTGCAGGCACGCTACCCAGACTGGAAGCTTGAACTCCTGGCGCTGACGACGGCGGGCGAGATGGCGCGGCGTGAAGGCGTCCATTGCCTGACCTACCGCGACTTCGCCCACTGGTACGACCCCGAACGGCTGCGCACACTGGCCGCACCGCTGATGGACCAGACTCAGCACCCGCTGGTCAGCGCTGAAGAGACCGAGGCTTACCTGGGCATCAACCTGGCCGACCTGCATGACCGGCTGGGTCAGGCGACAGCCCGCCAGCTGTACGAGGAGCGCGGCCGCTGGGCGTTTCACCCCATCGGCTTCATGCGCCGCCTCATGACCGAGCTCAAGCCCGACGTGGTGGTGGCCACCAACTCACCGCGCAGCGAGGCGGCCGCGCTGGAGGCCGCCAGCGGGTTGGGCATCCCGACGCTGTCCATGGTGGACCTGTTTTCACCGCCGGGCGATCCGTTCCTGGAGCGCAGCCATTACGCGGACATGCTCACCACGATCAACGAACTGGGTCGCGACAACCTGATCGCGGGTGGTGTGCCCGCAGACCGCATTCACACCACGGGCAGTCCGGCCTTTGATTCGCTGGCCTCGCCGCTGCGCATTGAAGAGGCAGCGCGCGAACGCCAGCGCATGGGCTGGACTGGGCTGAAGGTCATTCTCTGGGCGGGTCACCTGGACCTGCCCATGGCGGCCGACGGACCTGAGGCCGATCCGGCCTACCTGGGCAAGACGGTCGAGCGGCTGTTGCGTGAACTGGTGGCGGCCTGCCCGGACGCGGCGCTGCTCATCCGCTACCACCCCAACCATATCGTGCATTTTGCCGATGGCGCATCGCAGGACCGTGTGTTCTGGAGCGACCCGTTGGTCCGGCCCGCCCAGGTGGACGTGCAGATGGCGGACATCGTGGTGGTCCATGGCTCCACCATAGGTCTTGAGGCCGCCATTGCCGGCAAAAGCGTGCTGTCCATGGACAACTCGCCTTCACGCCATATCTCGCCGCTCAGCGACTTTGGTGTGGCTGCAGGGGTACCGTCATTCGATCAGCTGGCGCCCATGGTTCGGGCCGCCATGCAGACTCCGCATCCCCATGCATTTCCCAACCAGAAGGGCGCTGCGGCGGACAAGGTGGCCGAGCTGATCGCCGGCGCGGCGCTGGCCCGGCCCCGCGCACGGCCCTAAACCTGCAGGCCCTTGCCGATCAGGATGTAGTGGTCCTGCTGCTCCACCGCGGTGGCGTTGGTGCGGTAGCTGTCGGTGAACCGCTGTGCCCCGGTGGACAACGGTGCTGGGGCTGATGCCCCAGCTGCGGGTGCCGGACCGAACCGGTGGTCCATCAGCCACTGGAACGCCTGGTCTGAAATGCCCAGCCAGTCAAAGAACATCTGGTTCAGCCGGGGGCTGTGCGCGTTGGCGTAGTGGGCTTCCACCTCAATGGCCTGTGCACGTGTGATGCGCCCGAAGCGGATCTCGCGGCACAGGTGGTCGCGCACGCGGCCATAGCCCAGCTTGCGGCGCTTCAGCGTGTCGTGGATGCTGGTGTAGACCATGTTGTCGACGTGATCGTAGGTGTCGAACGTGGCCGGGCAGTGCGCCGCGCGCGCGCCGAATTTGTCCATCATCTGCTCGCTGTACAGCCGCGTGTCCCAGGGCAGGTAATTGGCCAGGTAGATGCCTCGCAGGCCGCTTGCGGCCAGCTGGCTGTCGCTGGGGTAGCGCAGCGGCAGCACGTCGTGCTCGCTCAAGAGCGATTCGGTGCTGACCAGCTCGTCGGGCTCATGGCCCATCAGGTCGTGCTCGTGCCGGCTGCGGCGCGTCATCTCGTTTTGGTCCAGGTACGAGAACATGCCGGCCTGCTCGGTGGGCTGGTGCAGCGGCCAGATGACCAAAGGGATGTTGTGCTGAACCGCCACACGCACGGGCCACACCGTGTGCCCCGCCAGGTAGGGCCAGTGCACGCTGCCAAAGCGTGACAGCGTTTCGCGCATCAGCTTCTTGTAGATGGGCGGCGACATGGTCTTGAGGAAGATGTCGCAATCGAACGTGTCGCGGATCAGGTCCAGGTTTTCAATGCCTGCCGTGCTGTTGAAGTGCGAGTTGAACGCCACCAGCAGCGGGTTCAGCCCCAGCTGCTTCTTCACGACGTCCAACACCTTGAAATATTCGGGTGTGCCGCGGATCGGGATCACACAGTCGTAATTGCCTTTGCGGCCCTTGTACGGGTGCAGCAGCCGCGCCAGTTGCTCCAGCCGCTGGTCCCAGTCCAGCGAGGTTTTCTTGGCGTGCGTGGCGCAGCCGCTGCACAGGCCGGTGTCGTCAAAGGTCAGGCCAAAGGGGTGGCGGCTGTCATACAGGCAGGCGCGGCACTGTTGTATGGGTTGGTGCACAGGCCGGGTTTCAGGCATGGGGCCTCACTTGCCTGAGCAATGGCGGGCGGTGGGTGGCCAGCACCTGCTGGCGCACATGGAAAGCGGCCAGCTCGTGCCGCAAAAACGGGTTACCGATGGCCAGGCCCACGGTATCAGGGCGCTCCAGCAGGCCGGTGGCCTGGTCGCGGGTGATGCCGCCAAACCAGATGATCCTGGGGCCCTGCGGGCGCAGCGGCACATGGGCGGCCACCGCGTTGCCGTCCAGCAGGCCTTCGTGCGCCCGGTCGATCAGCATCAGCTCGCTGATGGCTGCATCAGCGATGCGCGTCTCGAATTCGTGCCAGGGAACTGGCTTCTCCCCATGGGCCCTGTGGGCGTGCAGGCGGCCATTCAACAGCACCAGCGGCGTGGCACCGATCACGGCCTGTTGGCCCACAGCCGAGCTGATGGCGGCGATTTCAGCCGGTGCGTCCCACAGCAGGCTTTCAACCACCACGCGGTCGCAGCCCAAGGCCACGGCCTTGACGGCATGTGCCGCAGACCGGATGCCGCCGCCAAAAGAAACCGGCGTGCGCACTGCCGACGCGCGGATCTCGTCCAGCAGCCGCCAGTCGGGCTGCTGCAGCCCGGGGCTGATGTCCATCACCGTGATCTCGTCCACGCCCCAGCGATCCAGGTTCTTGAGCACCGTATCCAGACGGCCGCCAGGGCGGTGGCGTGCGTAGCCGTACGACAGCACCACCTGTCCGTTGCGCACCGGGACCATGGCGATCAACCGCTTATAGGCCATAGTGCTTCATCACGTTGTCGATGAACGCCACGCCCACGGCCTGGCTCTTTTCGGGGTGGAACTGGATGCCGCACAGGTGCCCGCGCAGGAAGTACGCCAGCAGCGCCTGCTCACCGCTGGTCACGCCGCGCTCCTGCATCACTGCCTTGGTATTGATCTGGTAGCCGTGGTTGAAATAGAAGTTTTTCTCTGCCGTCTTCAGCAGCAGGGGTTTGGCCCCTGCCTGCTCGGCAGTGGCCTTGATGCCCGACCAGCCGTTGTGAAAGCCGCCATCTGCCAGCCGCGACACATTGCCGGGCAGCAGGCCCAGGCCCTGGCAGTTGTCTTCGTGCAGGTCCTCAAACATGATCTGCGCGCCCACGCAAATGCCCAGGATGCGGTGTTCGCGCTGGTGCATCCGGACCAGGGCGTCGGCAAAACCCGTTTCATGCAGCCTGCGCATGGCGCTGCCCGACGCGCCCACGCCGGGCACCACGGCCAGCCCGGCGTTGTCCAGCTCGGCGGGGGACTGCGCCACCTTGGGAAAGCGCCCGATGGCATGGAACAGTTCCACCAGTGACGCGATGTTGCCCGCGCCGTGGGGGACCAGCACAATGGATTTACGCAATGTTCACCCCGGCAGTAAAACAGGGTTGCGGGCGCGGCTTGCCAGGCACGGTGGTGAACAGCTTGGGGTGCGCCGCCTGGCGCACGCGCTCCCAGAACTGGTCCACCGTGATGTCCACATACCGGCAGAACGACGCCACGTAGCGGTCGCTGCAAATGCCGTCATAGGCTTGCACCACGGCGATAGCTTCTTCGCGTGTAACGCGGCCGGCGCGGATTTCCTCGTTCATGTAATCCGTGGCACGGCCAAAGCCCAGCTTGTAGTACTTCAACATCATGTTGATCGTGGCCCAGTCTTCGTCGAGCATGCTGGTGCCGAGCAGGTCGCCGGATTCTTCAACGCCCTCGTCGCGGATTTTCAGGCCCTGGGCCATGGCAAAGGCCGAGTTGTCGCCCAGCGACCAGTTGCTCCACGCAGGGCCCAGGTAGATGGTGTTGATCATCTTTTCGCGCATCAGCGCGACGTCCGGGAATTCGTACGGCAGGATTTTCTCCAGCCCGCCCACGGTCTCGATCATCCAGTCCAGGTTGCCGCCAGCCAGCGTGTTGATGTTGCGCAGGTTGTTGCCGTCCCAGATGGTCGTGCCCAGGCTGGCCGAGTCGCCCACCTGCAGGGCCGGGTTCTCGCCCCACATGATGAGCTTGATGTCGTGGGCCACGGCCATCTTGGGCACGCCGGCGAACAGAACCATCTCGGTGGCCTTGAAGATATTGGCGAAGCGGAAGAACGCCTCGCGCATCAGCCGGCGGGATGTCTCGGGCGCGGGGCCGAGCATGATGCAGTCAAACCCGTGCGAGATCAGGTTGGACAGGTTGTCCACCCCCACCTGCGACACCTGCTTGGGCGGGTAGGCCACGCACACCAGCAAGGGGTTCAGGCCCAGTTTTTCGCGCACCCACAGGGCCTGGCGCGTGCTGTCCTTGCCGCCGCTGACGCCCACGATGCAGTCGTATTCCTGGTACTTGCGCCGCCGGGTCAGCCGGTTGACGATGTCCTTGAGCTCGCGAAAGCGTTCCTCGTAGGCCACGTCCTGTGAGGCCTCGGCATAGGTGCAGGGAATGCACACGCCGTGCTCGTCAAACTTCGCATTGGGCCGGGTGCTGGGCGACAGGCATCGCGTGCAGTAGCGCATGGCGGTCAACCGATCAGCTCCCATTGCACGGGTGTGCCGCGCTTGACGGCGCGGCGCACGCGCTTGCCCAGCAGGGTTTCGTAGTGCGCTGTGGGCAGGCCCAGGCCGGGCCGTATGGCGCGCATGTTGGTGGCCGTGAAGGCCTCGCCCTCGGCCATGTCCTGCACCACATAGAGCGACCGGCGGTACTGGCGCGAAGTTTCTTCGGCCGGTGACGCCGGGCCGTAGTGGATGCGGCCCAGGCCCTGCCAGGCGCGCTGCGATTCAGTGACCAGCGCGGCCATCTCGGCCGGCTCCATCGAGAAGGTGGAGTCCACCCCGCCGTCGGCGCGGTTCAGGGTGAAGTGCTTTTCAATCACGGTGGCACCCAGCGCCACGCTGGCCACTGACACGCCGATGCCCATGGTGTGGTCCGACAGCCCGATCTCGCAGCCAAACAGCTCGCGCATGTGCGCAATGGTCAGCAGGTGGGTGTCCAGCGGCGTGGCGGGGTAGGTGCTGGTGCATTTGAGCAGCACCAGGTCCTTGCAGCCCGCGGCGCGTGCTGTGCGCACGGTCTCGTCCAGTTCGCTGATGCTGGCCATGCCCGTGGAGATGATCAGCGGTTTGCCGGTGGCGGCCACACGGCGGATCAGCGGCAGGTCGGTGTTTTCAAACGACGCGATCTTGTAGCAGGGCGCATCCAGCGATTCCAGGAAGTCCACAGCGCTGGCGTCAAACGGCGTGCTGAACGGGATCATGCCGCGCGCGCGGGCGCGCTCGAAGATCGCCGCATGCCATTCCCACGGCGTGTGGGCTTCTTCATAAAGCTGGTAGAGCGTCTTGCCTTGCCACAGGTTCTTTTTGTCCGACACAAAAAACTCGCCCTCGGCCAGGTCCAGCGTCATCGTGTCGGCGGTGTAGGTCTGGATCTTCAGCGCGTGCGCGCCGGTGGCGGCGGCCGCGTCCACGATCTCCAGCGCGCGGTCCAGCGACTGGTTGTGGTTACCCGACATCTCCGCAATGATGAACGGGGGCTGGTCGGTGCCGATGGCGCGCTGGGAGATGAAAAAGCTCACGGCTTGGATCCTGGGTGGGCGGGCGGCTTCAGGCGGCACGCACCTTTTTCTGGCGTGCCGTGTACAGGGGTTCATCCGCCACGATGACCTTGCTGGGAATCTTATACGCAGTCAGCTTGCCGATGCAGGCCTGGCGGATGCGGCGCTTGAGCACATCGGCAGGTTCTGGTGATACCAGTTGCACCTTGGCCACAACAATCTGCCCGACCAGCGCGCTGGCTTCGCCATAGACCGCGACGTCCTGGATGTTGGGCAGCTGCAAAATCAGGTTTTCCACCTCGGACGGGTACACCTTTTGCCCGCCGACGTTGATGATGTCGGTGATGCGCCCCAGGATGCGGAAGTAATCGCCGTCCACCTCGACCCGGTCCTTGGTGTTGAACCAGCCGTCGGCGTCAAATTCAGACGCGGCGTTCAGGTAGCCCTCCATCGCAAAGTCGGACTTGATCCACAGCACGCCGTCGCGCACCTGGGTCTGAAAGCCGGCGCCGCCGACCTTGACCCACAGCGAGCCGTCCGGGCGCGACTTGGAGCCCAGCACGCCGACTTCTGACAGGCCATAGGTCTGCTGCAGCTCGACGCCGGGGAAGTTCTGGCGCAGGCGGTCCAGCGTGGACTGCGGCATGACCTCGGTGCCGTAGGTGATCCGCTTGAGCGAGCCCAAATCAAAGCGCTCGTGCACGTGCGACGCCATCATCAACGCCAGGAACGACGGTGTGGTGGGCAGCAATTCAACCTTGTAAGTCTGAATGGCCCGGCAGATGCTGGCCACCGACCGGTCAGCCACCGTCACCACGGTGCCCAGCGACGACACAATGGCCAGGATGGTGTTGATGCCGCCAAAATGGTCGATCATCAGGAACGGGATGGCCACCAGCGGGACCCGTTGCTTTCGGAATTTCTCGAGGATTTTCGTGAAGTCATAGAGCATGCCTTTGGGCTTGCCGGTGGACCCCGACGAAAACAGCACCAGGCCCGGGCGCTGTTTGGCGCGAAAGCCCTGCAGCAGCGCGTTGTCCACCGGGATCGGCCTGCGCTCGATCCGCAGGGGCGTGCCGTCGCGGGGGAACTCAACGCGCCAGTCGCAGCCGCAAACGTCCAGCACCGCGGACTCTTCCACCACGGACTCGTGGGTCAGCGGCACGAGGATGCAGCCGTTCATGGCCAGCGCCAGGAACAGGCAGAACACCTCGGGCGAATAGTCGCCCAACACGGTCACGATCTCGCCCTGGGCCAGCCCCAGCGCGGTGATGCGCTGGCGGTGCGTCTCTACCATGGCCAGCAGGTCGGCGTAGGTGACCTTCACGTCCTGGTGCACGAACGCCAGTTGCCCGGGGGCCTGGGCAAAGCGCTCCAGCAGCCAGTTCATGCTCACGGCGCATCCTTGAGCAAACCAGCCAGCACCAGCCGGATCAGCTTGTACGAGGTGATGTCGGCGGCTTCTTCATCGGGGATGGAGACGCCAAATTCATCTTCCAGCGCCAGCACCAGGTTCATGTGGCGCAGCGAGTCCCACTGCTCGATTGTGTCGCTGCTGCTGTCTTCGGTGATGTCGCCGGGCTCCACTTCCAGGATGGCGGCAATGACGGTCTTGAGTCTGGTTTCATCCAACATAGGTGAGCTCGATGTGATCGCACACAGGCAGGCTTGCGCTGAGTGCGAGGTCAAAAGTATAGGTGGCGGTGCCTGCTGTTTCGCTGGAGCGCGGCAACCCCAGCCCATCATAAAAACCGGCCACCAATGCGTTCTTGGGTGAGGGGATGTACTGTGCCGTCAGCTGGCTGGCCCCCTGGCGTACGGCTTCTTCGGCAATGGGACGCCAGATGGCGTGTTCCACGCCGCGACCGATGATGCGGCAGCTCATGAAGAAATTGTCCACCCGCGCCTGCGACCCTTCATGGGTCACCACCACCACGCCTGTGAGCCCGGCGTTGCCGAACCGGTCCTGCACCACCAGCGAATAGACGGCGCTGGCGTGTGAGTCCATGAGCTGGCTGATCTGGGCTTCGGTGTAGCGTTGCGTGGTCAGGTTGAACTGGTTGGACTTCTGGCTCAGCTCGCTGATTCGGGCGATGGATTCGCGCGCGTTGCGCGTCAGCGTCACGCGCAGCTGCAGCGATCGCAGGTAGTCGTCCTGCGAGCTGAATTCGGCCTGGGCCGCAATCGCCTCGGCGCGCATGCGGTACTGCTCTGTCTTGCCCTGGCTTTCCGCTGAAATTCCGGCGCCCACCAGCAGTTGCGCGGCCTGGGCCATCAGGCCCGGGTAGTCGGGCAGGTTGGCGGGCACCTGCAGCACCCGCACCTGGGGCAGCTGGCTGCGCACGGCATTGCACTCAAAGTCCGAGTCATCCACAAAAATGAGGCTGTCCAACCCCAGGTTGAGTTCGGTGGCAATCTCGCGCAAATTCTGCGGCTTGTCCTGCCAGTTCACCTTGCGCACCACGATGTGCGATGGTTTGAGCACCATGGACGTATGGTTGGCAAAAGCCTCTTGCACGTCCTGGGGGTTGTTCTTGCTGCACAGGCACAGCAGCACGCCCTGTTGCTGCAGCTGCGCCAGCTGGTTCTGCACCCGCCAGAAGACGTTGCCGGGGTAATTGAACGGGTCCAGCTGGATGCCCGCGAGCCCGTCCTCACCCAGAATGCCACCCCACAGCGTGTTGTCGCAGTCCAGCACCAGGCATTTGTAGAAATAGGTGCCAAAGCCCCGGGATGCCACGCTGATGGCCGAAGCCAGCGCATCCATGTAGCGCGGGGTGTAGGGTGCCTTGGCACGGTAAAAAAACCGCGCGTCGATGGCGGCGTCCAGGCCGATCTCGTGGACGATGCTGCCGGTGTCAATCCATTTGGTGTTGGCATGGGCCTGCACGATAGCGCGCAGAAGGCCGTTGAAGCGGGCCAGCAGCTGCTGCACGTCGTCTTCATCGCCACCCGGCGCGCGGGTGATGCGGTGCAGGCCGCAGACGAAGACCGTGTCAAACCCGCCCGCCTGCTGCAGCGCCAGTGTGTAGCGGGCAGAAAACTCGGCCGCCTTGGCCTCCAGCCCGGCCGGGTCCAGCATGGCGGCGCGAGACTCCAGGTGCGGCAGGATGGCGTCCAGAAACGGCACCAGCACCACATGCGTCACGCCTTGCGCAGCAAACCGCGCCATGTCACCCAGCGGGTCGTCAAACCCGCCTTGCGTCACCACGGCCTTCACGCCGGCCAGGGCGGCCTGCTTGCGCAGGAACGGCGCCAGGCCGTCGGCGGTGATGGCTGCCGACACGCCCAGGTGAACGGTGCGCGATGCGTCCAGGCCGGGCTCAATCGCCTTGAGCGCCTGCATGACCTTGGCCAGCGAGACCCCCGAATCCTGCAGCGCCGTCCGCGCGTCAACGTTTCCAGAGATCATTCACATCACCAGGCCGCCGTTGACCCGCAGCGTCTGGCCGGTCACGAACTGCGCCGCGTCAGACGCCAGGTAGGCCACGGCACCGGCAATGTCGTCGGCCGTGGCCAGACGGCGCAGGGGGGTCTGGCGGGCGGTCAGCAACTGCACCTTTTCCGGGATGTCGCCGATCAGGTGGGTGTCTGTCATGCCCGGCGCCACCGTGTTCACGCCAATGCCCATGGGGCCCAATTCCAGCGCCAGGCTGCGCGTCAGCGCGGCCTGCGCGGTTTTGGCCAGCGTGTAGTGCAGCCAGCCGGCGGTCGGCACGCCGTCAGTCGCCTGCGAACCGATGTTCACGATACGGCCCGCCTTGCGTTGGGCCATGTCTTTGGCGCACAGCTGCGACAGGGTGAGTGCCGCCTTGACCTGCACATCCAGGTGCGCCTGGATGTCGGCCCACTGCGTGGACAGCGCAGGGATGGACGCGATGCGGGCCGACGCGTTGTTGACCAGCAGGCCGACGCCGCCGAAATTCTGAAGGGCGGCATCCACCAGGCGCTGGGCGGAATCTGCAGCCAGCAGGTCTGCGCCCACGGCCACGGCCTTGCCGCCGCTGCTTTGGATGCGGTCACAGATTTGCTGGGCGCCGTCGGCATTGCGTGCGTAGTGGACGACGACCGCGTAGCCGTCTTTGGCCAGGCGCTCGCAGATGGCGCTGCCAATGCCGCCGGAGCCACCGGTCACGATGGCGACGCGGCAGGCTGCGGCCACAGCGCCCTGCGCCTGGGGCGCAGGGGCTTGCATGACCTTGACCTTGCCGCGGCCCGTCAGCACTTTCTGGCGGTGCTGGTTGACGATGGTGGTGTCCAGCTCCAGCAGGCGTTCACCGGCATGTTTTCTGGTGACCGCACAGGTCACGGTGAGCTGGTCGTCCAGGCGCACCGGCAGCAAAAAGTCCATCTGCTGCGACACCCACAGCGCGCCCTTGCCGGGCAGCTTGGTGCCGATCACGGTGGACAGGAACGCTGCCCCCAGCATGCCGTGCACGACCACGTCCTTGAACGGTGTGGTTTGCGCGTACTGCGGGTCCACATGCAGCGGGTTGTCGTCGCCCGTCATCTCGACGAACCGGCGCACATCGTCGGCGGTGATGGTTTTTTGCAGTGAGCGCTCGTCCCCCACCTGGATCGCGTCAAAGTCCTGAAACATCGCTGCTCCCTGGTGTTGGTGGCTGGATCGCCCAGCGCCACGCGCTGGCGCCGAAATTGAAGCCGGCGCCTACTGCGGCCAGCGTGACCAGGCTGTCTTTGGCCAGCAGCCCCTTGCCCCAGGCCTCGCTCAGGGCAATGGGCACCGAGGCGGCACCGGTGTTGCCGATGTCCTGCACGTTGGTGAAGGTACGGCTGTCCTCGATTTTCATCTTGCGCACCAGGTATTCGATCAGGCGCAGGTTGGCCTGGTGAAAGATGAAGAAGTCCACATCCGGCACCGTCGCGCCCGCCTTGGCCAGCGCCGAGCGGATCACTGGCGGCAAATGCGTGATGGCCTGCTTCCAGGTGGCGATGCCGTTGAGCTCCATCATGTCTACCGCTGCGTCAAAGCTGCCGCCCGCAGCGCGGAACGACGAACCGCCGCCGCGCAGCCGGACGGCTTCGTAGTTGGAGCTGTCGGTGTGGAACGACGACGCGATGATGCCCGCGCCCGGTGTGCGGCCCAGCACCACCGCGCCCGCGCCATCGCTGTGGTAAATCGACGCGTCGGCATTGCGCCGGTCGATCACCCGGCTGTTCATTTCCACGCCAATGACGAGCGCGTTGCGCACCGAACCGTCCAGGCGCATGCGGTCGGTGGCGGCAGTCAGGCCACTCACAAAACCGGAGCAGTTGGCCTGCAGGTCAAAGATCTGGCCGCCACGCAGGCCCAGGTCCTTGTGCACCTTGGCTGACAGGGGCGGGAAGGTGTAGTCGGCCGAGAAGGTGCAGGCCACGACGAGGTCGATATCCGCTGCCTCCAGGCCTGCGGTATCCAGTGCCTTGCGCGAGGCCGCCAGTGCGTAGCCTGAGGCCGTGTCTTCAGGCAACGCCAGGTAGCGGCGCGCAATGCCTGTTTTCTCAAGGATCCATTCAGGCGTGACGTCCAGGTTGGCGCACAGCTCTTCGTTGGTCTCGATGCGTGTGGGCAGGTGGTGCCCCAGGCCGACGATGCCGATGCCGGACGCTTCAAGGAGGGCTGTCATGCGTCCACCGCCTTGTGTTGTGCCGACATGAAGTCCCGCAGGGATGTGTTGGTTTCACGGATGGTGTCCCAGCGGGCCACAGGGCCGTGGCCGGGGCAGATGATCATGTCGCCCGCCAGGGTGTCCCACAGGGCCTGGATGCTGGCTTTCAGCAAGGCATGGTTTTCACCGGGCAGCTTGGACAGGCCCACGCCGCGCGCATAGATGGAGTCGCCCGAGAAACCATAGCCGTCAATGCAGACGATGGAACTGCCGGGTGTATGGCCGGGGCAGGGGAGGTAGCGGTAGCTGGCCCCGCCGGCCTGCACAGTGGTGGCGCCAGGGGCCACCGCCGTGAAGTCGGCCAGGGTGATACGCGCCGGAATGCGCAGCGCCATCAGCAGGAAGTTGGATGCCTTGGCCGTCGGTGTATCGGCCAGGGGCAGGTGCACCGGGATGCCGTAGCGGGACTGGAAATGCGATGCGCCGCCCACATGGTCGAAGTGGCCGTGCGTGCACAGCACGGCCACTGGCCGCAGGCCCAGCGTCCCCAATTGATCGTCAATGCCCTGCGGGTCCAGGCCCGGGTCCACCAGCACGCAGGTGCCCGGTTGCGCCGAATGGATATAGCAGTTGGACGCAAAAACACCGGCCGTGACCTGCCAGGTACCCGGCCCCACGGTTGTGAGCGTGACGGGGCTGGCCGTCAATTCACCCCCCCAAGGTAGATCGTCTGCGCGGTGATGTAGCTGCTGCTTTCGGCGGCAAAAAAATCGATCACGTTGGTGATGTCTTCAATGGCCGCGAAGCGCGGCACCGGCAGGCCGGCAATGATGGCGTCGATCTTGTCGCGCGGCAGCTGGCTGAGCATGTCGCTTTCAATGGCCGAGATGGCCAGCGTGTTGCAGGTCACGCCAAACGAGCCGAATTCCTTGGCCATCACATTGGCCAGCGTGGCCACGCCGGCCTTGCAGGCCGCGTAGACCGAGTCGCCCATGGGCTCCAGGCTGGCCGCCATGGACCCGATGTTGATGATGCGGCCCCACTTGGACTTGCGCATGAGCTTGGCCGCCTCGCGCGACACCAGGAAGGTGGCCAGCAGGTTCACGTTGACCATGGCCTGCGCGGCGGCCGGCGGCATGATCATGGCGTACTGCGATGTGAGGACAGCCGCGTTGTTGATGACGATGTCCACCTGCGGCGTGAGCTTGCGAACGGCCATGAAGGCGGTGGTGATCGCTGCGGCGTCGGCCAGGTCCACCTGGATGTGGTGGTAGGCCGCATGCGTCACGCCCGCTTCGCCGCGGGCAAAGCCGATGACGGTGGCGCCCTGCGCCAGCATGTGCTCGGTCAGTTGCCTGCCCACGCCCCTGCTGCTGCCAGTGATGAGAACCGTCTTTCCAGAATAGTGCATGGCGGGGTGTCCAGGAGCGGTGCTTCAGGCGGACGTGTCGTCCAGAAGCTCAAAAATGTAGTCTACCAATGCCCCCACGTGGGTATAGGGCGACACCGGCCGACTCATGGCCTTGTCATCGGTCAGGCTGATGGGTTCGCCGAACTGGTCGGCCACGGCTGTTTCAATATCGACGATGACGGACACCAGCGACAGCGAATCCAGGTCCGAGCCCTCGCCGAACAGCAACGTGTCTTCGGCCAGTTGCAGCTGGCGGGAGGGTTCCAGCTCTTCGTTGAGCGATTGGACGGCGGCCAGCACCAGGTCAAGAATGGCTTGTTTTTGGATCATTTTTCATTACTCCTGGCTCCGGTAGATGCCGCAAGCTCAGCTTTCAAAGGGGGCCTGGTAGCTGGCAAAACGCTTGCCCTTTTCCAGCCAGGTGTCGCGCAGCAGCTCGACCACATGCACGTTGAGGGACTGCCCCTGCCGCCACACATGGTCCAGGTGAACGCCCACCTGCCGGTAGCCACAGACCTCATGCATCTTGAGCATGCCGGTATTGGTTTCAAGCACCATGCCGTACAGCTTGTGCAGGTCCAGGTCGCTGCGCGCAAAAACGTAATTGTAGAAATACACAGGGATCATCCCGCCAATGGGGGAGTTGAGCTTTTCACCGAGGTACAGCCCCCAGGTGGCATGGCGGTTGGTGCGGTCGATGGCGGCCAGGTTGATGACGCCGACGGGCCGCCCGGCAAATTCAATGATCCAGTACTGCGCTGCGGCTGAGTTCTTGACGCCATCAAACCACTGGCGCTGGCGGGCCAGGTCGTTGTGCACCTGCGTCACCATGAAATCGGCGACTTCGGGTTTGACGCGCCAGGCCAGCACCATCGCCTGGTCGGCATCGGTCATCTTCCTGAAATTCAGCATGTTGGTTCAACCTTGTTTCAGCAGAATGCCCGCCAGGTCTGCCACCTGGGCCGGCATGATGTCCATGGCGCGCTGGCCTAAAGCGGCCCGGCGCTTCGGATCGTTCATCAGCGCCGCGACTTCGCTGCGCAATGCGACCGGCGTCGCTGCATCCAACGCCCCGATGTTGACCAGAACGCCTTCGTTGGCCAGCTGTTGTGCGGCCAGGCGCTGATTTTCCGCCAGGACGACGGCCACGGTGGGCAGCCCCAGGAAGCAGCGTTCCCAGGTGCTGGACCCGCAGGCGCCGATGGCCAGGTCAGCCTGGGCAATGAGTTCGGCCATGTTGGAGGCCTGCACGTGCAAACGGGCGTGTGGCAGTACTGCCAGCCTCTGCTTTACTGCTGCCTTGTGGGGGTTGCCGGCCCCGATGACCACGTCAATCGCGATGTCCGTTGCGCCCAGCGCGATCAGGGCGTCCAGGGCCAGGCAGGTCACATTCGGCTCGTCTGCGCCGCCAAAGTTGACCAGCAGCCGTCGCATCCGTGTGAAGTCGCGCTGCAGCGTGGCGCGCGCCTGGGCAAACTCGTCGCGCAGCAGCAGGTAGGCGGGGCCCAGCAGTTGCAGGCAATGGGGTGGGACCAGCCCCTGGTAGCGGGCGGTGGCGTCAGGCCAGAAGTTCTGGTCCAGCAGCGCAGTGCAGTCGTGGGGGCGGTTGGCCAGATCGTCGATGACCAGGATGCTGGCGGCGGCGCCTTGAACCCGGCTTTCCCAGGACGCGTCCAGGGCGTAGTGGTCCACCACCAGCCACTGCACCGCTGCGCCGGATCCTGCGATGGCGCGCACTGCCTGCACATCGTCTTCCTGCGCGCCCAGTGTGTGGACCGTGAAGCCGTCCTGGCGGATCTGGGGGATGAGCGCGCCCGCCAGGTCACGGCAGACGAATTCGACCTGGGCGCCATGCAGGCGCGCCTGCCGGGCCAGGGTCAGGCAGCGGGCGATGTGGCCTGCGCCGAGGGTGACCGATGCGTCGGCCCGCACGAGCCACCGCACGCTACAGCTCTCCGCGGCGGCGCAGCGCCTCGTACATCAGCTCGGCCCGGTGCCAGTCTTCCGGTGTATCCAGGTCCTGCACCAGATGGCGCGGCAGTTTGACGGCGGCGGTATGCGGTGCAAAGGCCGCCAGGCGCTGGATGAATGCGTCGCGCGTGCCCCAGCAGAACTGCCCGGCGTCATGCCAGGCGGGCTCCAGGTCCTGGGAGCGGGTCTGGCCGTATTGCGGGTACAGCGCGTCCAGCGAGCCATCGGGCAGGATGCGGACCGCGCGCTGCACGGCAAAGGGGAACGACGTGACGGCGATGGCAAACGATTTGCCGCCAGCAAGTGCATCCGCGCCTTGCCGCAGCGCCGAAGCGCTGACGAAGGGCGCGGTGGCAAATACGCAGCAGGCCGCCTGCACCGGCTGGCTGCGGCCTTCGAACCATTCGATGGCATGCACGATCACATCGGCCAGCACGGTGTGGTCGTCCGACAGTGCGGCGGGCCGCGTGAAGGGGACTTCTGCGCCGCAGGCCCGGGCGATGTTGGCGATCTCGTCGTCGTCGGTGGACACGATGACATGGTCGAAGCACTGGCTGCCCAGGGCGGCTTCGACCGAGTAGGCAATGACCGGCCTGCCGGCAAACGGGCGGATGTTCTTGCGGGCGATGCGCTTGCTGCCACCGCGCGCAGGAATGATCGCCAGCTTCATGGCGCGCCGCTCAGCGCCTGGTGCAGCGCATCAACCACATGCTGCAGCTGTGCCTCGGCCAGGGCCGCATGCATGGGCAGGCTCAACGCCGCCTCGTAGTACGCCTCTGCAGCGGGGCACAGCCCGCGTTTGAAACCCAGTTGCTGGTAGTAGGGGTGCCAGTAGATGGGCAAATAGTGCACGTTGACGCCGATGCCCGCGCTGCGCAGGCTGGCGAACACCTGTGCCCGTGTACGCCGGGCCTGTGGCCCCAGCTGCACCGGGTACAGATGCAGGGCCGAGCGTGTGCCGGCGGCGTCAGGCACGGGCAGCGTCAGCAGCCCTTGCGCCGCGAATGGCGCCAGCAGCTGCGCATACCGGGCGTTGACGGTGTGCCGCGCATCCACAAAAGCGTCGATGCGCCCGAGCTGGCTCAGGCCCAGCGCGGCGTGCACCTCGGTCATGCGGTAGTTGTAGCCCAGCAGGTGCTGCTCGTAGAACCAGGGGCCCTGGCTCTGGTCGTGCAGCAGGGCCGGTTCGCGTGTGATGCCATGGGTGCGCAGCATGTTCAGCCGCTGCGCCAGATCGGTGCGGTGGGTCAGCGCCATGCCGCCCTCGGCCGTGGTGATGATCTTGACCGGGTGAAAGCTGAACACCGTGATGTCGGCCAGCCCGTGTGCGGCGACCTTGGCCCCGGCGTAGCCGCCGCCAATGGCGTGCGAGGCGTCTTCGATGATGGCAAAGCCATAGCGGTCAGCCAGCGCACGGATTTCTGTCAGCGCGGCGCTGCGCCCGGCAAAGTCCACGGGGATCACGACCTTGGGCAGGGTGCCGGCCCGGTGCGCGCTTTCAAGGCGCAATGCCAGCACCTGAACATCCATGTTCAACGTGTGCGGGTCGATGTCGATGAAGTCCACCTGCGCGCCGCAGTACAGGGCGCAGTTGGACGACGCCGCAAAGCTGTTGGCACAGGTCCAGACCCGGTCGCCGGGGCCTACATCCAGCGCCATGCACGCGATGTGCAGGGCCGAGGTAGCGCTGTTCACGGCCACGGCATGCAGGGGTGTGGCACTGTCCAGATAAGCCACCACGGCCGCTTCAAACCGGGGTGTAACGGGCCCCTGGGTCAGGAAGTCCGACTGGAGGACGGCCGTGACTGCGGCGATGTCGTCGTCATTGATCGACTGGCGGCCGTAGGGGATCGAGACCTGCGTCAATGAAGGCCTTCCATGGCGATGCGGTTGGTATGGGCGATCTGCTGCACATCCAGGAAATGGGAGTTGGTGCCGGAGTTGTATTCGAACCCCTGGTCCACCGGCTTGCCGCTGCCGCCCAGCGCATCCACGGCGTAGTTGATTTCAGCCAGATTGAAGGCGATGGTCGGACGGATGACAAAGTGCCCGGAAAACTCCAGCGTCAGGTGTGAATCGTCGGCCGGGCACATGGTCTCGTGCAGCTTTTCACCGGGGCGTATGCCGACCACGCGGTGCGGCAAACCGGGTGCCATGGCGCGGGCCAGGTCGGTGATGCGGATCGACGGCAGCTTGGGCACGAAGATTTCGCCGCCTTGCATGCGCCTGAAGTTGGTCAGGACGAAGTCGACGCCTTCTTGCAGGCTGATCCAGAAACGGGTCATGCGCTCGTCGGTGATGGGCAATTCTGTTGCCCCCTGCGCCACCAGCTTGGCAAAGAAAGGCACGACCGAGCCGCGCGAACCCACGACGTTGCCGTAACGCACCACCGAAAAACGCGTTCGCCCGCCGCCCACCATGTTGTTGGCCGCCACGAACAGTTTGTCGGACGCCAGCTTGGTGGCGCCATACAGGTTGATCGGGCTGGCGGCCTTGTCGGTGGACAGCGCAATGACCTTGTCCACGTTGTTTTCAATGGCCGCGCGGATCACGTTTTCGGCGCCGTAGATGTTGGTCTTGATGCACTCCATGGGGTTGTATTCGGCCGCCGGCACCTGCTTGAGCGCGGCGGCGTGGATGACCAGGTCCACCCCGCTCATGGCCTGCATCAGGCGGGCGCTGTCGCGCACGTCACCCAGAAAATAGCGCATGCACGGCGCGTTGAAGCGCTGGGCCATTTCGTACTGCTTGAGTTCGTCGCGCGAGAAGATGATCAGGCGTGCCGGTTTGTACTTTGCCAGCAGGGTCTGCACATACTGGTGGCCGAAAGAGCCGGTGCCGCCGGTAATCAGGATGGATTTGTCGTTGAACATGCTGGTTGGGAGTGCGAAGCCCAATAATATTCGATCACAATCAGGGCCCGTGGCACGTTACCTGCTCAACCCGTCTCAACTCCTGCTGGACGCCGCCTTGCTGCTGGCGGCCTGGTGGGCCGCCTTCTGGCTGCGCTTCAACCTGGACGTGCCCGAAGAATTTTCCGAGATGGCCCTGGCCTCGGCGCCCTGGGTGGTGCTGGCATGTCTTGCCGGGCTGGTGGTGGCCAACGTCTATCGCCAGGTGTGGCGCTACGCGGGCTTGCCCGAGCTGCGCCAGCTGGGCTGGGGTGTGCTGCTGGGGTCGGTGCTGGCCGCTGCGGCTGTGCTCATGCAGCGCTACCCCAATTTCCCGCGTTCGGTGCTGCTGCTGCATCCGCTGGTCGCGCTGATCCTGCTGGGTGCCGTGCGGGCCTCGTGGCGCACCTTCAGCGAAAGCCGGGCGGTCGCGGCACCGCAGGCCCGGCGTTTGCTGATCATCGGGTCCCTTGAAAACGCGGCAGACGCGTTGCGCGCGCTCAAGGGCTCGCAGCAATGGGTGCCGGTGGGCATCCTGTCGCCCAATGCAGCCGAACGCGGGCGCTCGCTGCAAAACGTGCCCGTTCTGGGCATCACCGACTTCCTGCCTGCCGCCGCCGAAGCCACCGGCGCGCGCACCGCCCTCATCGCGTCTCCGGCCGGCTCGGCCCAGCGCGTTGAAGTCCTGATGCACGCGCCCGACGCCGGCATCACCCTGCTGACCATGCCGCGCCCCGACGAATGGCTCAAGACCGAGACCACCGGCCCGCGCAAGATCGAGCTTGAAGACCTGCTGGGCCGCACCCCGGTGCAGCTGGATGTGGCGGGGCTGTCCGACCTGTTCTCGGGCCAGACCGTCATGGTCACCGGGGCGGGCGGCTCCATCGGCTCGGAGCTGTGCCGCCAGATCGCGCGCTTTGGCGTGGGCCGGCTGGTGTGCGTGGACGTGTCCGAATTTGCGGCCTACCAGCTCGAGCAGGAACTGCGCGAGGCACACCCGCAGATGCAGGGCTTTTATTACACAGCCAATGTGCGCGAGCCCGAACGCCTGATGGCGATCACCCGGCGCCACCGGCCGGTGGTCATCCTGCATGCGGCCGCGTACAAGCACGTGCCGCTGATGGAGGACCTCAATGAAATCGAGGCTCTGCGTACCAATGTGCTGGGCACGCTGAATGCGGCACGGGTGGCCGGCGAGTGTGGCGTGCGGCACTTTGTGCTGGTGTCTACCGACAAGGCCGTGAACCCCACCAACATCATGGGCGCGAGCAAACGGCTGGCCGAGCTGATGGTGCAGGCGGTGTCGACGCGGCACCCGCGCACGCGCTATGTGTCGGTGCGCTTTGGCAACGTGCTGGGCTCCAGCGGCTCGGTGGTGCCGCTGTTTACGGCCCAGATCGCGCGCGGCGGCCCGGTGACGGTGACGCACCCGGACATCGTGCGTTATTTCATGACCATTCCCGAGGCCGCGCAGCTGGTGCTGCAGGCCGGTCTGATGGGGCATTCGGGCCAGATCTTTGTGCTGGACATGGGCGAGCCCGTCAAGATCGTGGAGCTGGCGCGCATGTTGATCCGCCTGTCGGGCAAGACCGAGCAGGACATCCCGCTGGCCTTCACCGGCCTGCGCCCCGGTGAGAAGCTGTTTGAAGAATTGCTGGCTGATGATGAAACCAGTGAGCCCACGCCGCACCCCAAGCTGCGTGTAGCCAAGACCTCGGGCCAGCAGGCAGCCGATGTGGATGCAGTGGTGCAATGGATTGCTGCGGCAGGCCCGGCGCCAGGCAGCGCCGCAGTGCGCGAATGGCTGCGCGCGCAGGTGCCGGAATACGCCCCGCGCTAGGGTGCGTGGGGTCAACCGGCGATGCCAGTGCGCGCCAGCACGTCGCTGACCAGCTCCAGCCGCACCAGCGGGTTGTCCAGCTCCATCAGGCGCTGCTTGAGCTCCAGCGGCAGCGGCAGCAGTTCGCACCAGCGGTTGGCCACCCAGCCGCAATCGTCCAGCCGCCAGGGTTCCTGCAACGGCAACGGCTGCGCGGGGGTGCGATCGCGCAGCGTGTGGATCAGGTTGCCCAGGGCCTGTGCCACAGGCTTGAGGTCGTCGGGCACGGCGACCACCATGTCCACATCCAGGCGGCTCACATCGGCCACCCACAGGCCGTGCTTGAGCTGGTCGCTGGCGGTAATCCGAAAGCGTTGTTCGCCGGTGCAGCGCACCACCATCAGGCCGGGGCCCGGGGTTTCGAAATCGGTGATCGTGGCCAGCGTGCCCACGCCCGCGAAGGCTTCGCGCTGGCCGGGTCGGCGTACCTCGTGGCCTTGGGTCAGCGACACCACGCCGAAAGGGGCGCCTGCCTTGTGGCATTTGCCGATCATGTCCAGATAGCGGACCTCGAACACACGCAGGGGCAGCACGCCGCCAGGGAAAAGAACTGCGCCCAGCGGGAACAGCGGGAGCGACGACAGGGTAAGGGCGGAAGACATCAAAAAGCCGTTTCTGCCCGCTATCATCCCACGACCTATCCGACCCTTGGCCCATGCTCTACCAAATCATTTCATTCCTGCTGGACGTGGCCGTGGGCCTGCTGGGCGGCGCCTGCCTGCTGCGGCTTTACATGCAGTGGCAGCGCGTGCCGTTTGGCAACCCGGTGGGCCGGTTTGTGTTTGCCCTGACCGATTGGCTGGTGCTGCCGCTGCGCCGGGTGCTGCCACCCATGGGACGGCTGGACACTGCCAGCCTGGTGGGCGCTTTTTTGCTGGAACTGGTGCAGTACGCGGTGCTGTGGCTGCTGGGCATGGGCACACTGGCCATGCTGCCGGTGCTGGCGATTTTTGGCCTGGCCCGGCTCGTCATTTCGGGCCTGACCGGGCTGGTGATTGTCTATGCCGTGCTGTCGTGGGTGCAGTCGGATTCGCCGCTGGTGGACATCATCGGGCGGCTTTGCGCTCCGCTGCTGCGGCCCTTCCGGCGGATGATCCCGCTGGTGGGTGGTATTGACCTGTCGCCGCTGGCGCTGCTGGTGGTGCTGCAGATCGGCGCCATTGTGCTGGGCGCCATCCAGCGGTCCCTGCTGATCTGAGGCAGCACGGGCCTGGGCGATTCACTCGACCGCGTCAGCCGGCTGGCGCTGCAGCATGGCCAGGGCGCTGGCCACCGTCTTGCGCAGCTCGCGCCGGTCGCAGATGAAGTCCACCGCGCCTTTGGTCTGCAAAAATTCGGCGCGCTGAAAGCCTTCGGGCAGCGTCACGCGCACGGTGGATTCAATGACCCGGGGGCCGGCAAAGCCGATCAGCGCCTTGGGCTCGGCAATGACCACGTCGCCCACGAACGCAAAGCCGGCGCTTACGCCGCCCATGGTGGGGTCGGTCAGCACGCTGATGTACGGCAGGCCCTTCTTGGCCAGGCGCGTCAGCGAAGCATTGGTCTTGGCCATCTGCATCAGTGACAGCAGGCCTTCCTGCATGCGCGCGCCGCCGGTGGCGGTAAAGCAGATGAAGGGCACCTTTTGTTCCATCGCGGCTTCGACGCCACGCACAAAACGCTCGCCCACCACGCTGCCCATGCTGCCGCCCATGAAGTCAAATTCAAAGCAGGCCGCCACCACGCTGATGCTGTGCACAGCGCCACCCATGACGATCAGCGCATCGGTCTCGCCGGTGTTTTCCAGCGCCTCCTTGAGCCGCTCGGGGTACTTGCGGCTGTCCTTGAATTTCAGCGCATCAACGGGCAGCACCTCCTGGCCGATCTCGTAGCGGCCTTCGGGGTCCAGAAAAGCGTCCAGACGGGCCCGCGCGCCGATGCGGTGGTGGTGGCTGCAGGTCGGGCAGACGTTCTGGTTTTGCTCCAGGTCGGTCTTGTACAGCACGGTTTCGCAGCTGGGGCATTTGACCCACAGGCCCTCGGGCACCTGGCGGCGCTCGGTCGGGTCGGTCTGCTGGATCTTGGGAGGCAGAAGTTTTTCAAGCCAACTCATGGGGAGCTCCTTGGATGGGGCAGGGCTGCATTATGCGTCCAGGGCGGTACGGATTTCGCGCAGGAAGGCGGCCGCCACGGGCGCCACCTGGTCGCGCGGCTGGTCTTCAATCAACTGGATGATCCGGCTGCCGATCACCACGGCATCCGCCACCCGGCCCACGGCTTGGGCGGTCTGTGCGTCGCGGATGCCAAAACCCACGCCCACCGGCACGCTGACATGCGCGCGGATGCGCGGCAGCATCAACTCCACCGCGCCGGTGTCCAGGTTGCCGGCACCGGTCACGCCTTTGAGCGAAACGTAATAGACATAGCCGCTGGCCACACGCGCGACCTGCTTCATGCGCTCATCTGTGCTGGTGGGTGCCAGCAGGAAGATCAGGTCCAGGCCCTGCGCCTTGAGCTTGCCGGCAAAGTCTTCGCATTCCTCGGGCGGGTAGTCGACGATCAGGACGCCGTCCACACCGGCGGCGGCGGCGTCACGCACAAAAGCGTCCGCGCCGTGTTTCAGGTCATAGCGTTCTACCGGGTTGGCGTAGCCCATCAGCACCACGGGCGTGGTGGTGTTGCGCGTGCGAAAACCCCGCACCATCGCCAGCACTTCGGCGGTGCCGATGCCCAGCGCCAACGCTTTTTCGCCGGCTTTCTGGATCACCGGGCCGTCAGCCATCGGGTCGGAAAACGGCACACCCAGCTCGATGATGTCGGCGCCGGCGCCGACCATCGCATGCATCAGCTCGGGTGTGACGTCGGCAAACGGAAAGCCGGCCGTTACATAGGGAATCAGGGCCTTGCGGCCTTGCGCCTTGAGTGCGCCAAGGGAGGTGGCGATGCGGCTCATTTGACCACCTGTACCGGCTGCTCACCGCCTTTGACGGACTGTCCGCGGCAACTGGGGCGGCAGTAAAAATCAGCATTGCTCAGATCGGCTACCGTGCCAATGTCCTTGTCGCCCCGTCCCGAGAGGTTGACCAGGATGCTCTGGTCCGCGCGCATGGTTTTGGCAAGCTTCATCGCATGCGCCACGGCGTGGCTGGACTCCAGCGCGGGGATGATGCCCTCGGTACGGCACAGGTAGTGAAAGGCTTCCAGGGCTTCCTTGTCCGTGATGCCCACGTATTCGGCGCGGCCGATGTCCTTGAGCCAGGCGTGCTCCGGCCCGACGCCGGGGTAGTCCAGGCCGGCGCTCACGCTGTGGGTTTCGGTGATCTGGCCGTTGTCGTCCTGCAGGATGTAGGTGCGGTTGCCGTGCAGCACGCCCGGGCTGCCGCGCTGCAGCGACGCCGAATGCCTGCCGCTTTCCAGCCCCTCGCCCGCAGCTTCCACACCAATCAGGCGGGTTTTTTCATGGGCGATGTAAGGGTAGAAGATGCCCATGGCATTGCTGCCCCCGCCCACGCAGGCGACCACTGCATCGGGCTGGCCGCCGTTCAGGAATTCAGGCATCTGCGTCAGGCATTCCTCGCCGATGACGCTCTGGAAATCGCGCACCATCATCGGGTAGGGGTGCGGCCCTGCGACGGTACCGATGATGTAGAACGTGTTCTCCACATTGGTCACCCAGTCGCGCATGGCTTCGTTCAGCGCGTCCTTGAGCGTCTTGCTGCCAGACTCCACGGGCACCACGGTGGCGCCCAGCAGCTTCATGCGGTACACATTGGGGCTTTGGCGCTTGACGTCTTCGCTGCCCATGTACACCACACATTCCAGGCCGTAGCGCGCGCAGATGGTGGCCGTGGCCACGCCGTGCTGCCCGGCGCCGGTCTCGGCGATCACTCGGGGCTTGCCCATGCGCCGCGCCAGCATGGCCTGGCCGATCACGTTGTTGATCTTGTGGGCGCCGGTGTGGTTGAGGTCCTCGCGTTTGAGGTAGATCTGCGCGCCGCCCATTTCACGGCTGGTGCGCGCGGCGTGGTAAACGGGCGAGGGGCGGCCGACGAAATGCTTGAGCTCGTAGCGGAACTCCGCAAGGAACTCGGGGTCGTGCTGGTACTTTGCGTAGGCCTCGCGCAGCTCGGCGATGGCGTGGGTCAGTGTTTCACTGACGAAGCTGCCGCCGTATTTCCCGAAATGGCCTGTCCGGTCAGGTTGATGGTATTCGTACATGGGGTCCTGCAAGTTGGCTGTCTGCGGCGCGCACGGCCGCGACAAACTGATGGATCTTGCGGGCGTCCTTGATGCCTTTGGACTCTTCGACGCCCGAGCTCACGTCAACGGCCAGCGAAGTGCAACGCGGGCGTACTTGCAAAATGCCATCGGTCACGTTTGCAGGCGTGAGTCCACCAGACAAAACGAGATGACAGTTGACGCTTGGTGGAAGCAGTGACCAATTGAATGTTTTCCCGCCGCCGCCGTATCCGTCGACATGGGCGTCGAGCAGGATGGCCTGGGCGTTTGAGTAATCAGCCGCGAATTTTACCAAGTCGAACGCGGCGGTACCGTCCAGGGGAATGCGGGCGGCGCGCAGGTAGGCACGTGCACCGCCATCCGTGGCGTCCAGGCAGTCATGGGGTGTTTCATCGCCATGGAACTGGACGACAGCCTGGCCTATGGCGGCGCAGGCGCCGCGCACCACGGACGCGGGGGCGTTGACGAACAGCAGGACCGGCGTCACGAAGGGCGGCAGACGGCGTGCCAGCTGGGCGGCCCGCGCTGCGCTCACATAGCGGGGGCTGCGCTCGTACATCACGAAGCCCACTGCGTCGGCACCGGCTTGCACGGCGGCGTCCACGTCGGCCTCACGGGTCAGGCCGCAGATCTTGATGCGTGTGCGCTCAGGGCTTGTCATGGCAGCCAATCATACGCAGCGGTGCGTTCGGGCAGCCCCCACCTGGCGTCGTACTGCGGGCCCAGAAAGTACAGGCCGTCGGGGGAAAAGGTGGGCGCCGCCGCATCGCGGTCGCGGGCGGCCAGCACGTCTGACATCCAGCGGGGCGGTTGATGGCCGTAGCCCACCACCAGCAGGCAGCCCATGATGTTGCGGATCATGTGGTGCAAGAAGGCATTGGCCTCGAATTCAAACCGCCAGTAGGCACCGCGTTGCGTGATGCTGATGCTGCGCAGCGTCTTGACGGGGGATTTGGCCTGGCACGCGGACGCTCGGAACGAAGTGAAATCATGCTCGCCCAGCAGCAAGGCGGCAGCTTGCCGCATGGCACTGCCATCCACCGGGCGGAAGACCCAGCCCACGCGGCCCGCTTCAACGCCGGGGCGCACCGGTGACGCCAGCAGCACATAGGCATAGCGCCGGCCCGTGGCACTGCCCCGTGCGTGGAAGTCATCGGGCACCGGGCAGGCCCACTGCACGGCAATGTCGGAGGGCAAAAAGGTGTTGGTGCCGCGCACCCAGGAAAACGGTTCGCGCGCGAGCGGGGTGTCCAGGTGCACCACCTGCATGAGGCCATGCACGCCTGAGTCGGTGCGTCCTGCGCAGATCGTGGTGACCGGCTGTGTGGCAAAGCGGGAGAGAGCTGCTTCCAGCTGGTCTTGCACCGTGCGGCCCGATGCCTGGCTTTGCCAGCCTTCGTAGGCCTGGCCGTTGTAGCTGATACCCAGAGCCAGTCGCATTACAGATGAGGCGGGATGACGGCGGATGAGCCCCGCCGCGTACGCGGCAAGGGTCAGGCCAGTTCCGCCAGGAACTTCTGTGCCCGGACCTTCAATGCGCCGGACGCTTCGGCTACGACTTCTTCGGCCAGGCTGCGCGCCCCGTCGGGGTCGCCGATGGCGCTGAATTCTTCAGCCAGTGCGAGCTTGGTGGCCAGCGGGTCGGAGCCAGAGTCGTCAAACCCTGTGCTTAACGGGGATCCGGCGGTCTCTGCGGCATCAGCCAGCGAGGGCAACGAATCGAACGAGGCGGCAGCCGCGGCAGGGCTGGGTGCGGGCGATGAGCCCAGATCCAGCGACAGTGCGCCCATGTCGAATTCGATCATGCCGGAGTCCGGGGCAGGATCTGCTGCAGGGGCGGCGGCTTTGGGTGCCGGCGACGGGGTGGGCGCCGGCGGCAAATCCAGACCGTCCAGCGAAAAACTCAGTTCGTTCTCGGACAAGGTCAGGTCAGGCGCGGACAGGCGCACCGGTTCGGCAGCGATCGGCGGCAAGTCGGGCACGGCTGAGGGCGGCAATGCGACCGTACCGCTGCCAAAGTCCATATCAAGCGACTGCGGTGGCGGTGTGGCGGTGAACGCGACCGTCGGCTCCAGCTGCATCGGGGTGGTGGCCAACAGGTCGGGCCCGGTGCCGGCGCCTGATGGTTCATCGTCGCCCAGCGAAAAGTCCAGGTCCAGGTCCAGATCCACGGATGGGCCAGCGGCCTGGCCTGCAGCGGTTGGCAACACATGCGTGGCCGTAGCCATGGAGAAATCGTTGCCGGAAGCCGCAGGAATGGCTGACATGGCCACCGTGCCGGTACCCCCCGTGGGTTGCCCGCCAGGGCGGTACATTGAATTGGAGGGGTCCAGTTCCTGGCCCAGCTCGCAGATGTGCTCCCATTCCGGGCCTTCACCGCGCGTCAGGCTGTAGGCATCGGTCGCCACCATTTCGAAGGCCTTGGCGTCGCGCCGCTTTGAATAGATTTCCAGCAGCTTGCCGTGAATGGCCACGCGCTGCGGGGTGGTGCGCAGTGCTTCCTTGAGGATTTCCTCGGCCTGCAAGTCACGGCCATAAGCCAGGTACACATCGGCCTCGGCTACCGGGTCCACATCGCCGGCTGCGTCAAGCTGGCTGGGCGAATAGACCATGGACGATCCTGTGGGGCCGCCTTCGTTGGTGTCGATGCGCTGGCCGCCGCTGGCGCCAAAAAACGAGTCAGGCTGCAGCCGGCTTTCCAGGAAGGAACTGTCGACCTGGGTTGATTTTTTGCGCTGGCGTGCCCTGTAGAACACAAAGCCCAGCACCAGGGCGAGCAAACCGCCTACAGCTGCGGGAATCAGGGGGTTATCCAGAAGCTCGTCCACGAAGCTCGGCTCGGGTGCCGGTGCCGGGGCTGGCGCCGGTTTGGGCGCCGGTGGCTTTGCTGTTGCAGCGGGTGCAGGCGTGGCAGCGGGTGCCTGGGCGCTCGCTGCCACGGCCGGCGCGGCGACCGGGGCCGAAGCTGCCGCAGTGACGGGATCTGTCACGGACACAGCCGTCGGAGCACTTGCAGACACAACGGGCGCGACGACTGCGGGGGCTGGTGCGGAGGCAACAGGTGCCGCAACAGGGGCAGCCGTCGGTACAGCGGCGCCCGCTGCAACTGCCACGCCGGGGCGGGATGCCGCAGCCGCCGCCGCAGCGGCCGCGGGTGTGGAAGACGTAGCAGGTGCAGGGCTGGTTGCAGCCCCCACCTTGCTCAGCTCGGCGATATTCTTGTTCAGTTCGGCCACGCGGGCGGCGGCTTCCTTGGCCTGTCGCTCCTTGGCGATTTTGTCTTCTGCGGCCTTGGCCTGCACGGCACCCTTGGACAGGGTGAGTTTGTCGGGTGCGGCGGCTGCAGGCTTTTTGTCTTCGACCTTGGCCTGCAATTTGCCGGTGGCCTGGCGATCGGCCGCTGCGACCTGGGACGTTGGCACGCCCTCGGCCAGCTTGCGGCGGAATTCATTGAAATCGCGGCTTTGCGCGACCACGGTACGGCCTGCCTCGCCGGGCTCCACCAATCCGGCCTGTTCGGCGGACGGCAGGTCCAGCACGGCGCCAGCCTTTACCCGATTGATGTTGCCTGCAATGAAGGCGTCGGGATTGGCGCGCAGCAGTGCAACCAGCATCTGGTCCAGCGACACGCTCGCGGGTTTGTTGGCAGCAGCGATCTTGCCGGCGGTATCGCCAGCCTGGACGGTGACCTTGCGGCCGTCAGCCGGTGCCGGCGCGGGCCGCGCAGCGGCTTGTTGAACGGGCGCTGGGGCCACGGCAGCGGGCCGCGGCGCAGGCGCGGGTGCTGGCCTGGGTGCGATGCTGGGCGGTGCAACGGAGGCGGGTGGCAAAGGTGCCGGCAAGGGCACAGGCACCACGGGACGGGCAGCGGGTGCAGCAGGAACCTGCGCGACCAAAGCTGCCGGCGGCGAGGCCGGACGCAGGTTCGGGGGATCGAACAGCATCGTGTAATCGCGCACGATGCGTCCGGACGACCAGTTGGCCTCCAGGATCAGGTCGACGAAGGGCTCGTTGACGGTGCGGTCGCTCGTCAAACGCAGGAACATGCGCCCACCCGGGCGTTGCTGCAGCGTGATGACCAGGTTGCCAACGGCCGGGCTGTATTCAAGCCCCGCGGCACGAAAGGCCTCAGGCGAAGCGACCGTGGCGCGCAGGCTGGCCGCTTCTTCAGGTGTGATTTCGGGAATGTCGATGTCGGCGCGCAGGGGCTCGCCCAACGCGGACTGGACCGTGATACGGCCCAAGGCCAGGGCCCGGGCATCTGGACTGAAGGCACCAACGGCAACAGCTGCTGCCAATGCCAAGGCGGATGCTTGCCAGCGCAGCGGCTTTCCCGTCAATTTGTGCGCCTCCATTGCTTGGTCTGCAGGCAACTTTTTTCTGATCATGCGGACAACAGCCTTGCCACTGAATTTGCTAAAACGACCATAACATCAATGTCTTAGGCTGACAAGCTGAGACAGCTTTTAACTTCGGCGCGCTTGAATCGCGGCTCGTTACACAGCGCCCGATGTTGTCATGTGACAACGGCCTGTAACCACTGATTACAGGCCGTTGTATGTCTGGGGTGCCGCGGATTATGCGTCAAGCAGGATGCGCAACATCCGGCGCAGCGGCTCGGCCGCGCCCCACAGCAACTGGTCGCCGATGGTGAATGCGCCCACATAGTCCGGCCCCATGGCCAGCTTGCGGATGCGGCCCACCGGGATGCCCAGCGTACCCGTCACGGCCACGGGCGTCAGGTCCTTGAGCGTGGCTTCCTTGTTGTTGGGAACAACCTTGACCCAGGCGTTGTCGGCCGCGAGCAGGGCCTCGATGTCGGCCAGGGGCACGTCCTTCTTGAGCTTGAAGGTGAGGGCCTGGCTGTGGCAGCGCATGGCGCCGATGCGCACGCAAAAGCCGTCCACCGGCGTTTCGGCCGTACCAAACTGCGCGCCCTGGCCCAGGATCTTGTTGGTCTCGGCGCCGGCCTTCCATTCCTCGCGGCTCACACCATTGCCCAGGTCCTTGTCGATCCACGGAATCAGCGAGCCGCCCAGCGGCACGCCGAAGTTGGCCGTTTCGTCCGAAGTAAGTGATTGCTGCTTGACCAGAACCTTTCGGTCGATTTCCAGGATGGCGGACTTGGGGTCGTCCAGCAAGCTGCGCACTTCAGCATTCAGCGTACCGAATTGCGTCAGCAACTCGCGCATGTGCTGGGCGCCACCGCCGGACGCCGCCTGGTAGGTCATGGAGCTCATCCATTCCACCAGCCCGGCCTTGTACAGGGCGCCCACGCCCATCAGCATGCAGCTGACCGTGCAATTGCCGCCGATCCAGTTGCGCCCGCCCTTGGCCAGGGCATTCTTGATGACCGGCAGGTTGACCGGGTCCAGAATGATGATGGCGTCGTCCTTCATGCGCAGGGTGGACGCGGCGTCAATCCAGTGCCCCGTCCAGCCGGCAGCGCGCAGCTTGGGGAAGACTTCGGTGGTGTAGTCACCGCCCTGGGCGGTGATGACGATGTCGCACTTCTTCAGTGCGTCAATGTCGTAGGCGTCCTTGAGGGTGGTTTCGTTCCTGGCCTGCGCCGGGGCCTTGCCGCCCGCATTGGAGGTGGAGAAGAACACGGGCTCAATGAGACCGAAGTCACCTTCGGCCTGCATGCGGTCCATCAGGACCGAACCCACCATGCCGCGCCAACCGACGAGGCCTACGAGATTTCCAACCTTGCTCATCACTATCGCCCTTTCAGAAAAGTTATCTGGTTTCCCCGGCTCGTCTGGGCCGGGGAGGGCGCGTGACGAACCGGAGCTGTTCTAGCCCTTGGTAATGGTTTTGGTGATGGCAGCCACGACCGCGTCACCCATTTCACGGGTGCTGGATTTGGTGGTGCCTTCAGACCAGATGTCCGCCGTACGCAACCCCGACGCGAGCACGTCCTTGACCGCAGACTCGATCCGGTCGGCGGCTTGGGGTTGGTTGAGTGAAAAGCGGAGCATCATGGCAGCGGACAGTATTGTAGCCAAAGGATTGGCAATGCCTTTTCCGGCGATGTCCGGGGCGCTGCCATGGCTGGGCTCGTACAGGCCCTGGTTGCTGGCATTCAGGCTGGCCGAAGGCAGCATGCCAATGGAGCCCGTCAGCATGGCGGCCTCATCGCTCAGGATATCGCCGAACATGTTGCCCGTGACCACCACGTCGAATTTCTTCGGCGCGCGCACCAGCTGCATGGCCGCGTTGTCCACGTACATGTGGTCCAGCACCACGTCGGGGTATTCCTTGTGCACGTCGGTCACCACGTCTTTCCAGAACTGGAAGGTTTCGAGCACGTTGGCCTTGTCCACGCTGGTCACACGCTTGCTGCGCTTGCGTGCAGCCTGGAACGCCACGTGCGCAATGCGTTCAATTTCAGGGCGGCTGTAGCGCATGGTGTCGAAAGCTTCCTCGGCGCCGGGGAAGTGCCCGTCCACTGCCGTGCGGCGCCCGCGCGGCTGGCCGAAGTAGATGTCGCCGGTCAGCTCGCGGATGATCAGGATGTCCAGGCCCGCGATCAGCTCGGGCTTGAGGCTGGAGGCGCCGACGAGCTGCTCGTAGCAGATGGCGGGGCGGAAGTTGGCAAACAGGCCCAGGTTCTTGCGCAGGCCCAGGATGGCCTGCTCGGGGCGCAGGGGGCGGTCGAGTTTGTCGTACTTCCAGTCGCCCACGGCGCCAAACAGCACTGCGTCGGCTTCCTTGGCCAGCTTGAGGGTGGAATCGGGTAACGGGTGGCCGTGCGCTTCGTACGCGGCGCCGCCGACCAGGGCGGTTTCCATCTCGAACTTCAGGTCCAGGACGTTGAGGACCTTGACGGCCTCGGCGACGATCTCTGTGCCAATGCCGTCACCCGGCAGAACTGCGATTTTCATGGTGCTTTTTCTTGTGTTGGGTTCAGCCGGCCAGGGTGTTGGCCAGCCAGGGTTTTTGCGTCAGGCGGTGGGCCTCAAACGCCTTGATCTTGTCCGACTGGCGCAGTGTCAGGCCGATGTCGTCAAAGCCGTTGGTCAGGCAGAACTTGCGAAACGCCTGAACCTCAAAGGGCAACTCGGCGCCGTCGGGCTTGATGACGACCTGGCGCTCCAGGTCCACCGTCAGCTGGTAGCCGGGAAAGGCCGCCGCCTCGTTGAACAGCTGGTCCACCTGCGCCTCGGACAGCACGATGGGCAACAGGCCGTTCTTGAAGCAGTTGTTGAAGAAGATGTCGGCGTAGCTGGGCGCAATGATGGCGCGAAAGCCGTATTGGTCCAGTGCCCAGGGCGCGTGCTCACGCGACGAGCCACAGCCGAAGTTCTTGCGGGCCAGCAGCACCGAGGCGCCCTTGTAGCGTGGCTGGTTCAGCACGAAGTCGGGGTTGGGCTTGCGGCTGGCCGGGTCTTGCCCGGGTTCGCCGTGGTCCAGGTACCGCCATTCGTCAAACAGGTTCACGCCAAAGCCCGTCTTGCGGATCGATTTGAGGAACTGCTTGGGAATGATGGCGTCGGTGTCCACGTTCTCGCGGTCCATGGGCGCGACCAGGCCCTTGTGTACGTTGAATTTCTGCATGATCAGGAAAACTTTCGGATATCGACAAAGTGCCCGTGCACGGCGGCGGCCGCAGCCATGGCCGGGCTGACCAGGTGGGTGCGCCCGCCCGCGCCCTGGCGGCCTTCGAAGTTGCGGTTGCTGGTGGAAGCGCAGCGTTCACCCGGCTCGAGCCGGTCGGCGTTCATGGCCAGGCACATCGAGCAGCCGGGTTCGCGCCACTCAAAGCCCGCGGCCTTGAAGATTTCGTGCAGGCCTTCGCGCTCGGCCTGGTCCTTCACCAGGCCGGAGCCCGGCACCACCATGGCCAGTTTGACGTTTTTGGCGACCTTCTGGCCCAGCTTCTTCACCACTGCGGCGGCTTCACGCATGTCTTCAATGCGGCTGTTGGTGCACGAGCCGATGAAGACCTTGTCTACGTGGATGTCGTTGAGCGCCTTGCCGGGTTCCAGCCCCATGTAGGTCAGCGCGCGCTCGATGGCACCGCGCTTGTTGGCGTCCTTCTCCTTGTCCGGATCGGGCACGTGGGCGTCCACGCCCAGCACCATCTCGGGCGAAGTGCCCCAGGTGACTTGCGGGACGATCTGAGCGGCATCCAGTTCCACCACGGCGTCGAACTTCGCGTCGGGGTCCGACTGCAGCGTTTTCCAGTAGGCGACGGCCTGGTCCCATTCAACGCCCTTGGGGGCCAGCGGACGGTCTTTCACGTACGCGATGGTTTTCTCGTCCACGGCCACCAGGCCCGCGCGCGCGCCGCCTTCAATGGCCATGTTGCATACCGTCATACGGCCTTCCATGGACAGGCTGCGAATGGCTGAGCCTGCGAATTCAATCGTGTAGCCCGTGCCGCCGGCGGTGCCGATGCGCCCGATGATGGCCAGCACCACGTCCTTGGCCGTAATGCCGGGGGCCAGCTTGCCCTCCACCTTCACCAGCATGTTCTTGGCCTTCTTGGCCAGCAGGGTTTGCGTGGCCATGACGTGCTCGACCTCGCTGGTGCCGATGCCGTGCGCCAGCGCCCCGAATGCGCCGTGTGTGGAGGTGTGCGAATCGCCGCACACCACCGTCATGCCCGGCAGCGTGGCGCCCTGTTCCGGCCCGATCACGTGCACGATGCCCTGGCGCTTGGACAGGAACGGGAAGTAGGCCGCCGAGCCAAACTCCTTGATGTTGTCGTCCAGCGTGGTGACCTGCTCCTTGCTGATGGGGTCGGTGATGCCGTCGTAGCCCAGCTCCCAGCCGGTGGTGGGGGTGTTGTGGTCGGCGGTGGCCACGATGGAACTGACGCGCCAGACCTTGCGGCCGGCCTGGCGCAGCCCTTCAAACGCCTGCGGACTGGTCACCTCATGTACCAGATGGCGGTCGATGTAGAGGATGGCGGTGCCGTCTTCTTCGGTGTGGACGACATGTTCGTCCCAGATCTTGTCGTACAGCGTGCGTCCCATGGGGTGTTTCCTTGTTGGTCTGGTTGAATTTTATTCGGGGTGCTTATGTGGCCTGGTTGCGCAGATGGTCCACCAGCAGGCGGGCCGTCACGGGCAGGGTAGAGAAGTCGCGTGCCAGCAGCTCAATGCGGCGCATGGCCCATTCATCGGCCAACGGCACACAAGCCAACGCACCCAGGCCGCGCATGAGCTCAAACGCGCGCTGCGGCATGACACCCACGCCCAGGCCCTTGTCGATCATGCGGCACATGGTGTCCAGGCCCGTCACGCGGATGCGCAGGCGGATGACACGCCCGGCCTGCTGGGCGGCCTGGTGCATGGCCAGGTAGATGGAGCTGTTGGCGTGCAGGCCCACATGGTCAAACGCCAGCGTGTCGATGAAGGGCACGGGGCCTTGCCCGTCCAGGGCGTGGCCGCGCGGCACCACCAGCACCAGCTGGTCTTGCCGGTAGGGCAGTGACTGCAACTCGCCCAGGGCTGTGCGGCCCACGCTGCCGGTATTGCACACGCCCAGGTCGGCAGCACCCTCCTGCACGGCGCGCGCCACTTCGCTGGACAGGTGTTCTTCCAGGTCGATCTTGACCTCGCCATGCTGGCGGATAAACGCGCCCAGGTCTTCCGGCAGGAACTGCACCACGGCCGAGATGCTGGCGTGGATGCGCACATGGCCGCGCACGCCATCGGCGTATTCGCTGAGCTCGGCCTGCATCTTCTCCAGGCCGAACAGCACCGAGCGCGCGTGGTGCAGCAGGCTTTCACCGGCGGGGGTGAGATTCACGCCGCGGGTGTGGCGGTGCAGCAATGGCGTTTCAAGCGCTGCCTCCAGGTCCGACAGGCGCTTGCTGACTGCGGAGGCGGCGATGAACTCCCGCTCTGCTGCGCGGCCGATGGAGCCGAGCTCGCACACCGCCACAAACAGCTGTAGCGAAGTGAGGTCGATGCGGCGGGCAAAGTTGCGCTCGGAAGGTTTCACGGGGGCATCGTGAATGGCGATGAGATGCCTGAATTTTCCCACTGAAAGACAACTCTTGCCATCGCAAACCAAGAATACTACCCGCGTAGAAAAAGCCCGCCGGCTTGCGCGCGGCGGGCTTCAGCGAGATTCCGGGGCGCTCTGGATCAGCGCTGGCCGATCGGCGTCACGTTGCGCGGCACGGCACCGCTGAACAGCTGGCGCGGGCGGCCGATCTTGTATTCCGGGTCGCCGATCATTTCGTTGAGCTGGGCAATCCAGCCCACCGTGCGGGCCAGCGCAAAGATGGCGGTGAACAGCGGCACCGGGATGCCGATGGCGCGCTGAACGATGCCGGAGTAGAAGTCCACGTTCGGGTAGAGCTTGCGCGAGACGAAGTATTCGTCTTCCAGGGCGATCTTTTCCAGGGCCATGGCCAGCTTGAACAACGGGTCGTTGTGCAGGCCGAGCTCGCCCAGCACTTCCTTGCAGGTTTCCTGCATGAGCTTGGCGCGGGGGTCGTAGTTCTTGTACACGCGGTGGCCAAAGCCCATGAGCTTGACGCCGGAGTTCTTGTCCTTGACCTGCTTGATGAAGTCGCCGATTTTCTCCACGCCGCCGTTCTTCTGGATGTCGCCCAGCATGTTCAGCGCGGCTTCATTGGCGCCGCCGTGCGCGGGGCCCCACAGGCAGGCCACGCCGGCTGCAATGGCGGCAAACGGGTTGGTGCCCGAGCTGCCGCACAGGCGCACGGTGGAGGTAGATGCGTTTTGCTCGTGGTCGGCGTGCAGGATGAAAATGCGGTCCAGCGCGCGCTCCAGCACCGGGTTGACCACATAAGGCTCGCAGGGCGTGGCAAACATCATGTGCAGGAAGTTGCCCGCGTAGCTGAGCTCGTTCTTGGGGTACATGTAGGGCTGGCCCACCGTGTACTTGTACGCCATGGCCACCAGCGTGGGCATCTTGGCGATCAGGCGGATGGCCGAGATGTCGCGGTGCTCCGGGTTGTTGATGTCGGTGCTGTCGTGATAGAAGGCCGACAGGGCGCCCACCAGGCCGGTCATGATGGCCATGGGGTGCGCGTCGCGGCGAAAGCCCCGCAGGAAGAACTGCATCTGCTCGTTGACCATGGTGTGGTTGGTCACGAGCTTGGTGAACTTGGTTTTCTGGTCGCCGTTGGGCAGGTCACCGTACAGCAGCAGGTGACAGGTTTCCATGAAGTCGCACTCGGTGGCCAGCTGCTCGATGGGGTAGCCGCGGTACAACAGCTCGCCCTTGTCGCCGTCGATGTAGGTGATGGACGACTGGGTGGCCGCCGTCGACAGGAAGCCGGGGTCGTAGGTGAACATGCCGGTCTGGGCATACAGCTTGCGGATGTCAACGACATCCGGGCCGATGCTGCCGTGGTACACGGGCAGGTCAACACTGGGGCTGCCGTTGGAGAACGACAGGGTGGCTTTGTTGTCAGCGAGTTTCATAACGTTCCTTTTCTTGAATCCTGAGCATTTCGAGCACTTGCTTCACGTCGCTTGTATTTATGTCGCCCTCTGGTTCCTTGCGCGCAAGCAGCAGGTCCAGCAGGTCGTTGTCTGCCAAATCCATCAACAGGTTCAGGCCGTCGGCCTGGCGGACCGTGAGGCCCGACTCGTACTTCTTGAAGAAACGCTCGATGAGCAGGTCGTTTTCCAGCAGGCCGCGGCGGCAGCGCCAGCGCAGCTTGCTGAGAGACCTTTCGTCCAGTAGCGCTTCTTCCATTCCGTTCAGACGGCGCGGCGCACCATCAGCTCCTTGATCTTGCCAATGGCCATCGTCGGGTTCAGTCCCTTGGGGCACACATCCACGCAGTTCATGATGGTGTGGCAGCGGAACAGGCGGTACGGGTCTTCCAGGTTGTCCAGGCGCTCTGCTGTCGCCTCATCGCGGCTGTCGGCGATGAAGCGGTAGGCCTGCAGCAGGCCGGCGGGGCCGACGAACTTGTCCGGGTTCCACCAGAAGCTGGGGCAGCTGGTCGAGCAGCTCGCGCACAGGATGCACTCGTACAGGCCGTTGAGCTCTTCGCGTTCCTCGGGCGACTGCAGGCGCTCGGTCTCGGGGGGCACGTTGTCGTTCACCAGGTACGGCTTGATGGAGTTGTACTGCTTGAAGAACTGCGTCATGTCCACGATCAGGTCGCGGATGACCGGTAGGCCGGGCAGGGGCTTGAGCACCACGGTGCCTTTGAGCGTGTTCATGTTGGTCAGGCAGGCCAGGCCGTTCTTGCCGTTGATGTTCATGGCGTCGGAGCCGCAGACACCTTCGCGGCACGAACGGCGAAACGACAGCGTGGGGTCCTGCGCCTTGAGCTTCATCAGCGCGTCCAGCAGCATGCGCTCATGGCCGTCGAGCTCGATCTCGATGGTCTGCATGTACGGCTTGGCGTCCTTGTCCGGGTCGTAACGGTAGATCTGGAAAGTGCGTTTTGTCATGGCGTGGGCTTTTGTTGGACTTTACGGGGTAAGCGGCTACGTACTAGAACGTACGGACCTTCGGCGGAACCGACTCGACCGTCAGTGGTTTCAGGTTGACCGGCTTGTACGTCAGGCTGTTGCTGGCGCTGTGCCACAGCGTGTGCTTCATCCAGTTGGCGTCGTCGCGGCCCAGCGGCGAGACTGGATCGTCAGCGGGGCGCTCGTAATCGCTCACCGTGTGGGCACCGCGGCATTCGCGACGGGCCGCAGCCGACACCATGGTAGCCTGGGCGCATTCGATCAGGTTCTCCACTTCCAGCGCTTCGATGCGGGCGGTATTGAAGATCTTGGACTTGTCCTTGAGCGTGATGGCCTTGACGCGTTCGCGCAGGTCGGCAATCTTGGTCACGCCCTCGTCCATGCTGGCCTGGGTGCGGAACACGCCGGCGTGCAGCTGCATGCTGGCGCGGATGTCGTTGGCCACGTCCTGGGCGTATTCGCCGCCGGTGGTGGCTTCCAGGCGGTTCAGGCGCTCCAGTGTGAGGTCGGCGGCGCCGGCCGGCAGGTCTTTGAAGGACTTGGTGCGGCTGGCAAATTCGACAATGTGGTTGCCTGCAGCCCGGCCAAACACCAGCAGGTCCAGCAGTGAATTGGTGCCCAGGCGGTTGGCGCCGTGCACGCTCACGCAAGAGCATTCGCCCACGGCGTACAGGCCGTTGACCACCGCGTTGTGAACGTCACCCTTTTGCGTCACCACCTGCCCATGCACATTGGTCGGGATGCCGCCCATCTGGTAGTGGATGGTCGGCACCACGGGGATGGGTTCGCGCGTGATATTGACGTTGGCAAAGTTCACGCCGATCTCGTACACCGATGGCAGGCGCTTGTGGATGGTGTCTGCCCCCAGGTGGTCCAGCTTGAGCAGGATGTAATCCTTGTTGGGGCCGCAGCCACGGCCTTCCTTGATTTCCTGGTCCATGCAGCGCGACACGAAGTCGCGCGGCGCCAGGTCTTTCAGCGTGGGGGCGTAACGCTCCATGAAGCGCTCGCCGTTGCTGTTGAGCAGGATCGCGCCTTCTCCGCGGCAGCCTTCGGTCAGCAGCACGCCCGCGCCGGCCACGCCGGTGGGGTGGAACTGCCAGAACTCCATGTCTTCCAGCGGGATGCCGGCGCGCGCCGCCATGCCCAGGCCGTCGCCGGTGTTGATGAAGGCATTGGTGGACGCGGCAAAGATGCGGCCCGCGCCACCGGTGGCCAGCAGCACGGTCTTGGCGTGCAGCACGTGCAGGTCACCCGTTTCCATCTCGACCGCGGTCACGCCCGTCACGTCGCCTTCGGCGTCGCGGATCAGGTCCATGGCCATCCACTCCACAAAGAAGCTGGTCTTGGCCTTCACGTTTTGCTGGTACAGCGTGTGCAGCATGGCGTGGCCGGTGCGGTCGGCCGCGGCGCAGGCGCGCTGCACGGGCTTTTCGCCGTAATTGGCCGTGTGGCCACCGAACGGGCGCTGGTAGATGGTGCCGTCGGGGTTGCGGTCAAACGGCATGCCCATGTGTTCCAGGTCGTACACGACCTTGGGTGCTTCGCGGCACATGAATTCAATGGCGTCCTGGTCGCCCAGCCAGTCCGAGCCCTTGATGGTGTCGTAGAAGTGGTAGTGCCAGTTGTCCTCGGACATGTTGCCCAGCGATGCGCCGATGCCGCCCTGGGCCGCCACGGTGTGGGAACGGGTGGGGAACACCTTGGACAGCACGGCGACGTTCAGGCCGGCGCGCGCCAGCTGCAGCGAGGCGCGCATGCCCGAGCCGCCCGCGCCGACGATGACGACGTCGAACTTGCGCGTGGTGATGTTTTTGCTTGTGTAACTCATGTGGGGCGCTTCAGTTGGAGTTGTTCATTGTTGGGGCCATCGCGGAGCCGGCTTTGCCGGGCCGCTGGTGGCGCCCCCTGGAGGGGGAGAGGGCAAGGCCCGAGGGGGCCCGGCCGAAGGCGCTTCGGGGGTGGGCCATCACAACCGCCACAGCACCTGGATGGCCCAGCCGGCGCAGCCGGTCAGCCAGACGATCGTGAAGATCTGCAGCACCAGACGCAGGCCCACGGGTTTGACGTAGTCCATCCAGACATCGCGCATGCCCACCCAGACATGCCACAACAGAGCGGCGATGACGGTAAAGGTCAGCACCTTCATCCACTGGCTGGCAAAAATGCCGGCCCATTTGTCATAGCTGATGGGGCCGCGGCTGAAGATCACCTGGGCCAGCACGATCAGGGTAAACAGGGCCATCAGGCCCGCGGTGACGCGCTGGCTCAGCCAGTCGCGCAGGCCGTAATGTGCGCCGGTGACGATGCGCTTGGAGCCGTAATTCACTGACATTTTTTGGATGCTCCTGGCTGATTAATAAAGGCCGAACAATTTGGCACCCAGCACCACCGTGAGCAAAACGCTCAAGCCCAGGGTCACAACGGCCGAGGATTTGCCGAATTCCTTGCTCACCGCCGTGTGGCTTACGTCCATCCACAGATGGCGCAGCCCGGCAATGAAGTGGTGCAGGAACGCCCAGATCAGCGCCAGCGCGACGAGCTTCACAAACCAGCCGGGCACAAAACCAAGGCCGCTGTTGAAGGCGGCCTTGAAGCGGGCAAACGAGTATTCGGAGGTGACGGAGGTGTCGAACATCCAGATGATGAAGGGCATCAGCAGGAACATCAGCACGCCACTGATACGGTGCAGGATGGACACGATGCCGGCGGCGGGCAGCCGGTACGACGGCAGGTCCGTCAGGGCGTTGATATTGCGGAATTCAGGCCGCTTCTTGGCAAGCTCGGTCATGTGAACTTTCGTGGGATTTGATGTAACCGCGTTGTTATTTGTCAGATGCAGACAACTCAAAATTCTATTGCAACGCACAAACCTGACACGGGGGTTGCATCTTTGACCATGAATTCGTCTGGGTGAGCGCGCAGCAACACGCTGTTGCGTGAGCGCTTCAGCTCAGTGCGTTGCGGTAGTGGTGGGTGTCAGTGCGGTAGACGCCGCGGCGCAGTTCCATGGGGGCATCGTTGTACGTGTAGGCCACGCGTTCCACGCTCAAAAGCGGCGTACCCACAGGCACCAGCAGCAGCCCGGCCTGTTGCGCATCGGCGGCAATGGCGCGGATTTTTTCCTCGGCACGCACCATGCGCACGCCGAACTCGACTTCAAACATCGCATAAGTGGGCCCCTGGTAGAGCGCCATCTGCTCTGCGCTCAGGCCCTTGAACGTGCTGCCGGGCAGCCACAGGTCTTCCAGGATGGTCGGCACGCCGCCGAACGACAGGATGCGGCGCACCTGCAGCACGGCGTCGCCCGAGCGCAGGGCCAGCGCGCGGGCCACCTCGGCGCTGGCGCGCAGGCGCTTGCATTCCACGATCTGGCGCTGGGCCGGGCCCTCGCTGTCCAGGTCGCCGCTGTCGGGCATGAGCTTCAAAAAGCGGTACTGCACGTGCTGCTCTGAGTGCGTTGCCACAAACGTGCCCTTGCCCTGGCGGCGCACCACCAGGTTTTCGGCGGCCAGGTCGTCAATGGCCTTGCGCACCGTCCCCTGGCTCACGCGAAAACGCGCGGCCAGGTCCATCTCACTGGGGATGGCCTCGCCCGGTTTCCATTCGCCGGCCTGCAGGCTTTGCAGGATCAGGCCCTTGATCTGCTGGTACAGCGGGCTGAAGGCGGGCGTGGGCTGCACCGGCGCATCAACGCCGGACGCGATGTCGCTCAGCGTGGAAGGGGAGGTTTGGGCCATGCGTGGTCAGCTTCTGGAAAGGCTTGAAAAGTCGGTGAATCATATCTTATATAAGACATAAGACAAATTGACGTTTCAGGGTTTTCGCGAGTACACTTGCGGGCTGATTTGCACGGCTTTGCCCACCTGTGCGCGGGGTCGCTGCCAACGCCGGTTTCACAACACTTCCTTCGGAGATTTTCCATGAGCAAAAAGCCCGTCCGCGTTGCCGTTACTGGCGCCGCCGGTCAAATTGGTTACGCCCTGCTGTTTCGCATTGCCTCCGGTGAAATGCTGGGCAAGGACCAGCCGGTCATCCTGCAACTGCTGGAAGTCCCGGCCGAAGGCCCGCAAAAAGCCCTCAAGGGCGTGATGATGGAGCTGGAAGACTGCGCATTCCCGCTGCTGGTGGGTATGGAAGCCCACAGCGACCCGATGACGGCGTTCAAGGACACCGATTACGCCCTGCTGGTGGGCTCCATGCCCCGCAAGGCCGGCATGGAACGCGCCGAGCTGCTGGCGATCAACGGCCAGATCTTCATTGGCCAGGGCAAGGCCCTGAACGCGGAGGCCAGCCGCAACGTCAAGGTTCTGGTGGTGGGCAACCCCGCCAACACGAACGCCTATATCGCCATGAAGAGCGCGCCCGACCTGCCGCGCAAGAACTTCACCGCCATGCTGCGCCTGGACCACAACCGTGCTGCCAGCCAGATTGCTGCCAAGACCGGCAAGGCCGTGGCTGACATTGAAAAGCTCACCGTCTGGGGCAACCACTCGCCCACCATGTATGCCGATTACCGTTTTGCCACCATCGGCGGCGCATCGGTCAAGGACATGATCAACGACCAGGACTGGAACGCCAATACCTTCCTGCCCACGGTGGGCAAGCGCGGCGCCGCCATCATCGAGGCCCGTGGCCTGTCGTCGGCCGCATCGGCCGCCAACGCTGCCATCGACCACATGCGCGACTGGGCCCTGGGCTCCAATGGCAAGTGGGTCACCATGGGCATCCCGTCGGACGGCCAGTACGGCATCCCCGCGGACACCATGTTCGGTTTCCCGGTGACCACCGAAAACGGCGAGTACAAGGTGGTGGAGGGCCTGGCCATCGACGAATTCAGCCAGGCTTGCATCAACAAGACGCTGAAAGAGCTGCAAGACGAGCAGGCCGGCGTCGCGCACCTGCTGTAATTTCGTGGCCCATCCGCGCGACGTTCTTCTTGGCGCCCAGGCGCGGACCGGTTTTTTGCCGGTCTGCGACCATTACAGCGGTGTCGAAGCGCGCATGCGCAAGAGCCTGCAGCTGCAGGCCGACATGACCGACGAGTTCGGTGCCTGCGTTTTTGACGTGACGCTGGACTGCG
>CALRYY010000009.1:0-78404 GCA_943372515.1 Ramlibacter sp. 2FC | reverse complement strand
TCCCATGCGGCGATGAACATTGCCGCAATGACCGGGCCGACCACAAAGCCATTGATGCCAAAGATGGCCATGCCGCCCACGGTGGACAGCAGCACCAGGTAATCAGGCATCTTGGTGTCCTTGCCCACCAGAAACGGGCGCAGCAGGTTGTCTACCAGACCGATGGCCAGCACGCCCCAGGCGATCAGGCCTGCGGCCTGCGGCCAGGCGCCTGTGGCCAGGAAATAAATGGCCACCGGCCCCCAGACCAGCGCTGCACCCACAGCCGGCAGCAGTGACAAAAAGGCCATGATCGTGCCCCACAGCAGCGCGCCCGGGATGCCCAGCACGGCAAACGCAATGCCACCCAGCGCGCCCTGGATCATGGCCACCAGGATGTTGCCCTTGACCGTAGCGCGCACGACCGTCACGAATTTGCCGAACAGGCGACGGCGGTGCACCGGGTTCAGCGGCACGGCCGCGCCGATCTGTGCGGCCAGTTCGGGGCCGTCGCGCAACAAAAAGTACAGCAGGTACAGCATGATGAAAAAGCTCACCACGAATTCCAGGGTGTTCTGGCCGATGGAAAAAACCTGCGTCGTGAGTGTCTGGCCGCTTTGCGCCACGGCGGCGGTCAGCTTTTGCTGCATGGCGCCCAGGTTGCCCAGGCCGAAGCGGTCCAGCAACTGGTGCAGCCACGACGGCAGCGCGTCCACCATGCGCTGGAAATACAGCCCCACGTTGAGCTCGCCCGATCGGATGCGCTCATACAGGCCGGATGCCTCTTGCGCCATGGACGCGGTGACGAATGCCATCGGGATGATCACGATCAGCACAATGACGGCCAGCGTGACCAGCGCGGCCAGGTTGGGCCGATGAGCCCAGCGCTTGTTCAGGCGCCGTTGCAGTGGCATGAACACGATGGCAATGAACAGCGCCCACAGCACCGCGCCGCTGAACGGCCAGATGATCAGGCCGAACGCCAGCGTGACGGCGGCCAGCAGCCAGATGAAGGCGCGCGATTCGATGGTGGGGGACTGAAGCGGGTTGGGCTCTTGCATAGATTTTCAGGTTAACACTGCACGACTTCCAGCAGGCGGTTGAGGCCGCCGTTGTTGATGGCGACCATGGCCTGGGCACGCACGGCCGGCTTGGCCTGGTAGGCCACCGACAGGCCGGCCACGCCCATCATGGGCAGGTCGTTCGCGCCGTCACCCATGGCGATGGCCTGTTTGGGGTCAATGCCCAGCTGCTGGCAGGTTTGCATCAGCATGCGGCGCTTCTCGTCGCCGTCGCAGATGTCGCCCCATTCCTGGTCCACCATGCGGCCGGTGAGCTGGCCGCAGTTGGGACCGGATTCAACCTCCAGCACGTTGGAGCGGGTGTAGTCGATCCCCAATGTGTCCCGCACACGGTCTGTGAAGAACGTGAAGCCGCCCGACACCAGCAGCACCTTCAGGCCGGCAGCCTTGCAGGCGGCGACCAGTTCGCGGGCGCCGGGGTTCAACTGCAGCCGCTCGGTGTAGACCTGCTCCATGTCGGCCACGGTCACGCCGCGCAGCAGTGCCACGCGCCGGCGCAGGCTTTCCTTGTAGTCAGTGATCTCGCCGCGCATGGCGGCTTCGGTGATGGCGGCGACTTCAGCCTTGCGGCCTGCGGCGTCGGCGATTTCGTCCACACATTCGATGTTGATCAGCGTGGAGTCCATGTCAAACGCAATCAGCTTGAAGTCGCTGAGCTTGAGCGGGGGCGTGAAGTTCTGGACGGTGAGGCCGGGGGAGATTTCAGTAGCAGGCATGGTGGTTTATTGAAGCCAGTTTTCGGTTTGCAGGCCCGCGATGCGGGCAAATTCGGTGTCGGCCGTGACGAGCGTAGCGCCCAGCGCCAGCGCGTGCGCTGCGATGAGTGTGTCGTTGGCGCCAATGGGTGTGCCGGCCTGCTCCAGGCGGGCGCGCAGCGAGGCGTAATGTGCTGCGACTTCGGGTTCAAGTGGCATGACATTCACCGACCCCAAAAGCAGCTGATAGTGGGTGTGCCAGCGTGGGTGGGTGCGCCGCCTCAAGCCGAAGAGAAGCTCACACTGAACGATCACGCTGGTGCACAGGGTGCAGGTTTCATCCTCGGTCAGCAGGTTGCGAAAACGTTGCGCTGCCATGCCCTCGGGGTTGCGCATCATGTCCGACATGATGTTGGTGTCCAGCAAGTACAAATGCGCGTCTGTCACCATCAGTCTTCACCCAGATCAATGTCGTCCAGGGGTAGCAGGCCCGCATCCACATCGGGGAACTCTTCGTCGATAGGGCCCAGTTTGGCCATTTCATCCAACGCGGCCAGCAGCGCTGCTGCCGTGCCCCGTTTGGGCTTGTCTGGCACCAGTTCCAGAATGAGCCGGTTGCCCTCGCGGTGCATCAGCGCCTCGTTGCCGGGCAGCTCAAATTCGCGCGGAATGCGCACAGCCTGGTTGGCGCCGTTGCGAAACAGGCGCACGTGGCGTGGCGCAATTTGCACCAGGTAGGCGGCGGATGGTTCGGCGACTTTGTGGTCAGTCATGGGCGGCTCCTTTGGAGGGGCGGTCATCCCAAGGTTAGCATATGCCATGGCATATGTCACTTTGCACTCGCTGCGGCCGGCGCGGAATCCACTTTGGGCTGCCCCAGCGAGCGCAGCACATCGCGCACCATCTGCGCGCGGTCCTTGGGCTCTTTCAGTTCGCGCTCGATGCGCAGCTTTTCATTGCCCGCCAGCTTGATGTGCCGGTTCTTTTGCACCAGCTCGATGATGCGCATCGGGTCCACCGGCGGGTTGGCCTTGAAGGTGATGTGGATGACACCCGGCGCCGCGTCCACCTTGACCACGCCGTAGGGCCGCGCGATCACGCGCAGGCGGTGTACGTCGATCAGTGTCTGGGCTTGGGGCGGCAGCTTGCCGAAGCGGTCCACGATCTCTTCCAGCAGCGTGTCGATCTGGTCGGTGTTCTTGGCCGTAGCCAGCTTTTTGTAAAAGCTCAGGCGCAGGTGTACGTCGCCGCAGTAGTCGTCGGGTAGCAGGGCGGGGGCGTGCAGGTTGATGTCGGTCGTGACCGACAGCGGGCTCAACAGGTCGGGCTCCTTGCCCTCCTTCAGGCTGCGCACGGCTTCCGACAGCATCTCGTTGTACAGCTGGAAGCCGATTTCCATCATGTTGCCGCTCTGGTTCTCACCCAGCACTTCGCCCGCGCCGCGGATTTCCAGGTCATGCATCGCCAGGTAGAAGCCGCTGCCCAGCTCTTCCATCTGCTGGATGGCGTCCAGCCGCTGGCTGGCGTGCTTGGTCAGGCCGTCAGTGTCGGGCACCATCAGGTAGGCATAGGCCTGGTGATGGCTGCGGCCCACGCGCCCGCGCAGCTGGTGCAGCTGGGCCAGACCGAACTTGTCGGCGCGGCTGATGACGATGGTGTTGGCGGTGGGCACGTCAATGCCGGTCTCGATGATGGTGGAGCACAGCAGCAGGTTGTAGCGCTGGGCCACAAAGTCGCGCATCACGCGTTCCAGTTCGCGCTCGGGCATCTGGCCGTGGGCCACGGCTATGCGGGCTTCGGGCAATATTTCTTCGAGCTTGGCGCGGCGGTTCTCGATGGTCTCCACCTCGTTGTGCAGGAAGTAGATCTGCCCGCCACGCTTCAATTCCCGCAGTACGGCTTCGCGGATGACGCCGTTGCCTTCGTTGCGCACAAAGGTCTTGATGGCCAGGCGCCGCTGCGGCGCGGTGGCAATCACGCTCAGGTCGCGCAGGCCCTCCAGCGCCATGCCCAGCGTGCGCGGGATGGGGGTGGCAGTGAGCGTCAGCACGTCGACCTCGGCGCGCAGGGCCTTCATGGCCTCCTTGTGGCGCACGCCAAAGCGGTGCTCTTCGTCAATGATGAGCAGGCCCAGGTTCTTGAACTTGGTGGACTCGGAAAGCAGCTTGTGCGTGCCCACCACGATGTCCACGCTGCCGTCGGCAATGCCCTTGAGCGACGCCGTGATTTCCTTGCCCGAGCGAAAGCGCGAGACTTCGGCTACCTTGACCGGCCATTTGGAAAAGCGGTCCACCAGTGTCTGGTAGTGCTGCTCGGCCAGCAGCGTGGTGGGCGCCAGGAACGCCACCTGCTTGCCGCCCGTGACGGCAATGAACGCGGCGCGCAAGGCCACCTCGGTCTTGCCAAAGCCCACGTCGCCACAGACCAGGCGGTCCATGGGCTGCGGGCTGATCATGTCCTGGATGACGGCGTGGATGGCGGCGCGCTGGTCGGCTGTTTCTTCAAAGCCGAAGTCGGTGGCAAAGGTTTCGTAGTCGTGCGGGCTGTAGCGGAAAGCATGGCCCTCGCGTGCGGCGCGCCGGGCATAAATGTTCAGCAGCTCGGCCGCCGAGTCGCGCACCTGCTCCGCGGCTTTGCGTTTGGCTTTGTCCCACTGGCCGCTGCCGAGGCGGTGCAGCGGCGCCTCGTCGGCGCTGACGCCGGTGTAGCGGCTGATCAGGTGCAGCTGGCTCACGGGCACATACAGCGTGGCCTTGTCGGCGTATTCCAGGTGCAGGAACTCCGAGCTGCCTTGGCCCAGGTCCATGTTGACCAGTCCCTTGTAGCGGCCGATGCCGTGGGCGTTGTGCACCACCGGGTCGCCCACGTTCAGCTCGCTCAGGTCCTTGATCAGCGCCTCGACGTCGCTGACCTGCTCCTGCTTTTTGCGCCGGCGCGTGGTGGGGCCAGCGGCAAACAGCTCGGTTTCGGTCACGAAGTCGATGCCCGGCTCCATCCAGCTGAAGCCTGTGGTCAGCGCCGCAGTGGCAATGCCCAGCTTTTCGTCGCTGGCGGCAAACTCTTCCAGTGAGTCGAAGGCGGGCGGCGACAGCTGGCTGGCGCGCACAAAGTCCAGCAGGCTTTCACGCCGCCCGTCGCTTTCGGCAAGCAGCAGCACGCGGTGCTGTGTGTTGCGAACATGGGCCTTCAGCCGTGCCAATGGGTCGTCGGCGCCACGCACCACCGACAGCTCGCCCAGCTTCTGGAAATACGCGTTGTCGGCCACGTCTTCAATGGCCGGGCGCACGGCCAGTTGGGCGTGCTCGTTGGCGCGCGCATAGAACTGTTCCGTGCCCAGAAACAGCGATTCGGGCGGCAGCACGGGCCGCTCGGGATCGCCATGGACCAGCCGGTAGCGGTCCTTGGTGTCCTGCCAGAAGCGCTGGAAGGCCGGCTCCAGGTCGCCATGCAGCACCACGGTGGCGTCGGCACCCAGGTAGTCAAACACCGTGGCTGTGTCGTCAAAGAACAGCGGCAGGTAGTACTCGATGCCGGCGGTGGCCACGCCATTGCCCATGTCCTTGTAAATGCGGCTGCGCGTGGGGTCGCCGTCCAGCAGCTCGCGCCAGCGGCTGCGGAATTTGGCGCGAGCCGCTTCGTCCATCGGGAACTCACGGCCTGGCAGCAGGCGAATCTCGGGTACCGGGTACAGGCTGCGCTGGCTGTCGGGGTCAAAGGTGCGGATGCTGTCGATCTCGTCGTCAAACAGGTCCACGCGGTAGGGCACGAGCGAACCCATGGGGAACAGGTCAATCAGCCCACCGCGCACCGCGTATTCGCCGGGGCTGACCACTTGCGTCACATGGCTGTAGCCCGCCAGGGTGAGCTGGCCCTTGAGCTTGGCTTCGTCCAGCTTTTGCTTGACCTTGAACTGGAAGGTGTAGCCCGCCAGGAACGATGGCGGCGCCACGCGGTACAGCGCCGTGGTGGCGGGTACGACCACCACGTCTGCGCCGGTGTCCTTGTCTTTCTGGCTGATACGCCACAGCGTGGCCAGGCGTTCGCTGATCAGGTCCTGGTGCGGCGAAAAGCTGTCGTAAGGCAGCGTTTCCCAGTCGGGGAACAGGGCGGTGCGGATGCCCGGGGCAAAGAACGCGATCTCCTCCATCAGCCTTTGCGCGTCGGCCGCGTCAGACGTGACGATGGCCATGAGTTTGCCGGCCGCCTTTTCGCGCTGGGCCAGGTGGGCGAGCAGCAACGCGTCTGCCGAGCCCGCAGGGCGGGGCAGGGTGAAGCGCTTGCCGGGAACGAGTTTGGGTAAGTCCATGAGAAAAATAGCAAACACCCCTCGCCGGAAAAGGGAGGGGTGTGCAGGCCCGATTCTAGAATGGGGGCCAGCCCATGACTGTCAGCACGCCGCATTCCCCCCATTCCCGCTTTTTTGCCCTGGTGCCCTGCGCGGGATCTGGCAGCCGCGCGGGCACCGCCATTCCCAAGCAATACGAGCCCGTGGCCGGCCGGCCCATGGTGCAGCACACGCTGGCGGCGTTTGCAGCGGTGCCCCGCATTGAGCGCTGCCTGGTGGTGGTGGCGCCAGGGGACGTTTTTCTGGGTGCCCTTGAAGCGCCGTTTGAGTTGCTTGATTGTGGTGGCGCCACCCGGGCTGCCAGCGTGCGCAACGGCCTGCAGGCGCTGCTGGAACGGGGGGCGGCGCCCGGTGACTGGGTGCTGGTGCATGACGCCGCACGCTGCCTGGTGACGCCCGCGCTGATCAACGCCCTGATCGACGCCTGCGCGCAGGACGCGGTGGGCGGGCTGCTGGCCCACCGGGTGGCTGATACGCTCAAGAGCGAATCAGGCGGCCGAGTGAGCGCCACGGTGGACCGCAGCGGCAAATGGCTGGCGCAAACGCCGCAGATGTTTCGCATCGGCATGTTGCAAGGCGCTCTGGCCAAGGCGGGGGACACCGTCACCGACGAGGCCGGCGCCGTGGAGGCGCTGGGGCATAAACCGCTGCTGGTGCCTGGCGGTGCACAGAATTTCAAGGTCACCTATCCCGATGATTTCGCACTGGCCGAGGCCGTGCTCAGGAGCAAAACCCGATGACTATCCGTGTGGGAGAAGGCTGGGACGTGCATGCGCTGGTGCCAGGGCGCAAGCTCGTCATCGGCGGCGTGCACATTCCCTATGAACGCGGCCTGCTGGGCCATTCCGATGCCGACGTGCTGCTGCACGCCATCACCGACGCGCTGCTGGGAGCGGCCGGTCTGGGCGACATCGGCACGCACTTTCCCGATACGGACGAACGCTTCAAGGGCGCGGATTCTGCCGTTCTGCTGGCCGAAGCCTCGCGCCGCGTGCGCGACGCCGGCTGGCAACTGGGCAACGTAGACAGCACCGTGATCGCCCAGGCGCCGCGCCTGGCGCCGCACATGGCCACCATCCGCGCATCAGTTGCTGCAGCACTGGGCGTTGCAGTGGATCAGGTGAACGTCAAAGCCAAGACGGCAGAAAAACTGGGCCCCGTGGGGCAGGGGCTTTGCATTGAGGCGCGCGCGGTGGTGTTGCTGACCCGCTGAGCCGCAGCACCGGGCCTATTCGGGCTTGGGCTTTTGCAGCTTGATATGCGCCGCCAACCCGCCCGACGTGGTGTTGGCCAGCGCAAAGATGCCGCCCATTCGCTGCACGGTCTTGTCCACAATGGCCAGGCCCAGGCCGGCCCCCGTGGCGGCTGTGCGTGCCGCGTCACCCCGGAAGAACGGCTTGATCAGGTTGGGTAACGCGTCGGCAGACACGCCCATGCCGTGATCGCGAACCTTCAGCAGCACCCACTCGCCGCGCGCCTTGGCTGCAATGTCCACCACCGCAATGCCGGTCTCGGGCGTTTTGCCATACCGGCGTGCGTTTTCCAGCAGGTTGGACAGCACGCGAGCCAGCTCAACCTCATCGGCCAGCACGTACAGGCCCTTGGTCACGTCCAGGTTGATGCGCATGTCGCCCTGGTCCTGCACGGCGTACAGGCAGGCTTCGATCACGTCGTTGAGCAGCACGGGCTTGAGCTCCGCATGGTCGGGGCGCGCGTAGTCGAGGAATTTGTCGATGATGGCGTCCAGCTGGTCAATGTCCGCCGCCATGTGGTCGCGAGCGTCCTGGTCGGCCACGCTCATTTCGGTTTCAAGTCGCAGGCGCGCCAGTGGCGTGCGCAGGTCATGCGAAATGCCGGCCAGCATGACGGCGCGGTCCTGCTCGATCTTGGCCAGCTGCTGGGCCATGCGGTTAAAGCCGATGTTGACTTCGCGGATTTCGCTGGTCACGGCTTTTTCGTCCAGCCGGCTGGCGTCAAAGTCGCCGTCGCGCACGCGGCTCGCAGCGAACGACAGCTGCTTGAGCGGCCGGTTGATCAGACGTGCAATCACGGCCGAGCCCGCAAGTGACAGCGCCGCGGCAATCACCAGCCAGATCAGCCAGGTCTTGCCGCCCACAGGTGTAAAACGGTTGCGGTCCATGAGCAGCCAGTAGGCGTCGGCATCGATCTTGAAACCAATCCACAGGCCCGGCTCCTTGTTGACGACACTGGCCACCACAGTGCCTTTGCCAAGACGGGTGGCCAGCTCCTCCACCACGCGTTCGTCCAGTGATTCGGCATCGAACAGCTCAAATTTGTCGCCTGGCTCGCGCGGCAGGATGCGCACACCCTCCTGATCAGCCAGCGTCTTGATCAGGGAGACGCGGGCAATGGCGTCGGAATGGACCAACGCCGCACGGCTCAGGTTGACCAGCGAAGCAATCTGCTGGGCGGTCTGTACGGCACGTGGTTCAAATTCCAGTGCCCGAAAGGTCTGCAGCCAGGCCACGATACTGCCGATGAGCAGCAGCGCCAGAAGGAAGAATGTGCGCCAGAACAGGCTCAACCCCACTCGCGGGCGCATTTCAAGCGGCGCGGGTGCGGTTTCAAGCGGGGCGGGCCCCGTGGCGTCGATGCTGGTGGTGACTGCGCGAATCAAGGTTTCTTTACCCCGGGCTGTGATTGTGCGTTGCGTGCCGGGGCAAGGCAATGGCGGTTAACGATCAACCAGCACCATCGGGTACGAACACGTATCCCACGCCCCAGACCGTTTGAATATAGCGGGGTGCGGCGGCATCTACTTCGACCAGTTTGCGCAGGCGCGAAACCTGCACGTCCAGGCTCCGGTCAAAAGGCTCGAATTCGCGGCCGCGGGCCAGCTGGGCCAGCTTTTCACGCGACAGCGGCTGGCGCGGGTGGCGCACCAGCGCCTTGAGCATGGCAAATTCGCCCGTGGTCAGGGGCAACTCCTCGCCGTTCTTGTGCAAGGTGCGCGCGCCGAGATCAAAGGCAAACGGGCCGAAGGTGACGACTTCGTTGTCGCTGGACGGTGCACCGGGCGCTTCCTGCGCGGGGCGGCGGCGCAGCACGGCGTGCACCCGGGCCAGCAGCTCGCGGGGATTGAAGGGCTTGCCCAGGTAATCGTCGGCGCCGACTTCCAGCCCCACGATGCGGTCTACGTCCTCGCCCTTGGCGGTCAGCATGATGATGGGGGTGCGGTCGTTGGCTGCGCGCAGGCGGCGGCAGATCGACAGGCCGTCCTCGCCGGGCATCATCAGGTCCAGCACGATCAGGTCGGCCGTTTCGCGCAGCATCAGGCGGTTCAGGGCCTTGCCGTCTTCAGCCAGGATGACTTCGAACCCCTCCTGGGTCAGGTAGCGGCGAAGCAGGTCGCGGATTCGGGCGTCATCGTCCACCACCATGATCTTGTCGGTTCGGGCTGCTGCTTGGTTCATGTTGCTCCAACGAAATATGTAACAGAGCCGATTCTGCAGGCCTTGGCTGGGGCTGTGCGGGATTTCCCCAGTGCCTTGACATAGTGTTACAAATGTTGCCCCACGCAGCAAGCACTTCACCTGCGCGAAGTGAACGCGGCCCAGGGCCGGACGTTCCATGTACTGGCGGCCCTGACTTGTCCCACGGCAGACCCCAGCGCCGGTACCATGCCTTTTCGAAATCAAACGGGAGAACCCATGAAAGCTACAAAATTAATAGCAGCATGCGCCTTGGCGGCTGCAACTACCGGCCTGTGGGCTCAACCGGGACCGTGGGCGGCACCGCAGAATGTGCTGCAGCTGTCCGCCAGCGGTACGGTGGACGTGCAGCAGGATCTGCTGGTCATGACGCTGAACACTGTTCGTGAAGGCGCCGATGCCGCCACTGTGCAAAACCAGCTCAAGGTGGCGCTGGACGCCGCGCTGGCCGAGGCCCGCAAGACGGCCTCGCCCGGCCAGATGGATGTGCGCACCGGTAACTTCAGCCTGTACCCGCGTCACAACCGTGACGGCAAGATCAGCGGCTGGCAAGGCTCGGCCGAGCTGGTGCTCGAAGGGCGCGACTTTGCGCGTATCAGCGCCGCTGCGGGCAAGATTCCGGGTCTCACACTGGGCAACGTCGGCTTTGGCTTGAGCCGCGAGCGACGCACGCTGGTGGAAACGGATGCGCAAAAGCAGGCCATTGACCGCTTCAAGGCCAAGGCGTCCGAGCTGGCCGCCGGCTTTGGCTTTGCGGGCTACACGCTGCGCGAGGTGTCGGTCAACGCCAATGACTCCGGCTTCCCGCGACCGCGCATGATGGCCATGGAGGCCAAATCAGCTGCCGCCGACATGCCCGTGCCGGTGGAGGCGGGCAAGAGCACCGTGATGGTCACGGTGTCGGGGTCCGTGCAGCTGAAATAACGCTACTGGGCCGCCCAGCCACCGTCCATGTTCCACGCCACGCCGCGCACGTTGTTGCCGGCTGGGGAGCAGAAGAACACCGCCAGTTCACCCAGCTCTTCAGGCGTGGTGAACTGCAGCGAGGGTTCCTTTTCGCGCAGCAGCTCGGTGGTGGCTTGCGTGTTGGTCCAGCCGTTGGCGGCGGCGCGGGCATCGACCTGCTTTTGCACCAACGGGGTCAGTACCCAGCCGGGACAGATGGCGTTGCAGGTCACGCCGGTGGTGGCGTTCTCAAGCGCGGTCACCTTGGTCAGGCCCACGATGCCATGCTTGGCGGCCACATAGGCTGATTTCTGGGCCGACGCCACCAGGCCGTGTACAGAAGCCACGTTGATCACGCGTCCCCAGTTGGCAGCCTTCATGGCGGGCAGCGCCAGGCGGGTCGCGTGGAACGCGCTGGACAGGTTGATGGCGATGATGGCGTCCCACTTTTCAACCGGGAAATCCTCGACATTGGCCACATGCTGGATGCCGGCGTTGTTGACCAGGATGTCCACACGGCCAAACTGCGCGGCGGCGAACGTCATCATGTCTTCAATTTCGGCGGGCTTGCTCATGTCCGCTCCGTGGTAGGCCACCTTGACGCCCAGGGCGGCGACTTCGGCCTTGGGGCCTTCCACGTCGCCAAAGCCGTTGAGCACGATGTTGGCGCCCTGGCGGGCGAGCGACTTGGCGATGCCCAGGCCGATGCCGCTGGTTGAGCCGGTGACGAGGGCGGTTTTTCCTTGAAGCATTTAGGGATCTCCAGATGAATTACAGTGCCTTGGAATGCTGATTGCACCATGACCGAGCCTACGCTGAACTACGTATCCTGTCCCGACGCCTCTGGCGGCCATCGCATGGCCTGGTGGCAGTGGGGCGACCCGACAGCGGGCCATGTGGTGGTGTGCGTGCACGGGCTGTCACGCCAGGGCCGCGACTTTGACGTGCTGGCTCAGGCTCTGGTAGCGCGCGGTGGTGGTGCGCTGAGGGTGGTGTGCCCCGACGTGGTGGGTCGTGGGCGCAGCGAGTGGCTCAAGGACCCCATGGGCTATCAACTGCCCGGCTATGCAGCGGACATGCTCGCCATGCTGGCGCAGGTGCACCAGAATTCGCCCGTTACTGGACTGGACTGGGTTGGCACGAGCATGGGCGGGCTGATCGGCATGGTTGTCTGTGGCACGCCGGGCCTGCCGTTGCCGGCCCCGGCCCGCCAGCTGGTGCTCAATGATGTGGGGCCTGTCATCCAGTGGCAGGCGTTGCAGCGCATTGGCACGTATCTGGGTTATCCGACGCGGTTTGAATCATTGCAGCAGGCGGCAGACGCCATGTGGGCCGTGTCTACCACCTTTGGGCCCCATACCCCCCAGCAATGGCTGGACCTGTCGCGCGCCATGGTCCGTGCGTTACCCGATGGCGCGCTCACGTTGCACTATGACCCTGCAATTGCTGTGCCGTTTCGAACCATCACGCAGGAAGCCGCCGTGCAGGGCGAGGCGACGCTGTGGCAGTTGTTTGACAGCATCAAGGCGCAGACCCTGGTTACGCGGGGCGCGCAATCCGATTTGCTGTCACGCGAAACGGCCCAGGCCATGACGCACCGTGGGCCATGCGCGCGGCTGGTTGAATTTGCCGGCGTCGGCCATGCGCCGACGTTTGTGGCGCCTGACCAGGTAGAGGCAGTGGCCTCGTTCCTGCTCTGTTGACATGGAACGCCCTGCCGGATGAAAAGCCTGACAGTGGATAAATCCGACGCCGCGCCTGTTCCCGAACTGATCGCTGCGACCGAAAAGGGCTTGCCCGTGCAGGTTGGCGCGTTGGCCCGCGCGCGCGCTTTCGCCGAGCCCCTGATCGCCGGCGAGGCTCTGGACACGGGCGAGAACACGCTGGCTCATGCGGACGCGGTGGCCGCAATTTTGAAATCCATGGGGGGGTCCGAGGCCATGCAGGCCGCCAGCTACCTGGTCTATGCCTGCCAGCATCTGAACAAGCCCCAGGAAGTCATTGCCAAGGCGTTTGGCGAGAGTTTTGCCGCACTGGCCATAGAGACCACCAAGCTGGTGCGCGTGCAGCAGTTGTCGCGCGCGGCCGAATCGTCGGCCCAACTGGTGGACGACCCCAAGGCGCAAACAGAAAACGTGCGCAAGATGCTGCTTGCGTTTTCGCGCGACCTGCGCGTGGTGATGCTGCGACTTGCGTCGCGCCTTCAGACGCTGCGCTACCACGCGGCCTGCAAGACCATGGCGCCGCCCAGCGTGGCGCGCGAATCGCTGCAGGTGTTTGCACCGCTGGCCAACCGGCTGGGTATCTGGCAGGTGAAGTGGGAGATGGAGGACCTGGCCTTCCGCTTCCTGGAGCCGGACACCTACAAGAGGGTTGCCAGGCTGCTGGATGAAAAGCGGGTGGAGCGTGAAGCCTACGTCGAGCAGCTGCGCCAGACGCTGGAAACCGAGTTGAAATCACAAGGCGTCGCAGCCACTGTGCATGGCCGGCCCAAGCACATCTACAGCATTGTGCGAAAGATGCGCGGCAAGTCGCTGGACTTTGACCAGGTGTTCGACGTGAGGGCCTTGCGTGTGGTGGTGCCTGCCGTGAAAGACTGCTACGCCGCACTGAGCTGGGTGCATGACCGCTTTACACCGCTGGTGGAAGAGTTCGACGACTACATCGCCAAGCCCAAACCCAACGGCTACCAGTCGCTGCACACCGTGGTGCGCGACGCAGTGGGTCAACCCATTGAGATCCAGATCCGCACGCAGGCCATGCACGATCATGCCGAACATGGCGTGGCCGCGCATTGGGCCTACAAAGAGGCGGGTGCCAAGGGCTATGCGGGTGTATCAGCCAGTGGCGACTACGACGCCAAGATCGCCGTGCTGCGCCAGTTGCTGGCCTGGGAGCGCGACCTGGCCGGGGCGAGCCAGGGATTGTTTGAGGACCGCATCTATGTGCTGACGCCCGACGCGGCGGTGGTGGAGCTGCCCCAGGGCGCCACGCCGGTGGACTTTGCCTACAGCGTGCACACTAGCCTGGGCCACCGCTGCCGTGGCGCGCGCGTGGATGGTGCGATGGTGCCGCTGAACACGCCGCTGCACAACGGCCAGACGGTAGAGGTCACCACAGTCAAGGAGGGCGGGCCGTCACGCGACTGGCTCAACGCCGAACTGGGCTTTCTGGCCAGCCATCGGGCCAAGGCCAAGGTTCGCGCCTGGTTTAACGAACAGGTACGTCACGAGACCATTGCGCGCGGCCGTGAGTCGGTTGAAAAGCTGTTGCAGCGCGAAGGCAAAACCGCCATGAAGCTGGACGACTTGGCGTCCAAGCTGGGCTTCAAGGCGGCCGAAGATTTGTTTGAAGTGGTGGGCAAGGATGAGTACTCGCTGCGCAGCATCGAGACACTGCTGCGCCCACCTGAGCCGGTGCTGGCGCCTGATGACTTCCTGCTGCTTAAAAAGTCTCGCGTGCCTGACAAATCGCCCAAGGGCGGCGTTCTGGTGGTGGGCATTGATTCGCTGATGACGCAACTGGCCAAGTGCTGCAAGCCCGCGCCGCCAGACGCAATCGGCGGCTTTGTCACGCGCGGCAAGGGCGTGAGCGTGCATCGCGCCGACTGCAGCAACTTTCGCGAAATGGCCGTGCGCAGCGCCGGTCGCGTGATCGACGTGGAATGGGGCAGCCCCAAGTCCGAAGGGCAGGCCGTTTACCCCGTGGATGTATCGGTGGATGCGGCAGACAGGCAGGGCCTGCTGCGCGACATTTCAGAGGTGTTTGCCAAGGAAAAAATGAATGTCATCGGCGTGCAGACGCAGTCGGTCAAGGGCACGGCGTGGATGACGTTCACGGTAGAGGTCAATGACTCCGGACGGCTAGCGCGCGTGCTCGGCGTGGTGGCAGATGTGCAGGGTGTGCGATCGGCACGCCGTCGCTGATGCTATAATCGTGGTCTCGAACGAATTCTCAGGCGCGTAGCTCAGCTGGTTAGAGCACCACCTTGACATGGTGGGGGTCGTTGGTTCGAGTCCAATCGCGCCTACCAATCTCCCGAATCACAAGTGACACATCCTCAGGGTAAACCTTGGGGGGTCCTTGTGGCTCGCTCCCTAGAATGTGCTGCGGTGCACCAGGTACATCCGGCGCACGAGCCAGACCGAGGAGTTCCCCAGTGCAAAGCAAGAAAGCCGGCGCCGCCAAACCCGCGCAGCGCATCATCAAAAAATACCCCAACAGGCGGCTCTACGACACCGATACATCCACCTACATCACGCTGACCGAGGTCAAGCAACTGGTGATGGACAGCGAGTCTTTTGTGGTGCGTGATGCCAAGTCGAGTGAAGACCTGACCCGCAGCATCCTGTTGCAGATCATCCTGGAAGAAGAAGCTGGCGGCGCGCCGATGTTCACCGAGGCGGTGCTGGCCAACATCATCCGGTTCTATGGGCATGCGATGCAGGGCTTCATCGGCTCATACCTTGAAAAAAACGTGCAGGCCTTCACCGACGTCCAGACCAAGCTTACCGAGCAGTCCAAAGGCGTTACGCCCGAGATGTGGGCGCAATTCATGAGCATGCAAAACCCCATGGTGCAGGGCATGATGGGCACTTATGCCGAGCAGTCCAAGACCGTGCTCGACAAAATGCAGGAACAAATGCAGAAACAGACCGAGCAGATGCTTGGCGCCTTTGGGTTGAAACGCTGAATACAAAGATAACTGGGACAATACGGGGATGAGCGATGTTCTTTCCCCTGAGATAAAAATCCCCAAAGTCGGGTTCGTCAGCCTGGGTTGCCCCAAGGCCTTGACCGACTCCGAATTGATCCTTACACAACTGAGTGCCGAGGGTTACCAGACCTCCAAGACCTTTGAAGGCGCGGACCTGGTGATCGTCAACACCTGCGGCTTCATTGACGATGCCGTTCGCGAAAGCCTGGACACCATTGGTGAGGCACTGGCAGAAAACGGCCGTGTCATCGTCACCGGCTGCCTTGGCGCCCGCACAGGTGAGGGCGGTGGCAACATGGTGCGCGAAATGCACCCCAGCGTGCTGGCCGTGACGGGGCCGCATGCTACACAGGAGGTGATGGACGCCGTCCATGCCAACCTGCCCAAACCGCATGACCCGTTTGTGGACCTGGTTCCAGCCGCAGGTGTGAAGCTGACGCCAAAGCACTATGCCTATCTCAAAATCAGTGAAGGCTGTAACCACCGTTGCACTTTCTGCATCATCCCGTCCATGCGCGGTGACCTCGTGTCACGGCCCATTGGCGATGTGCTGAAAGAGGCGCACGCGCTGTTTGAAAGCGGTGTGAAGGAATTGCTGGTGATCAGCCAGGACACATCTGCCTATGGGGTAGACGTGAAGTACCGCACCGGCTTCTGGGACGGCAAGCCCGTGAAGACCCGCATGCTGGAACTGGTTCAGACGCTGGGCGACATTGCTGCCCCGTATGGCGCCTGGGTGAGGTTGCACTATGTGTACCCGTACCCGTCGGTGGATGAGGTCATTCCCCTGATGGCCACGGGCAAGGTGCTGCCTTACCTGGACGTGCCGTTCCAGCACAGCCACCCGGATGTGCTGCGCCGCATGAAGCGCCCCGCCAGCGGTGAACGCAACCTCGAGCGCATCCAGCGCTGGCGCGAGACTTGCCCCGAGATCGTGATTCGCAGCACGTTCATTGCCGGGTTTCCCGGCGAGACAGAAGAGGAGTTCACACACCTGCTGGACTTCATGCGAGAAGCGCAGATCGACCGGGCAGGGTGTTTTGCCTACAGCGCGGTCAACGGGGCGGTCGCCAACGACATCCCCGGCATGCTGCCACTGGAACTGCGAGAGGAACGCCGCGCGCGGTTCATGGCCGTGGCCGAAGAAGTGTCTGCCGCAAGGCTGCTGCGTCGTATCGGCGCAAACATGCAGGTGCTGGTGGATTCGGCGCCCGGGCTGGGGCGCAAAGGCGGGGTAGGGCGCTCGTATGCGGATGCGCCCGAGATCGACGGCACAGTGAAACTGCTGCCGCCCGAGAAGATCAGCAAGACGCTCAAGGTCGGGGAATTTACCCGGGCCCGGATCGTCGGCACACAAGGCCATGACCTTGTGGCGGTGCCTGTCTGAATGACAGGTGCCCAAAAAGAAAAAGCCGCCTTGAAAAGGCGGCTTTTAATTTATATTTGGTGCCCAGGAGAGGACTCGAACCTCCACGATGTTACTCGCTAGTACCTGAAACTAGTGCGTCTACCAATTCCGCCACCTGGGCTTTCAGGAAAACAAGGATTCTATATCAAAAATATCGGACACACCAATAGCCTTCTCGAAGAAATTGAAGGCGTGATCCAGGGCCACCGTGATGGCCACGGTTTTGTCAGCCGCGACGACGGTGAAGGCGACATCTATCTGCCCCCCAACGAGATGCGCGCGGTGCTGCACAAAGACCGCGTCAAAGTGCGTGTCGTGCGCCATGACCGCAAGGGCCGCCCCGAGGGGCGCGTCGTTGAAATCGTCGAGCGCCCGCCCCAGCCCATCATCGGCCGGTTGCTGCATGAAAGCGGCGTCTGGCTGGTTGCCCCCGAAGACAAGCGCTACGGCCAGGACGTGCTGGTGCCCAAGGGCGCCACGGGCACGGCCAAGCCGGGCCAGGTGGTGGTGATCGAGCTGACCGAGCCCCCCAGCCTGTATGGCCAGCCTGTAGGCCGCGTGAAAGAGGTGCTGGGCGAGATCGACGACCCTGGCATGGAAATCGAAATCGCCGTGCGCAAGTACGGCGTGCCGCATGAATTTTCAGACGCCTGTATCGCACTGGCCCGTGGCCTGCCCGACAAGGTGCGGCCGCAGGACAAGAAGCACCGCGTGGACCTGACCGACGTGCCGCTGGTCACCATTGACGGCGAAGACGCGCGCGACTTTGACGATGCCGTGTACTGCGAGCCCGCCAAGGTCGGCCGTGGCAAGGGCTGGCGGCTGCTGGTGGCGATTGCCGACGTGAGCAGCTACGTGGAAACCGGCAGCGCCATCGACATCGACGCCTACGACCGCGCCACCAGCGTTTACTTTCCGCGCCGCGTGATCCCCATGCTGCCCGAGAAGCTGTCCAACGGGCTGTGCTCGCTGAACCCCGAGGTCGAGCGCCTGTGCATGGTCTGTGACATGCTGGTGTCCAGCGCCGGCGAGATCCATGCTTACCAGTTCTATCCGGCGGTGATGTGGAGCCATGCCCGCTTCACGTACACCGAGGTGGCAGCCATTCTGGCCAACACGCGCGGCCCCGAGGCGCTGCGCCGCAAGGACCGCATCGGTGACCTGGAGAACCTGCACGATGTGTACCGTGCACTGCTCAAGTCGCGCCAGCAGCGCGGCGCGGTGGACTTTGAGACGACGGAAACTCAGATCGTCTGCGACGAGAACGGCCGCATCGAAAAGATCGTGCCGCGCACCCGCAACGACGCCCACCGCTTGATTGAAGAGGCCATGCTGGCGGCCAATGTCTGCAGTGCAGACTTCATCTTGCAGAGCAAGCAAAACGGCCTGTACCGCGTGCACGAGGGCCCTACTCCTGAAAAGAAGGACGTCCTGCGCGGGTACCTGAAGGCCATGGGCGTGGGCCTGACGATTGGCGACGAACCGACGCCGGGTGAATTCCAGCGCATTGCCGAAGCGACCAAGGAACGCCCGGACGCGCAACAGATCCACACCATGCTGCTGCGCTCGATGTCGCAGGCTATCTACACGCCGATCAACAGCGGTCACTTCGGGCTGGCCTATGAGGCTTACACCCACTTCACCAGCCCGATCCGGCGTTATCCCGATCTGTTGGTGCACCGGGTGATCAAGGCGATTCTGGCGGGCGGCAAGTACGAGTTGCCCACATTGCCCACCCCGGGCGAGGCGCATGAAAAGCTGGCACGCCGTCTGGCTGCGCGCGTTCGTGCGCCGGGGCAAAAGCCGAAGAAGGCTGAAGCACCACCCAGCAAGGACACCCAGGCCTGGGAGGCTGCAGGCCTGCATTGCAGCGCCAATGAACGCCGCGCCGACGAAGCCAGCCGCGATGTCGAAGCCTGGCTCAAGTGCAAGTACATGCGCGAGCACCTGGGCGAGGAGTACGGTGGCGTCGTCACGGCGGCCACGAGCTTTGGCATCTTTGTGACGCTGGACGCGATGTACGTCGAGGGCCTGGTGCACATCACCGAACTGGGCGGCGAGTACTTCAAGTTCGACGAGGCGCGCCAGGAATTGCGCGGCGAGCGCACCGGCATCCGCTACGCCATCGGCTCACGGGTGCGCGTGCAGGTCAGCCGGGTGGACCTGGACGGCCGCAAGATCGACTTCCGCCTGGTGCGCGAGGGCGAGGAACTGCTGTCGCGCGCCATGAAGGACAAGGGCGCAGGCGGCCCCGCCACAGGCCGTGGCGCCCTGCAGGGTGTGCCAGCCAAGTCGTCCGCCAAGCGCGCAGCCAAGGCTGCGCGCACACCGTCGGCTGATCGGGTGCCCCGTTCTCCCATCCAGGAGCTCAAGGCATCGGTCAAGAAGGCGGCAGCCAAGAGCAAGAGCCGCAAATCGCGGCGCTGAATGGACAGAAAAACACAGGAGACTTTCGAGAATGAGCAAGATTGCGATCGTGACGGGCGCAGGTACCGGTATTGGCAAGGCAGCGGCGCTGGCGTTGCTGAAAGATGGCTGGCATGTGGCGCTGGCGGGGCGGCGCGCCGAGCCGCTGGAGACTGTGGTTGCTGAGTCTGGTGCAGGCCCGCGCGCTGTGGCCGTACCCACCGACGTGGCAGACCCTCAGGCCGTGCGTGCGCTGTTTGACCGGGTTGTGCAGGCCTTTGGCCGCGTGGACCTGCTGTTCAACAACGCGGGCGTCAATGCGCCTGGCGTGCCGCTGGACGAGCTGACCGTCGAGCAGTGGAAGAACGTGGTGGACATCAACCTGAACGGCATGTTCTATTGCATCCAGAACGCGTTTCGCGTCATGAAGGCGCAGGACCCCAAGGGCGGTCGCATCATCAACAACGGCTCCATCTCGGCGCACACGCCGCGGCCCAATTCCATCGCCTACACCGCCACCAAGCACGCGGTGATGGGTCTGACCAAGACCGCATCGCTGGACGGGCGTCGGCACGAAATAGCCGTGGGTCAGATCGACGTGGGCAATGCCGGGACCGAGATGGCGATGCGCATGGCCAAGGGCGTGCCGCAAGCCAACGGTGAAATTGCCGTGGAGCCGCTGATGGATGTGAACATCGTGGGCCAGTCCGTGCTGTACATGGCCAACCTGCCGCTGGAGGCCAACGTCATGTTCCACACCGTCATGGCGACCAAGATGCCATTTGCCGGGCGAGGCTGAGGGCTGGCGCTACAGCCGAGCGGCCAGGGCCCCTGCAGTCAGGGGCTGGTCCGCAGACCACTGGTCTGCTGCCAGGCCATGCCGCCAGGTCGCCCTTGCGGCCGCTTCAAAAGCATCCGCACCAGCGGCCAGGCAGGCGCCCGCCAGGCCAGCCAGCACATCACCCGTGCCCGCGGTGGCAAGCCGCGCGTTGCCGGTGGGGTTGATCAGTGGTGTGCGCCCTGGCTGGGCAATCACGCTGCCGGACCCTTTGAGGACGACGACACATCCGGTTTGATCCGCCAGTTGTTGAGCCGCACGCAGGCGGTTGGCCTGTACCGCTGAGGTGTCCGTGCCCAGCAGCCGGGCAGCTTCCAGCGGGTGGGGGGTGAGGAGGGTGGTGCCAGGGCGCCGTTGCGCGCGTGCGCGCACCAGGGTCTGTAATTGTGGGTCAATGCTGATGGCATTCAGCGCGTCCGCGTCCAGCACGAGTTTCTGTGCGGTTGACAGCACGGTGCCCAGCACGGCGCGCACGGCGTCACCGCCGCCGCAGCCGCACACCACCGTCATTGCCTGCAGGTCCAGCGTTTGCCAGTTGCGCAGCATCAGCTCAATTTGGCCCAGGTCGAATGCAGGGGCATCACGGGCCAGCAAACCCGCAAATACGCGGCCCGCACCGCCGTACAGGGCTGCGCGAGCGGCTAGCAGCGCGGCGCCAGCCATACCGGTCGCACCACCGATCACGGCCACATCGCCATAGCTGCCCTTGTGCGACGCATGCGGGCGCAACAGCGCTGCTGTCGGGCCCGCCAGTGCTGCACATGGCGGCGCAGCACCGTCATCCACGCCCAGTGTGTCCAACCAGACTTCGCCTGCGAAGTCGCGCCCTTGCGCTGTGAAAAGCCCCGGCTTGAGCGTCAACAAGCTCAACGTCCAGCGGGCCCGCACCAGTTGCGCGCCCATGGTGGCTGTGCCCGTGTCGGGGTCCAGGCCCGTGGGTATATCCACGGCCAGTTTGGGTGCGGCGAACGCACACAGCGCATCCAGGCAGGCTGCCATGCGGCCTTCGGCCGGGCGCTGACTTCCGATACCCAGCAGGGCGTCGATGCACAGATCTGGGGGGGGCAGCCCTGAGGATGCCTGACCGGAAAACTGCACACCCGACTCGCGTGCCCGCGCCAACGAGGCCTGGGCGTCTGCAGGGGCTGTAGCTTCGTCCCCGAGCCAGGTCACCACAGGCGCGCGACCCCACTGCTGCAGGTGCATGGCGGCTTCCAGGCCGTCGCCGCCGTTGTTGCCGGGCCCGCAGGCCAGCCACACCCGGCGCGCATGCGGCGCGACCGCCAAGGCGAGTTGGGCCACGGCCAGGCCTGCGCGCTGCATCAGCACATGTGGCGCACGTGTTGTCTGCGCGGCGGCCTCCAGCGCGCGGGTGGCTGCAATGTCGTGCAGCGGCCAGGCTTGGGTGGGGGTGATACGGTGCATCGCGCCATTGTGCGCGAGCGCCTTCATGCCTTGGTCAGCCGTCCCAGGCCCAGCCCGGCTACGTCCACGCCGGGCGTTCGCCCGGCAATCTGGTCGGCAAGGATGCGGGCACTGCCGCAACTCAATGCCCAGCCGCTGGAGCCATGACCCAGGTTCAGCCACAAGCCCGCCAGGCCGCTTGCACCCAGTACCGGCGGTCCATCCGGCAGCATCGGGCGTGCGCCCTTCCATTCCTGCACGCTGGCGCCAGTGTTCGATATATGCGCCGCGCCCGGAAACCAGTCATGAAGAACCTTGTACAGGGTCTGGATGGAGGCGGCGCGCTTGACATCAGGCCGCCCGCCAATCTCCGCGCTGCCTGCGACGCGCACACGGTTGCCCAGGCGCGAAATGGCCACCTTGTAGCGTTCGTCCATCAGCGCGCTGCGTGGTGCGTTCAGCGGCTCGCGGATCGGAGCGCTGATGGAGTAGCCGTACACCGCTGCCAAGGGAATCTTCAGGCCTACCGGACGCAGCAGGCTCGCACTGGCCAGACCCGCACACATCACCAGGGCGTCAAAGTGACGCGGCGCCGGCTCGCCTTGCACGGCCAAGCTTGATGGGTGCGACGGATCCAGCGCTGCCACATTGGCATTGAACTCAAAGCGTGCGCCCAAAGCCTCGGCTTCCTTTTTGAGCAGCAGGGCGAACTGGCGGCAGTTGCCGACTTCGTCAGACGGCAGGTGCACAGCCCCCATGAATTGTGTGTCGGGGTTCAGCGCCGGCTCGATCAGTCGGGCCTTGTCTGACGAGATTTCGCTGAAGGCAACGCCCGCGTCGCGCAGCACCTGCAGACCGGGCTGAATCAATTTGCTGTCGGCCTCAGAGCGCAGCAGCACCATGTAGCCGGGGCTGCGGTCGTAGTCCAGTTGCAGCCTGTCTGTCAGGTCGTGCAGGCAGTCGCGGCTGTAGAACGCCAGGCGCTGCATGCGGGCACGGTTGGTCAGGTAGGTTTCCAGCTTGCAGGAGCGAAACCATTTCCACATCCACGCGAGCTCGCTCCCATTCAGCGGCAGAGCGAGCTTGACCGGCGCATGTTGACTGAGCAGGTATCTTGCCACCTTGCCCGGCATGCCCGGCGCGGCCCACGGTGTGACGTAACCTGGCGCGACCACTCCGGCATTGGCAAAGCTAGTTTCCTCGGCGGCGGCGCTGCGCCGCTCAAAGACCGTGACTTCATGGCCGTCGGCGGCCAGCTCATATGCGGTGGTCACGCCGATGATGCCGGCGCCCACGATCGCGACCCTCATGCCGCGCTCCCGGCGGCCAGGGCGGCTTCGGCCTGTAGAGCGATGTTCAGCACGGTGTCGTCACGCAGGGCTCCATGCCAGATCATCAGGCCCACCGGCAGTTCACCGGGCTGCTGGCAGGGGATGGAAATGGCACAGCCGTCCAGCATGTTGACAACGCTGGGGTTGCGCAGCAGCAGTGCGTTGACGCGGAAGAACTCTTCATCGCGCTGCACGCCCGGCGCCACAGACGCCAGCGGCGGCGCGGTGATGGGGACCGTGGGCGACAGCACAGCGTCGTACCCGGCCAAGGCATGATCCACGCGGGCAATCCAGTCATGGCGGGCCTGCACCAGCGCCAAATATTCCCAGGCCTTCATGGCGGCGCCGCGCTCGATGCGGGCGCGCACGCGCGGATCATAGCCGTCGCCTCGTTGCGACAGCAGGTCCTGGTGCCAGGTGTAGCTTTCGGCGGCGGAAAAGCCCCCGGTGGACTGGATGGCGCCAAGATCCTGGATCGGCGCCAAAGTCAATTCGTCAATGCGCGCACCTGCATCGCGCAGCGCTTTGAGCGTGCGTTCAAAAGCGGTGGCAACCGTGGCTTCCATCCCATCCAGCATGGTCGTGGTGGCGACGGCAAGCCGGTAACCCGACAGCGGCGAGCCGCTGCGCGTGACGGTGCGCGCCGCCAGCACCTCGTGAACGGTGATCGCATCTCGCACGCTGCGCGTCATGGCGCACGCGGTGTCCAGCGTGGTGGACAGCGGTACAGCGCCAGCGGTTGGGACCAGCCGCGCCGTGTTTTTGAAGCCCACGATGCCATTCAGCGCCGCCGGAATGCGGATCGAGCCACCGGTGTCCGACCCCAGGCCCACGAAGGCGGCGCCGGTGGCGACCGACACAGCCGCGCCAGAGGACGATCCGCCCGGGATGCGCGGCGTGGCGCTGTCGCAGGCGTTGGCCGGTGTGCCGTGGTGCGGGTTTACGCCTACGCCCGAAAACGCGAACTCGGTCATGTTGGTCCGGCCGATGACCGCCGCGCCAGCGGCCCGCAGCCGGGCCACCGCAGCGCAGTCCTGTGCGGCAGGGGCGGCATTGGCCAGCACGGTTGAGCCGGCTGCAGTGACCTGGCCGGCTACGTCAAACAGGTCTTTTACCGAGACGGCCAGTCCGGCCAGCGGTCGATGCGCCAAGGCCGTATGGCCTGCAGCCTCGCGGGCGTCAGCAAACGTGGTCTTGACGAAAGCGTGGGCGCAGGCCGGCGACCGGGCCGCCGCAATGGCCCGATCGAGTTCGGCCTGGGCGTCTGTCTGGCCTGAAAGAATGCGCGCCCGGGTGGCATGAATATCAGAAAGCATGTGTCTTTCAGAAGGGAAACGTGGCTGACCTGCTATACTCTTTGGGTTTTGCTGATGGGCACAAGCATTGTGCTTTGCCCCAAGGTAAAACAAATACGCAAACCAGCCCATCAAGGTGTTGCATTCCGGTTTCAAGTTGCCGGGTGCAAAGCGGGCTGGATTTTAGACCCAACCTTTGGAGTTAGCTTATGTCCGCAACCATGCGTCAAATGCTGGAAGCCGGTGTCCACTTTGGTCATCAAACCCGCTTCTGGAACCCCAAGATGGCCCCGTTCATCTTCGGTCATCGCAACAAGATCCACATCATCAACCTGGAAAAGTCGCTGCCGATGTTCCAGGAGGCGACGAAGTTCGTGAAGCAGCTTGCAGCGAACCGCGGCACCATCCTGATGGTGGGCACCAAGCGCCAGGCGCGCGAAATCGTCTCCGCTGAAGCCCAGCGCGCAGGCGTTCCCTTTGTTGACCAGCGCTGGCTCGGCGGCATGCTGACCAACTTCAAGACGGTCAAGACCTCGATCAAGCGCCTGAAGGACATGAAAGCCCAGCGGGAAGCTGGCCTGGACTCCCTGAGCAAAAAAGAGCAGCTCACCTTCACCCGTGAAATCGAGAAGCTCGAAAAAGACATCGGCGGCATCCAGGACATGACTGCACTGCCTGACGCCATCTTCATCATCGACGTGGGCTTTCACAAGATCGCTGTCGCTGAAGCCAAGAAGCTGGGCATCCCGCTGGTTGGCGTTGTGGACTCCAACCACTCGCCCGAAGGCATCGACTACATCATCCCCGGCAACGACGACTCGGCCAAGGCCGTGATGCTGTACGCCCGCGGCATTGCCGACGCAATCCTCGAGGGCCGCGCCAACGCCGTGAACGACGTTGTGAAGGCTGTTGCTGAAGGCAGTGACGAATTTGTTGAAGTCGAAGAAGGCTCCGCCGCCTGACGCGCCCTTCGAGCCGTGAAAAGGGGCTCTGGTAGCCCCTTTTTTACAACTGAACTGATTGATTGAACTGAAGACAACGGAGTAACAAATGGCTGCAATTACCGCAAGCATGGTCGCCGAACTGCGCGCCAAAACCGATGCCCCCATGATGGAATGCAAGAAGGCCCTGACCGAGGCCGAAGGCAATCTGGAAAAGGCTGAGGAACTGCTGCGCGTCAAGCTGGGCAACAAGGCTGGCAAGGCCGCCGCCCGCATCACCGCCGAAGGCGTTGTGTCCGCGTACATCGACGGCACGACCGGTGCCCTGCTCGAGACCAACTGCGAAACCGATTTCGTGACCAAGAACGACAGCTTCCTGGCGCTGGCCAACAAGGCCGCCGAGCTGATCGCCACGCAAAACCCGGCCGATGTGGCCGCGCTGGGTGCACTGGCTTACAGCCAGGACGGCTTTGGCCCCACGCTGGAAGACGTGCGCAGGGGGCTGATCGGCAAGATCGGCGAGAACATGAGCTTTCGCCGCTTCAAGCGCTTCTCGGGCGGCAACAAGCTGGCAGCGTATCTTCATGGCACGCGCATCGGTGTGGTCGTTGAGTTTGACGGCGACGAAACCGCTGCCAAGGACACCGCGATGCACGTGGCGGCCATGAAGCCTGTGGCCCTGACCAGCGCCGACGTGCCGTCGGACCTGATCGACAAGGAGCGCGCAGTTGCCGCAGGCAAGGCTGAAGAAGACAAGAAAGCTGCAGAAGCCGCTGGCAAGCCAGCGCAGTCGCCCGAAATCGTTGCCAAGCGCATCGAAGGCGGCGTGCAGAAATACCTCAAGGAGGTCTCGCTGTTCAACCAGTCCTTCGTGAAGAACGACAAGCAGACGGTCGAGCAGATGCTCAAGGCCGCCAACACCACGGTCAAGGCGTTCACGCTGTACGTGGTGGGCGAAGGCATTGAGAAAAAGGTGGACGACTTCGCGGCCGAGGTTGCCGCTCAGGTCGCTGCCGCCAAGGCTTCGGCCTGATGCACAGGGCGGCCACCGGCCGCCCTTTTTTCACCGCCACCATTAAGTACACTCAACAACACCCAAGGAGCCCATCCATGCCAGAAGCCAAGCCAGCCCACAAGCGAATCCTGCTGAAGCTGTCCGGCGAGGCCCTGATGGGTGACGATTCCTTCGGCATCAACCGAGCCACCATCGTTCGCATGGTCGAGGAAGTCGCTGAAGTGGTGAACATGGGGGTGGAAGTGGCGGTCGTGATCGGCGGGGGCAACATCTTTCGCGGCGTCGCGGGAGGCTCGGTCGGCATGGACCGTGCCACGGCCGATTACATGGGGATGCTGGCAACGGTCATGAATGCACTGGCCCTGGCTGACGCCATGAACAAGCAGGGACTGACGGCCCGCGTCATGTCCGCCATCAACATTGAACAGGTGGTGGAGCCCTACATCCGGCCCAAGGCGCTGCAATACCTGGAAGAGGGCAAGGTCGTGATCTTTGCGGCCGGCACCGGCAACCCGTTTTTCACCACCGATACAGCCGCAGCCCTGCGCGGGGCTGAGATCGGGGCCGAGCTGGTGCTCAAGGCCACCAAGGTGGACGGTGTTTACACGGCCGACCCCAAGAAAGATCCGCATGCCACGCGGTACAACAAAATTACATTTGACGATGCCATGGCGCAAAATCTGGGCATCATGGACGCAACTGCGTTTGCGCTGTGCCGCGACCAGAAGCTGCCAATCAAGGTGTTCTCGATCTTCAAGCACGGCGCGCTCAGGCGTGTGGTGTTGGGCGAAGACGAAGGCACGCTGGTGTATGCCTGACGGCGAGCGCTCAGGCCTGAGGAGAACCACATGACCATTGCTGACATCAAGAAAACGACCGAGGGCAAGATGGACCAGTCCATTGCCGCCTTCAAGAACAACCTGACCAAGATCCGCACCGGCCGTGCCAATCCGGCACTGCTGGACAGCATTCAGGTCGACTACTACGGCGCGATGACCCCGTTGAGCCAGGTGGCCAACGTGTCGCTGCTGGACGCCCGCACCATCAGCGTGCAGCCCTGGGAAAAGGGCATGGGCGCCAAGATCGAAAAGGCCATCCGCGAAAGCGACCTGGGCCTGAACCCGGCGTCCATGGGTGACCTGATCCGCGTACCCATGCCCCCCATGAGCGAAGAGCGGCGCAAGGAAATGACCAAGCTCGTGCGCACAGAGGGCGAGAACGCCAAGATCGCCGTGCGCAACCTGCGCCGTGATGCTAACGACGCGGTCAAGAAGCTGGTCAAGGACAAGCTTGCCTCGGAAGACGACCAGAAGCGTGCGGAAGCCGACATCCAGAAAGTCACTGACCGGCACGTGGCCGAGATCGATCAGGTGGTGGCTTCCAAGGAGCAGGAAATCCTGGCGGTCTGACTTGCGCATGACTGCCGCTTCACCGGTCCCACACCACATCGCCATCGTGATGGACGGCAATGGCCGTTGGGCCACGCGCCGGTTTCTGCCGCGGGTGGCAGGGCACAAGAAGGGTGTCGATGCACTGCGCGCCTGCGTGCGTCACTGCGGTGAACGCGGCGTTCGTGTGCTCACGGTGTTCGCCTTTTCGTCCGAAAACTGGAACCGCCCGCCCGATGAAGTATCAGGCCTGATGGAACTGCTGGCTGTTGCGCTGGCGCGAGAGGTGCCGCAACTCAAGGCCGAAGGCGTGCGAATTCATTTTGTGGGCGACCGTTCCGCGCTGTCAGACAAGGTGCGCGCGGGCCTGGTCCAGGCCGAGGCCGCGACGTCATGCAATACACGCCTGACATTCAACGTCTGCTTCAACTACGGCGGCCGCTGGGACATCGCCCAGGCTGCGGCCGGGCTGGCGGCCCGGGGTGAGGCGATCACTGAAACCAGCATGGACCAGGCCATGGCGTTGGCCCATGTGAGCGATCCTGACCTGTTGATCCGCACCGGCGGTGAGCAGCGCATCAGCAATTTCCTGTTGTGGCAGGCCGCCTACTGCGAACTGTATTTTTCAGACAAGCTGTGGCCTGAATTCGACGAGGCCGCACTGGACGCTGCCATTGCCGACTACGGCCAGCGTGAACGCCGCTTTGGCAAGACCTCAGACCAACTGGCCGGCGAACCAGCCGGACAACGGGCGGCCTGATCGCCGCCGCCCCTCCATGCTCAAACAGCGCATCATCACGGCCATCATCCTGCTGGCCATTCTGTTGCCTGCACTGTTTTATCCGGCTCCCGAGCCGTTCGTCGCCATCGTGCTGGTGCTGATCGCAGCAGGTGCGTGGGAATGGGGCCGGCTCAACGGCTGCAGCCAGCCCGCGTCGCTCGCATTGGCGGTGGCCTGCCTGGCGCTGTGCGGCCTGGCCTGGCAGGCTGGGTGGCTGCAGCGGCCCTTGCCCATGCTGTGGAGTGCGTGGGGTGCGGCCTGGGTGCTGGGTGGCGCGTGGCTGCTGCGTGCTGGCGTTGCCGGTTGGCCACGCATTCCGCGCTCCGTACGCCTGGTGGCTGGTTTGCTGGCGTTGTGGCTGGCCTGGTTGGCCGTGGCCCAGGCGCGCGTGATCGGCATCAATTTTCTGCTGTCTGTTTTGCTGCTGGTGTGGATGGCGGACATAGCCGCTTACTTTGCCGGTCGGGCGTTCGGGCTCAAATTCACCCGCAGCCGGCTGGCGCCGTCCATCAGCCCCGGCAAAAGCTGGGAAGGTGTCTGGGGTGGCATGGTGGGTGTGGTGATGCTGGCAGTCGCCTGGGTGGCGGCGGACAGCCACTTTCAGGTGGCATCGGCCAGCCTTTACACGCGCCTGGCAGGTGCGGGCTGGTGGCTGCTGTTGGTCGCTGTGGTCTTTCTGGCTGCGCTCAGTGTTGTTGGCGACCTGGTGGAGTCACTGGTCAAGCGCAGCGCCGGAGTCAAGGATTCCAGCGGGTTACTGCCCGGCCATGGCGGCGTGCTCGACCGTGTTGACGCCTTGTTGCCCACCTTGCCCCTGGCGATGATGCTGGCGTCGCTGATCCGATGAAGCAGCGCATTACTGTATTGGGCTCAACGGGCTCGGTTGGCGCGAACACGCTGGATGTGATCGCCCGGCACCCGGATCAATTTGAGGTGTTTGCGCTGAGCGCCGCGACGCGGGTGGACGAGATGCTGGCGCAGTGCGCGACGTTTCGCCCGAAGTTTGCCGTCATGGCCAGCACCCGGCATGGCCGCGAATTGCAATCGCGGCTGAGCGAAAGCGGCTTCGGCACCCAGGTTCTCATGGCGAGCGACGCGCTCGAACAGATCTCAAGCCATGAAGAGGTGGACGCCGTCATGGCCGCCATCGTCGGTGCTGCGGGCCTGGCGCCTTGCCTGGCCGCTGCCCGCGCGGGCAAGCGTTTGCTGCTGGCCAACAAGGAAGCTCTGGTGGTGGGCGGCGAGTTGTTCATGGCCGCTGTGCGTAAGGGCGGGGCGACGTTGCTGCCCATAGACAGTGAACATTCCGCGATCTTCCAGTCTTTGCCCGAAGACCCGGCTACCTGGGACGAGCGGGTTGAAAAGATCATCCTCACCGCGTCCGGCGGGCCGTTTCGCACGCGCGCGCCGGCCACGCTGCGCCACGTGACACCTGAAGAGGCATGTGCCCACCCGAACTGGGTCATGGGCCGCAAGATATCGGTGGATTCAGCCACCATGATGAACAAGGCGCTGGAGGTGATCGAGGCGCGCCACCTGTTCGGCCTGCCGCCCCAACGGCTGGAAGTTGTGATCCACCCGCAAAGCGTCATCCATTCCATGGTCCAGTACCGCGACGCATCCGTGGTGGCGCAGTTGGGTACGCCCGACATGCGCGTGCCCATCGCCTATGGCCTGTCCTGGCCGGGGCGAATCGTGTCGGGTGCGCAGGCGCTGGACTTCAGCCGTCTGGCCGACATGAGTTTTGAGTCATTTGACAGCGCAGACCACCGGGCGCGCTTTCCGGGCCTGCAACTGGCCTGGGATGCACTGGAGGCCGTACCCGGCACGCCGGCCGTACTCAACGCCGCCAACGAAGTGGCCGTAGCCGCCTTCCTGGACCGGCGCATCCGGTTTGACCAGATTCACCAGGTCAATCTTGCAACACTGGACGCCGTCACCACCTCCAGTCCAGAATCGCTGGAACAATTGCTGGCGCTGGACGCCCGTGCACGGGAAGCCGCGCTGGGCACCGTCGAACGTCTGGCAGTCTGACGCTGCCATCAGGAGAACCCATGCTGACTGTCGTTGCTTTCATCGTCGCGCTGGGCCTGCTGATCGCCGTACATGAATACGGCCATTACCGGGTTGCGGTGGCTTGCGGCGTCAAGGTGCTGCGCTTTTCCGTCGGGTTTGGCAAGACGCTTTACCGCTGGCAACCCAAAAACCAGAAAAACGGCCAGTCCACCGAATTCGTCATCGGCATGTTTCCGCTGGGTGGCTATGTGAAGATGCTGGACGAGCGCGAGGCCCCCGTACCCGAAGCCGAGCGCCATCTGGCGTTCAACACCCAACCGCTGCGTTCACGCGCCGCCATCGTCGCGGCGGGCCCGGCGGCCAACCTGTTGCTGGCCGTGCTGCTTTATGCGCTGGTCAACTGGTATGGCGTGCAGGAACCCAAGGCCGTGCTGGCCAGCCCGGTGGCAACCTCTGTGGCCGAAGCTGCTGGTTTGCGCGGGGGCGACGTGGTGCAAAGCGCCGGCTTCGCCGGGGACGACCTGGAGCCCATTGAGTCGTTTGAACAGCTGCGCTGGCTGCTCACCCGCGGCGCACTGGACGGTCGTGACCTGCGCATGGAAGTCACGCGGGTTCAAGTCGGCGCCACGCGGGAAGTGATGCTGGGCCTGAGCAGCCTGGAAACACGCGACGCAGACGCAAAGCTCTTTCGCCAGATTGGCATCCTGGGGCCCTGGACGCAGCCGGTGATTGGCGATGTCGTGCCGGGCGGGGCGGCCGACAAATCTGGTCTGCGCAAGGGCGACGTCGTGCGTATGACAGGGGACGTGCCGGTCGTTGACGGCTCCCAGTTGCGAGAGCTGATCCGTGGATCCGTGCTCGCGGGCAAGGGCCGCCCAAGCGCCTGGCAGGTCGAGCGCGAAGGCCGTACCGTGGCGCTTGAAGTCACCCCCGACGTGCGTCAGGACAACGGCCTGGCGGTGGGGCGTATTGGTGCCTATGTGGGCGCGCCGCCTGAATTTGTGACCGTTCGTCATGGCCCGATTGAAGGGTTGTGGAAAGGTGTGGTTCGCACCTGGGAGGTGTCCGCCCTGACGCTGCGCATGATGGGCAAGATGGTGATTGGTGAAGCGTCGCTTAGGAACCTCAGCGGCCCGCTCACAATAGCCGACTACGCGGGCAAATCTGCCAGCATGGGCCTGACGCAATACCTGGTGTTTCTTGCCCTGATCAGCGTCAGCCTGGGCGTGTTGAACCTGCTGCCGCTGCCGGTCCTCGACGGGGGGCACCTGATGTATTATCTTTGGGAGGGCGTGACCGGGAAAAGCGTCTCCGACGCATGGATGGAGCGGTTGCAGCGCGGTGGCGTGGCGCTGCTCATGGTCATGATGTCAATCGCGCTGTTCAACGACGTCACCCGCCTGTTTGGTTAACCTTTTTGGCTGTTGCCGCGCTAGTCCTCGACGGGCTTCGCGGGCTACCCCTGACTCATGAAAAAACAATTCAACGGCTTTCGCTTGCGCACCGTTTCGGCCCTGGTGGCCATGGCGTTTGTGGCCAATACGGCATGGGCTGTGGACCCGTTCACGGTGCGCGACATCCGCGTCGAAGGCCTGCAGCGCGTGGAGCCCGGTACCGTGTTTGCGTCGCTGCCGTTCCGTGTGGGCGACCAGTACAGCGACGACAAGGGCTCGGCCGCCATCCGCGCGCTGTTTGCGCTGGGCCTGTTCAAGGATGTACGCCTGGAGGTCAACAACGACGTGCTGGTGGTGATTGTTGAAGAACGCCCGACCGTCGCAGATGTGGATTTCGCCGGCGCCAAGGAATTCGACAAGGACGTGCTCAAAAAGGCGCTGCGTGACATCGGCCTCACGGAAGGCCGGCCATTTGACCAGGCGCTGGCCGACCGCGCCGAGCAGGAACTCAAGCGCCAGTACATCAACCGCAGTCTGTACGGCGCCGAAATTGTCACCACCGTCACGCCTATCGAGCGCAACCGCGTCAATCTGACTTACAGCGTGACCGAGGGCGAGCCCGCGCGGATCAAGGAAATCCGTGTGGTCGGCGCCAAGGCGTTTTCTGAATCCACACTCAAGGGCCTGTTCGACCAGGACACTGGCGGCTGGCTGAGCTGGTACACCAAGTCGGACCGCTATGCGCGCGCCAAGCTCAATGCCGACCTGGAAACACTGCGCTCGTACTACCTCACGCGCGGCTATCTCGAATTCCGGATCGATTCCACACAGGTGGCCATTTCGCCCAACAAGCAGGACATCTCCATCACCGTCAACGTGACCGAGGGCGCGCGTTATGTGGTGTCTGGCGTCAAGCTCGAAGGCAATTACCTGGACAAGGACGACGAATTCAAGTCGCTCGTCACCATCAAGCCCGGTCAGCCCTACAACGCTGATCAGGTCGCGGAAACGACCAAGGCCTTCACCGACTACTTCGGCAACTTCGGTTTCGCCTTTGCCCAGGTAGAGGCCCGCCCCGAGGTGGACCGCGTCAACAACCGCGTTGCCTTTGTGCTGCAGGCCGAACCATCTCGCCGCGCCTATGTGCGCCGCGTCAATATTGGTGGCAACAACCGCACGCGCGACGAAGTAGTGCGCCGCGAGTTCCGGCAGTTTGAATCGTCCTGGTACGACGCCGAACGCATCAAGCTGTCGCGCGACCGCGTGGACCGCCTGGGCTTCTTCAAGGAAGTCAACGTCGAAACCTCGGACGTGCCGGGCTCGCCCGACCAGATCGACCTGAACATCAACGTCGCTGAAAAGCCCACCGGCAGCCTGCAACTGGGCGCGGGCTTTTCCAGCGCCGAGCGGCTGGCGCTGTCATTCAGCATCAAGCAGGAAAATGCCTTCGGTTCGGGAAACTACCTGGGCATTGAAGTCAACACCAGCAAGTACAACCGCACCATCGCCTTCAATACGGTGGACCCGTACTTCACGCCTGACGGCATCTCGCGCACCATCGACGTTTACCACCGCCGTTCCAAGCCCTATGAAGACCAGGGTGGCAACTATGAACTGGTAACGTCTGGCGTGGGCCTGCGTTTCGGCGTGCCGTTCAGCGAAGTGGACACCATTTACTTCGGCACGGGCATTGAGCGCATCACGATCAAGCCTGGTACCAACATCCCGGCGGCGTATCTGGCCTATGCCAACGAATTCGGCTACACCAGCCATTCGATCCCGTTGACGCTGGGCTGGTCGCGTGACGACCGCGACAGCACGCTGGTGCCCAACAATGGCCGCTACCAGCGCCTGGCATCCGAATGGGGCGTGGGCGGCGATGCGCGTTACCTGCGGGCCAACTACCAGTACCAGCAATACATCCCCCTGAACAAGCAGTTCACGCTGGCGTTCAACGGCGAAGCCGGCTGGGGCAAGGGCTTGGGCGGACGGCCTTTCCCGGTTTTCAAGAACTTTTACTCAGGTGGTCTGGGGTCGGTGCGTGGCTTTGAGCAAGGCACGCTGGGCCCCCGCGACGTGACCGGCTCCAGCATCGGTGGCCCTAAAAAGATCACGCTGAACGCTGAAATCATTGCTCCGTTCCCCGGCGCCGGCAACGACCGCACACTGCGAATGTTCGGCTTTTTTGATACCGGCAACGTGTTTGGCGAAACCGAAAAACTTGATTTTGGTCAATTCCGGGCCTCGGCTGGCATCGGTTTGAGCTGGATTTCGCCCATTGGTCCCCTGCGTCTGGCGATCGCCAACCCCGTGCGCAAGTTCGCTGGCGATAGAATCCAGAAATTGCAATTCCAGATTGGAACGTCTTTCTAATGAAGTATTTTTCCCGTCAATGCTGGCTTGGTTTGGCCATGGGGCTCCTGTCCCTGACCAGCAACGCCCAGGCTGAAGACTTCCGTGTCGGTTTTGTCAACACCGACCGGATCTTCCGCGAGACCACCACGGCCAAGGCAGCGCAAGTCAAGCTCGAACAGGAATTCTCGCGCCGCGAGAAGGAACTGAACGACCTGGGCAACAACCTCAAGACCGCATCAGAGAAGTTCGAGCGTGAGGCGCCGACCATCCCCGAGAGCCAGCGCGTCACCCGCCAGAAACAGCTGGTGGACCAGGATCGTGAATTCCAGCGCAAGCGCCGCGAATTCCAGGAAGACCTGAACGCCCGCAAAAGCGAAGAGCTGCAACAAGTGCTTGAGCGCGCCAACCGCGTCGTCAAGCAGGTGGCTGAAGCCGAGAAGTACGACCTGGTCCTGCAAGAGGCCGTGTACATCAACCCCAAGCACGACATCACCGACAAGGTGATCAAGGCGCTCAACGGCGGCGCCAAGTAAGCCGCGACGGCTGAGCAAGGTGTGTCGCTTCGTCTAGCCACCATTGTCGAGGCGCTGGGCGGTGAACTGCACGGCGACCCTTCAACACAGGTTGAACGCCTTGCCCCGCTGGAATCCGCCGACGCGTCGGCGTTGAGCTTTCTGAGCAACCCGCGTTACCGTCAGCAGCTGGCCGCCTCACGGGCGGCCTGCGTTATTGTGGGTGTCGAAATGCGTGAAGCCGCAGCACAGCGCGGCGCCTGCATCGTCACGGATGATCCTTATTTGTACTTCGCCCGCGCCACGCGGTTGTGGAAGGCCCGGCACGCGCCGGCGGTGGCTGTGGGCATTCATGCCAGCGCCGTGGTGGATCCGGGCGCCGACATCCACCCTACGGCATGGGTCGGCGCTCTGTGTGTGGTGGAGCGTGGCGCGCGCATTGGCGCGGGTACCGTGCTGAAGTCTCGGGTAACGGTGTCCGAGGGCTGCGTGGTGGGTGAGCGCTGCATCCTCCACTCGGGCGCGGTGATCGGGGCAGACGGCTTCGGCTTTGCTCCCCATGAAGGCACCTGGGAAAAGATCGAGCAACTGGGAGCCGTCGTCATCGGCAACGACGTGGAGATCGGCGCCAACACCTGCATCGACCGCGGAGCGCTGAATGACACTGTGATCGAGGACGGCGTCAAGCTCGACAACCTGGTTCAGATCGGACACAACGTGCGGGTCGGGCGGCACACCGCCATGGCGGGCTGCGTCGGCGTTGCGGGCAGCGCGACCATCGGCGCTCATTGCACCATCGGCGGAGGCGCCATCGTGCTGGGCCACCTGACGCTGGCGGATCACGTCAATATCTCGGCGGCTACGGTGGTGACGCGGTCCATCAGCAAGCCCGGCCACTACACCGGCGTGTTCCCCATCGACGACAATGCGCACTGGGAAAAAAACGCCGCCACCCTCAAGCAGCTTCACACGCTGCGCGAACGGGTCAAGGCCCTGGAAAAGACAACAAAATCATCATGATGGACATCCACCAGATCCTCAAGCAGCTTCCGCACCGCTACCCGTTCCTGCTGGTAGACCGCGTGCTGGAGCTCGAAAAAGGCAAGCGCATCAAGGCGCTGAAGAACGTCACAATGAACGAGCCCTTTTTTACGGGCCACTTTCCGCACCGCCCCGTCATGCCGGGTGTCTTGATGCTGGAAGCCATGGCCCAGGCAGCGGCCTTGCTGGCCTTTGACACCGTGGGCGTGACGCCCGACGACAAGACGGTTTACTACTTTGCGGGCATCGACGGTGCACGGTTCAAGCGGCCGGTGGAGCCGGGCGACCAGCTCGTCATGGATGTGTCTCTGGACCGCATGAAGGCCGGCATCTTCAAGTTCAAGGCTGTTGCGCGCGTGGGCGAAAACATCGCTTGCGAAGCCGAACTGATGTGCACCATGCGCACCATCGCCTGATCATCGGGACATCTGAGGGACATGAGCCTCATCCATTCCACAGCACTGGTCGATCCGGGCGCGCAATTAGACAGCTCGGTCAGCGTCGGGCCTTACACGGTGATCGGCCCGCACGTGAAGGTTGCCGGCGGCACCACCATCGGCGCGCATTGCGTGATCGAGGGGCACACCACCATCGGGCGCGATAACCGTATCTTCCAGTTCAATTCGCTGGGCGCCGTGCCGCAGGACAAAAAGTACGCCGGTGAGCCGTGCGAGCTGATCATCGGTGAGCGCAACACCATCCGCGAGTTCTGCACGTTCAACATCGGCTCGCCGGGCGGCGGTGCGGTCACACGCGTGGGGGACGACAACTGGATCATGGCCTACGTGCATCTGGCGCATGACTGCATCGTGGGCAACCACACCATTTTTGCCAACAACACCCAGTTGGCCGGCCATGTGGAGGTGGGTGACTGGGTGATCCTGGGTGGCTTCACGGTGGCGCACCAGTTCATTCGCATCGGTGCCCATGGCATGACGGCCATGTGCTCGCTGCTGTTTGCTGACCAGCCGCCTTTCGTCATGAGCCAGGGCCAGCCAGCCCAGGCGCGGTCCATGAATTACGAGGGGCTGCGCCGCCGCGGTTTTTCCGCACCGCGCATTGCTGCGGTGAAAGCCATGCACAAGGCCCTGTACCGCGACGGGCTGACACTCGAACAGGCTCAGGAGCGCATCGCCACTCTGGCCGATACGTCGCCCGATGCGCAATCTGACGTCAGCATGATGCTGGACTTCCTGGGCAAAACCTCGCCGCAGCGCGGCATCGTCCGCTAGCCCATGAGCCCCACGGTACGCATGGTCGCTGGCGAAGCCTCCGGCGACCTGCTTGCAGGTTTGCTGCTGGATGGCATGCGCCTGCGCTGGCCTGCGCTGGACGCGGCGGGCATCGGCGGCCCGCAGATGGCCCAGCGGGGCTTTCAGGCCTGGTGGCCGCATGACAAGCTGGCCGTGCGCGGCTACGTCGAGGTGCTGCGCCATTACCGGGAGATCGTGGGCATCCGTAACCAGTTGCGTGAGCGGCTGTTGGCCCACCGGCCCGGCGTGTTCATCGGCGTTGACGCACCCGACTTCAATCTGGACCTTGAAGCCGCGCTGAAGGAGCGGGGCATCCGGACCGTGCATTTTGTGTGCCCTTCCATCTGGGCGTGGCGCGCCGACCGGGTGGACAAGATTCGCCGCAGCGTGGACCACGTGCTGTGTATCTTCCCGTTTGAGCCAGCGTTGCTGGCCCGTCACGGCATTGCCGCCACCTACGTTGGCCACCCGCTGGCGGATGTGATCCCCATGACGCCTGACAAGGCCGCCGCCCGGCGGCAGCTGGGCCTGCAGGACAGCGACACGGTCGTGGCCATCCTGCCCGGCAGCCGCCGGTCGGAGGTGCAATACCTGGCCCGACGCTTCCTGCAGGCGGCGCGGCTGATCCAGGCCGCGCGCCCCGGCACGCGCTTTGTGTTGCCCGCGGTCAGTGCGCTGCGCGCCGCCATTGAAGAGGCCGCCCGCGTCGCCGGGCTCGGTGACAGCCTGCAGATCGTCGCCGGCCAGTCGCACACTGTGCTGGCCGCCTGCGACGTGACGCTGATCGCCAGCGGCACCGCCACGCTGGAGGCGGCGCTGTTCAAGCGCCCCATGGTCATCGCTTACAACATGAACTGGCTGTCCTGGCAGATCATGCGCCGCAAACAGTTGCAGCCCTGGGTGGGGCTGCCCAACATCCTGTGCAATGACTTCGTGGTGCCCGAGTTGCTGCAGGGCGCCGCGACGCCCGCCGCCATGGCGCAAGCCGTCCTGGCCTGGCTTGACGCTCCTGCGAGAATCACGCAGCTGCAGCAGCGCTTTACCGCGTTGCACCATGACTTGCAGCGAGACACCGCAACCCTGGCAACCGATGCGATCCAGAAAGTTCTTGAAAGCTGAGCAGGCACCGCTGGCCTGGGACACACCGGGCCTGGTGGCCGGGGTGGACGAGGCTGGGCGCGGGCCGCTGGCCGGGCCGGTGGTGGCGGCAGCGGTCATCCTGGACGACCTGAACCCCATTCGCGGCCTGGCCGACTCCAAAACGCTGACGGCGCTGCGTCGCGCAAAGCTCTACGACGAAATCCGGGCCAAGGCCCTGTGCTGCTCCATCGGTGAAGCCAGTGTTGAGGAAATCGACATGCTGAACATTCTGGAGGCCACCATGCTGGCCATGCGCCGCGCGGTGGAGGGCCTGCGCCTGAAACCAGTCAAGGTGCTGGTGGACGGCAACCGCCTGCCGCGGCTGGACGTGCTGGCCGAAGCCATCGTCAAAGGGGATGCCAAGGTGCAGGCCATCTCGGCAGCGTCCATCCTGGCCAAGGTGCACCGTGACCGCTGGTGTATTGAATTTCACCAGCAGTACCCGCAGTACGGCTTTGACGGTCACAAGGGCTATGGCACGGCGCAACACATGGCGGCTTTGCGCGCGCACGGCGCCTGCCCGCAGCACCGCAAATCATTCGCGCCTGTTGCAGAGGTCCTGCGGTGACGTCGGACGCCGTCACGCACATCACCTCGCGCGACAACGCGTTGCTGAAAGACCTGCGGCGCCTGACGCAAGACGCCACGGCCTACCGCAAGCAGGGCAGGGTATGGCTGGAAGGCGACCACCTTTGCCGCGCCGCGCTGGCGCGCGGCCTCAAGCCTGCGCAGGCCCTGTTTTGTGAATCCATCTGGCCTTCTGCCCGGGTGGAGTACGCCCCGTCTGCAATCAAAAGCATGGTGGTTGCCGACGCCTTGTGGGCGGGTATCAGTGCGCTGGAATCCCCTGCGCGTATGGGTTTTGTACTGGACTTGCCGCAACCCGCAGCCATTGAGCCACAGACGGCCACGGTGATCCTGGACCGGGTGCAGGACGCCGGTAACGTGGGTTCCATCCTGCGCAGCGCGGCGGCATTCGGCTTTCGGCAGGTGATCGCGCTCAAGGGCACGGCGGCGCTGTGGAGCCCGAAGGTGTTGCGCTCGGGCATGGGGGCGCATTTTGGCCTGCGGCTGATTGAGGGGGTGGAACCAGACGCGCTAGTCGCGCTGGCAGTTCCCGTCATCGTGACCAGTTCGCACCAGGGCGAGCTGCTGCAAAAGCAGAAGCTGCCGTGGCCGTGCGCCTGGGCGATGGGCCACGAGGGGCAGGGCGTGGGTGATGCCGTGGCGGCAAAGGCCAGCCTGGCCGTGCGCATCGGCCAGCCGGGCGGGGAAGAATCGCTCAACGTCGCGGCGGCAGCGGCCATTTGCCTGCATGCCAGCGCCATAGCCGTCGCCAATGCTACCTGAGAAGGGGGTTCATGCGTCCTGCGCATAAAAGTCGGGCATGCCTGCGGCTATAATCAAGGGCTTTCCCGCAAACCCCCCGTACGCCTAGCGCATTCAAGCCCTTTCCCTAAGTAAACACAATCAGAAGCAAGCTTTTGGGCAGCCACGAGCAAAGTTTTTGAGCGCGTTTGGGCGTACCCGTAACCATCCGGAGAACCCAGTGCTTTTGTCCCTTCAGGGAACCGCCCCCCACGCCATCCTGGCGCTTGCTGACGGCACGGTCTTTCTCGGCAATTCGATCGGAGCCATTGGCTCCACCACCGGCGAAGTGGTGTTCAACACCGCCATCACCGGTTACCAGGAAATCCTTACCGACCCGAGCTACTGCCAGCAGATCGTGACGCTCACGTATCCGCACATCGGCAACTACGGCGTCAACACGGAAGACATCGAAGCCGGGAAGATCCACGCCGCAGGCCTGGTCATCAAGGACCTGCCGCTGCTGGCCAGCAACTTCCGCTCGACCATGACCCTGTCGCAATACCTGGTCAAGGAGAACACGGTTGCCATTGCCAACATCGACACCCGCAAGCTCACCCGGCTGCTGCGCACCAACGGCGCGCAAAACGGCTGCATCGTCGGCCTGAACGCTGGCGAGGCCGTCTCTCAAGCCCATATCGACAAGGCCATTGCTGCCGCCAAGGCCGCGCCCAACATGTCCGGCCTGGACCTGGCCCGTGTGGTGTCTGTGACCCAGCCTTACGAATGGACCCAGACCGAATGGGCACTGGGCACGGGCTACGGCATGCAGGCCGCGCCGCGCTTTCACGTGGTGGCGTTTGACTTCGGCGTCAAAAAGAACATCCTGCGCATGCTCAGCTCGCGCGGCTGCAAGGTGACCGTGGTGCCAGCGCAAATGTCTGCACGCGAGGTGCTGGCGCTCAAGCCTGATGGCGTGTTCCTGTCCAACGGCCCTGGAGACCCGCAACCATGCGACTACGCCATTGCCGCAACGCGCGAAGTCATTGAAGCCGGCGTACCCACCTTTGGCATTTGCCTGGGCCACCAGATCATGGCGCTGGCCAGCGGTGCCAAGACTTTCAAGATGAAATTCGGACACCATGGTGCCAACCATCCGGTGAAGGACCTGGACACGGGTCGCGTCAGCATCACCAGCCAGAACCACGGCTTTGCGGTGGACGAAAAAACCCTGCCTGCCAACCTGCGCGCTACGCACATCAGCCTGTTCGACAACACGCTGCAAGGCCTGGCCCGCACCGACAAGCCCGCGTTCTGCTTCCAGGGCCACCCTGAAGCATCCCCCGGCCCGCACGACATCAGCTACCTATTCGATCGCTTCATCAACCTGATGGAGGCGAAATAACATGCCAAAGCGCACAGACATCAAGAGCATCCTCATTATCGGCGCCGGCCCGATCATCATCGGCCAGGCCTGCGAGTTCGATTACTCGGGCGTGCAGGCCTGCAAGGCCCTGCGTGAAGAGGGCTTCAAGGTCATCCTGATCAACAGCAACCCCGCCACGATCATGACCGACCCGGCCACGGCCGATGTGACCTACATCGAGCCCATCACCTGGCAGACGGTCGAGAAGATCATCGCCAAGGAGCGCCCCGACGCGATCCTGCCCACCATGGGCGGCCAGACGGCGCTGAACTGCGCACTGGACCTGTGGCACAACGGCGTACTCGACAAATACAAGGTCGAGCTGATCGGCGCCACGCCCGAGGCCATCGACAAGGCCGAAGACCGCCTGAAGTTCAAGGACGCGATGACCAAGATCGGGCTGGGTTCAGCCCGCTCGGGCATTGCGCACAGCATGGACGAAGCCTGGGCCGTGCAGAAGACCGTGGGTTTTCCGACGGTCATCCGCCCGAGCTTCACCCTGGGCGGCACGGGCGGCGGCATTGCCTACAACCCCGAGGAGTTTGAAGTCATCTGCAAGCGCGGCCTGGAAGCCTCGCCCACCAACGAACTGCTGATTGAAGAGTCCCTGCTCGGCTGGAAAGAGTATGAGATGGAAGTCGTGCGGGACAAGGCCGACAACTGCATCATCGTCTGCTCGATCGAAAACCTGGACCCGATGGGCGTGCACACGGGTGACTCCATTACCGTTGCCCCGGCCCAGACGCTGACCGACAAGGAATACCAGATCATGCGCAATGCGTCGCTCGCGGTGCTGCGCGAGATCGGCGTGGACACGGGTGGCTCCAATGTGCAATTCTCGGTCAACCCGAAAGACGGTCGCATGATCGTGATCGAGATGAACCCGCGCGTGTCGCGTTCATCTGCCCTCGCGTCCAAGGCCACGGGTTTCCCGATCGCCAAGGTGGCCGCCAAGCTGGCCGTGGGCTACACGCTGGACGAGCTGCGCAACGAAATCACGGGCGGCGCCACGCCCGCGAGCTTCGAGCCCAGCATCGACTACGTGGTCACCAAGATCCCGCGTTTTGCGTTCGAGAAATTCCCCGCTGCTGACAGCCGCCTCACGACGCAGATGAAGTCGGTGGGCGAGGTCATGGCCATGGGCCGCACCTTCCAGGAGTCGTTCCAGAAAGCCCTGCGCGGCCTGGAAGTCGGCGTGGACGGCCTGAACGAAAAGACGCAAGACCGCGAAGTGCTGGAAAAAGAGCTGGGCGCGCCCGGCCCCGAGCGCATCTGGTACGTGGGCGATGCCTTCGCCATGGGCATGAGCGTGGACGAAGTGTTTGCGCTGACCAAGATCGACCCCTGGTTCCTGGTGCAGATTGAAGAGATCGTGAAGATCGAGCTCGAGCTTGAAACCACGACGCTGGACGCGCTGAGCCGTACCGAGCTGCTGGCCCTGAAGAAAAAAGGGTTCTCAGACCGCCGTCTGGCCCGCCAGCTCAAGACCACCGACAAGGTTATCCGCGAAAAGCGCCACGCCCTGGGCATCCGCCCCGTGTACAAGCGCGTGGACACCTGCGCAGCCGAATTCGCCACCAACACCGCTTACATGTACTCCACGTACGAGGACGAGTGTGAAGCCGAGCCCACGAACAACAAGAAGATCATGGTGCTGGGCGGCGGCCCCAATCGCATCGGCCAGGGTATTGAGTTTGACTACTGCTGCGTGCACGCGGCGCTGGCCATGCGCGAAGACGGGTACGAGACCATCATGGTCAACTGCAACCCCGAAACCGTGTCCACCGACTACGATACCTCCGACCGCCTGTACTTCGAGCCGCTGACGCTGGAAGATGTGCTGGAAATCGTGGACAAGGAAAAGCCCCTCGGCGTGATCGTGCAGTACGGTGGTCAGACCCCGTTGAAGCTGGCGCTGGGCCTGGAAGCCGCTGGCGTGCCCATCATCGGCACCAGCCCCGACATGATCGACGCAGCCGAAGACCGCGAACGCTTCTCGGCCCTGCTTCGCGAGCTGAACCTCAAGCAGCCGCCCAACGCCACGGCACGCACCGAAGCAGAGGCACTGGAAAAGGCCGCTTCACTGGGCTACCCGCTGGTGGTACGCCCCAGTTACGTGCTGGGCGGCCGTGCCATGGAAATCGTGCACGAGCAGCGCGACCTGGAACGCTACATGCGCGAAGCGGTCAAGGTCAGCAACGATTCCCCCGTGCTGCTGGACCGCTTTTTGAACGACGCGATCGAATGCGATGTGGACTGCCTGCGCGACCCTGAGGGCAAGACCTTCATCGGCGGCGTGATGGAGCACATCGAACAGGCCGGCGTGCACAGCGGCGACTCCGCCTGCTCGCTGCCGCCGTACTACCTGTCCAAGGTGACGGTGGACGAGCTCAAGCGCCAGTCGGCCGCCATGGCCGGTGCGCTGAACGTGGTGGGCCTGATGAACGTGCAGTTCGCCATCCAGGAAGTGGACGGCAAGGACGTGATCTACGTGCTGGAAGTCAACCCGCGTGCCTCGCGCACCGTGCCGTTCGTCAGCAAGGCCACCGGCATCCAGCTGGCCAAGGTGGCCGCGCGCTGCATGGCCGGCCAGTCGCTGGCGTCGCAGGGCATCACCAAAGAGGTGACCCCGCCGTACTTCAGCGTCAAGGAAGCCGTGTTTCCCTTCGTCAAGTTCCCCGGCGTGGACACCATCCTGGGCCCCGAGATGAAATCCACTGGCGAAGTCATGGGCGTGGGCAAGACCTTTGGTGAGGCTTTCGTCAAGAGCCAGCTGGGCGCCGGCACCAAGCTGCCACGACCGACCGACGCGGTGAAGAAGGTGTTTTTGACCGTCAAGAACAGCGACAAGCCACGCGCCGTGGAAGTCGCGCGCCAGCTGGCGACCATGGGCTTTGACATCGTGGCCACCAAGGGCACGGCGGCGGCCATTGCGGCGGCCGGTATCGCCTGCGAGATGGTCAACAAGGTCACTGAAGGCCGCCCGCATGTGGTGGACATGATCAAGAACAACGAGATTGCGCTGGTCATCAACACAGTGGAAGAGCGCCGCAATGCGATTGCCGACTCGCGTGCCATCCGCACGTCGGCGCTGCTGGCGCGCGTGACCACCTTCACCACTATCGCCGGCGCCGAGGCCGCAGTGGAGGGCATGAAGTACATGGACAACCTGGGCGTGATTTCAGTCCAGGAAATGCACGCACAGTTAGCGTAGCCCCCCGAAGCGCCTGCGGCGCCTCCCCCCAGGGGGCGCCACCAGCGGCCCGGCAAAGCCGGTTCCGCAGTGGCCGCGGCTCGGGTATCGGCTTGCGCAGTGCTTGAGCGTGAAGCCGCATTGGCGGATAATTGGTTAAACCTCACCGCCCGGCGGCAACGCCCGGCGGTTTCCTTTTGTATTCGACGGAGCACGACGACGTGGCCACCATCCCCATTACCAAGCGCGGCTCTGAAAAGCTCAAGGCCGAACTTCATGAACTCAAGACCGTTCAGCGCCCCTGGGTCATCAACGCGATTGCCGAGGCGCGCGCGCAGGGCGACCTGAGCGAAAACGCCGAATACGAGGCTGCCAAGGACCGTCAGGGCTTCATTGAAGGCCGCATCCAGGAAGTAGAAGGCAAGCTGTCGGCCGCCCAGATCATTGACCCTTCAGAAGTTGACGCCGGCGGCAAGGTGGTGTTTGGCGCCACTGTCGAGCTGGAAGAAGAAAGCTCCGGTGACAAGGTGCGCTACCAGATCGTGGGCGAAGATGAGGCCGACCTCAAACTGGGCCTCATCAATATCTCCAGTCCCATCGCGCGCGCGCTGATCGGCAAGGAAGAGGGCGACACCGCTGAAGTGCAGGCGCCCGGCGGCGTCAAGCGCTACGAGATTGTTGGCGTCCAGTACATCTGAGCCCTTTGCCTCCCATGCGTGACCGGCTGCCCGTGATGTTGGCCGCCCTGTGGTGGGGCAGCCTCACGGCAGTGGGCTTCCTGGTGGTGCCCCTGCTTTTTGCCAACCTGCCCACGCCTGCCATGGCGGGTGGAATGGCTGCCAAGCTCTTTGGCGCTCAAACCTGGGTGTCATTGGGCTGCGGTGTGCTCATGCTCATGGCGTCTCGTGAGCGCGGCGGTGGCGGCACAGCGGCCTGGGCCCGTACAGCCATGCCTTACATCGTTGCAGGCCTGTTGCTGGCGCTGCTGGTGGAGTTTGCGGTGGCCCCGCGCATCGTTGCGCGCGAGAACCTGAAGCTTTGGCACAGCGTGGGCAGCGGCATGTACTTGCTGCAGTGGCTGTGTGCGGGTGTGGCCCTGTGGAAGAGCCTGCCGCGCCGCAGCGGGTGAAGTCAACCGCCCTGTGCTGCCTTCTTGGCCGACTTCTGCTTGGGTGGCTTGGCGCGCTTGACCTGGCCGCCGGGTGACAGGCGCTGGTTGCCCAGCACACGCAGGGTCTTGATTTCAGGCCGCTGGCCGCTGCGCTTGCTGTACTTGATGACCTTCACATCGCGCGGGCCGGGTTTGCGGTCTTCGTCTTCGGGCTTCACCTTGGCGGGCTTGGGGCGCCACAGTACCAGCAGCTTGCCGATGTGCTGGATCGGCGCTGCGTTGAGCTCATCGGCCAGGGCCTGGTACATGGCCTCACGCTGGACGCGATCGTCGCCCAGCACGCGGACCTTGATCAGGCCGTGGGCGTTCAGCGCGGCGTCGGTTTCCTTTTTGACGGCGGCGGTCAGGCCGTCGTTGCCGATCATGACCACCGGCGACAGGTGGTGGGCTTCGGCGCGGTGTTCCTTGCGCTGGGCAATGGTGAGTTGTATTTGGGGCATACCCGTATTATCGAGGCAGGATGAAAGCCAAACCAAAGAGCGGCAGCGGCAAGGTCAACAAGGCCTGGCTGCATGACCATATCAACGACCCTTACGTCAAACTCGCGACGAAAGAGGGCTACCGCGCCCGCGCGGCCTACAAGCTCAAGGAAATTGACGAAACATGGGGCCTGATCAAGCCCGGCCACCTGGTGGTGGACCTGGGATCCACCCCCGGCGCCTGGAGCCAGTATGTACGCCGAAAGCTCTCGCCGACCGGCGCGGCGTCGGGCACGCTCAACGGCACCATCATCGCGCTGGACCTGCTGCCCATGGACCCGATTGAGGGCGTAACCTTCATTCACGGCGATTTCCGCGAGCCCGAGGTGCTGGCACTGCTGGAGGCCGAGCTCACGGGCCGCAAGGCCGATGTGGTGGTGTCTGACATGGCGCCCAACCTGTCGGGCATTGACTCTGCCGACGCGGCGCGGGTTGAGCATTTGATCGAACTGGCCATCGAATTTTCCCAGGGCCACTTGAAGCCCGAGGGCGCTTTGGTGGCCAAAGTGTTCCATGGCAGCGGTTACAGCCAGCTCGTGAATCTGTTCAAGGCGAACTTTCGCCTGGTCAAGCCGCTCAAACCCAAGGCGTCGCGCGACCGGTCGTCTGAAACCTTCCTGGTCGGCGTGGGACTCAAGCCTGCGGTCAATATGGCGAAATAAACAGACGGAAGTCCTTGTTTGCCCTATGGATTCCGTAGCGAAAATACATCATTGCGCTGCTTGAAAGACCTAAAATGGGGCGCAAGTAGTCCAAGTCTTCCTTCCGGAGTCTCAGTTGAACAATCAATGGTTTTCCAAAATTGCTGTGTGGCTGGTGATCGCCCTGGTGCTGTTCACCGTCTTCAAGCAATTTGATACGCGCGGCGCAGCCGGTGCCAATTACCTGGGCTACTCCGAGTTCCTTCAGGAAGTCCGCAACAACCGCATCAAGACCGCGACCATTCAGGAAGGCCAGGGCGGCACCGAGATTGTTGCCACCACCGTGGACGACCGTCGCGTGCGCACCACCGCCACGTACCTTGACCGCGGCCTGGTCGGCGACCTGATTTCTTACAACGTCAAGTTCGACGTCAAGCCGCGCGAAGAAGGCTCCCTGCTCATGACCCTGCTGGTCAGCTGGGGCCCGATGCTGTTGCTGATCGGCGTGTGGATCTACTTCATGCGCCAGATGCAGGGCGGCGGCAAGGGCGGCGCCTTCAGCTTCGGCAAGAGCAAGGCACGCATGCTCGACGAAAACAACAACCAGGTCACGTTTGCTGACGTGGCCGGCTGCGACGAGGCCAAGGAAGAAGTCAAGGAAGTCGTCGATTTCCTGAAAGACCCGGCCAAGTTCCAGAAGCTGGGCGGGCGCATTCCGCGCGGCCTGCTGCTGGTCGGCCCCCCCGGTACCGGCAAGACGCTGCTGGCCAAAGGCATTGCGGGCGAGGCCAAGGTGCCTTTCTTCAGTATCTCGGGCTCTGACTTCGTGGAAATGTTCGTCGGCGTGGGCGCAGCCCGCGTGCGCGACATGTTTGAAAACGCCAAGAAGAATGCGCCCTGCATCATCTTCATTGACGAAATTGACGCCGTGGGCCGCCAGCGTGGCGCAGGCCTGGGCGGCGGCAACGACGAACGCGAGCAGACCCTGAACCAGATGCTGGTCGAGATGGACGGGTTTGAAACCAACCTGGGCGTGATCGTGGTGGCCGCCACCAACCGCCCCGACATCCTGGACGCCGCATTGCTGCGCCCGGGTCGCTTTGACCGCCAGGTCTATGTGCAGCTGCCCGATATCCGCGGCCGCGAGCAGATCCTGAACGTGCACATGCGCAAGGTCCCGCTGGGTCAGGACGTGAACGCCAGCGTGATCGCCCGCGGCACGCCCGGCATGAGCGGCGCTGATCTGGCCAACCTGTGCAACGAAGCCGCCCTGATGGCAGCGCGCCGCAGCGCACGCGTGGTGGAGATGCAGGACTTTGAAAAGGCCAAGGACAAGATCTTCATGGGCCCCGAGCGCAAGAGCATGGTCATGCCCGAGGAAGAGCGCCGCAACACGGCCTACCACGAGTCCGGCCACGCCCTGATCGGCAAGATGCTTCCCAAGTGCGATCCAGTGCACAAGGTCACCATCATTCCGCGTGGCCGCGCCCTGGGCGTGACCATGAGCCTGCCCGCGCAGGACCGCTACAGCTACGACAAGGACTACATGCTGAACCAGATCAGCATGCTGTTTGGTGGCCGTATCGCAGAAGAAGTCTTCATGAACCAGATGACCACCGGCGCCAGCAACGACTTCGAACGCGCCACCACCATCGCCCGCGACATGGTCATGCGCTACGGCATGACTGACGCCCTGGGCCCCATGGTCTACGCTGAAAACGAAGGCGAAGTGTTCCTGGGCCGCTCGGTGACCAAGACCACCAACATGAGCGAGTCCACCATGCAGAAGGTGGATGGCGAAGTGCGACGCATCATCGACGAGCAGTACAACCTGGCGCGCCGCCTGATCGAGGACAACAAGGACAAGATGCACGCCATGGCCAAGGCGCTGCTCGAATGGGAAACCATCGACAGCGAACAGCTGGACGACATCATGGCTGGCAAGGAGCCGCGCCCGCCCAAGGACTGGACGCCGCGCACGCCCCCCTCGGGCAGCGGCGGTGGCTCGGGTGGCTCACCGGTGACCGACCCGGCGCCGACGGCGGCCTGACACCACCACGGGTTTCTCCCCGGCAAAAAAGGGACCTCCTTGGTCCCTTTTTTCATGGCGCGTTGCAGCACAATCCGGCCCATGATCTGGCAAACATCCCGCTACCGTATTGATCTGTCACGCCCCCGGGTCATGGGCATCGTCAACGTCACGCCTGATTCGTTCTCTGATGGTGGCAACTACGCCGGCGCCCGTGCCGCCGTGGCGCACTGCGAGGCGCTCGTGGCGCAAGGCGCGGACATCCTGGATATCGGCGGTGAATCAAGCCGTCCCGGCTCCCCCCCTGTGCCGCTGGACGATGAGCTGGCACGTGTGTTGCCCGTGCTGCGAGAAGCCGTCATGCTGGGCGTGCCGGTCTCGGTGGACACCTACAAGCCCGAAGTCATGCGCCAGGCACTTGACCTGGGTGCAGACATCATCAACGACATCTGGGCGCTGCGCCAGCCCGGCGCGTGCGAGGCCGTGGCGGCCCACGGCAGCTGTGGTGTGTGCCTGATGCACATGCACGGCGAGCCACAGACCATGCAGCGCTCGCCCATGGAGGGCGACGCCGTACCGCAAGTGATTGCCTTTTTGCAGGCACAGACCGCGGCCTTGCAGGCGTTGGGCGTGGATGCAGCGCGCATCTCCTGGGACCCAGGCATCGGCTTTGGCAAGACGGTGGAACAGAACTTTGCGCTGCTGGCCCGCCAGGCCGAGCTGCTGGCCGGTGGCTACCCGTTGCTGGCAGGCTGGTCGCGCAAATCGTCTCTGGGCAGCGTCACGGGCCAGCCGGTGAACGATCGCGTGGCGGCCAGCGTCACGGCCGCCGTGCTGGCTGTAGAGCGGGGTGCGCGCATTGTGCGGGTGCATGATGTGCGCGAAACCGTGGCCGCACTGAAGGTGCTGTCCGCTACTATTTCAATAGCAAGAAAACCAACAGAGACAACCTCATGAGCAGAAAATACTTTGGCACTGATGGCATCCGCGGTACGGTGGGCCAGGCGCCCATCACCCCCGACTTTGTCTTGCGGCTGGCCCACGCCGTGGGCCGCGTGCTCAAACGCACTGAGGACCGTCCTACGGTGCTGATCGGCAAGGACACGCGCATCTCGGGCTACATGCTGGAAAGCGCGCTGGAATCGGGCTTCAATTCCGCCGGTGTCGACGTGGTGCTGCTGGGCCCGCTGCCCACGCCGGGCGTCGCCTACCTCACACGTGCACAACGCGCCAGCCTGGGCGTGGTGATCAGCGCCAGCCACAACGCCTTTGCAGACAACGGGATCAAGTTCTTCAGCGCCCAGGGCACCAAGCTGCCCGACGCCTGGGAGCTGGACGTAGAGTCGGTGCTGGAGGAGCCGCCCGTGTGGGCTGATTCGGCCACACTGGGCAAGGCGCGACGGCTGGACGACGCGGCCGGGCGCTACATTGAATTTTGTAAAAGCACCTTTGCCAACGACCTGACGCTCAAGGGCGTGCGGATCGTGGTGGACGGTGCACACGGCGCGGCGTACCACATCGCCCCCAAGGTATTTCATGAACTGGGTGCCGAGGTCATTGCCATCGGCTGCGCACCCGATGGCCTGAACATCAACCACAACGTGGGCGCCACCCACCCCGACGCCCTGGTGCGCGCGGTCAAGGCCAATCGCGCCGACTTCGGCATTGCGCTGGACGGCGATGCCGACCGCCTGCAAATGGTGGATGCCGCCGGGCGCCTGTACAACGGCGACGAGGTGCTGTACCTGATGGTGGCCGAACGCCTGGCGCGCAATGAAGCCGTGCCCGGTGTGGTGGGCACGCTCATGACCAACATGGCGGTCGAGGTGGCGCTCAAGTCAAAAGGCGTGCAGTTCGTGCGCGCCAAGGTCGGCGACCGCTACGTGCTGGAAGAGCTGGAAAAAAACAAATGGCTGCTGGGCGGCGAAGGCTCGGGCCACCTGCTGGCCCTGGACAAGCACACCACCGGTGACGGCCTGATCAGCGCGCTGCAGGTGCTTCAGGTCTGCGTGCGCAGCGGCCAGAGCCTGTCGCAGTTGCTGGCTGACGTGACGCTGTTTCCCCAGACGCTCATCAACGTGCGCCTGCGCCCCGGACAAGACTGGAAGACCAACACCTTGCTGGACGCCCAAACCAAAGCGGTGGAGGCTGAGTTGGGCGACACCGGCCGCGTGCTCATCCGTGCCAGTGGCACCGAGCCGTTGCTGCGCGTGATGGTGGAGGCGCGCGACGAAAAGCAGGCTCTGGCCTGCGCACAGCGGCTGGTGGACGCCGTCAAGGCAGGCTGAAGAAGCCCCCACGCTCGTCACTTCGTGTACTTCGCTGCCCCCCGAGGGGGCCGCAGTCGCCTTGGGGCGGCCCGGCGGCGACGGCATATTGCCCCCACGCTCGTCACTTCGTGTACTTCGCTGCCCCCCGAGGGCCGCAGTCGCCTTGGGGCGGCCCGGCGGCGACTGAGGCCGCCTCAGTGGTGCCGGCGCGACAGCCGGTCGCGCACACGCCAGGCCTGCAGCGCCACCAGCTCACTCAGGCCACGCAGCAGCTCGATGGTCAGGGCGGCGATCTGCAGGGGCAACAGGCTCAGGTGTTTCATGCCCATACCCTAGCGCTGCTACATGACAAAACCATGTCAGCGCAACACGCCGCGCTGCAGTAAGCTGCGCAGCCGTGCCGCAATCCCATCACCTGCCCGAACTCGACGAACTGCAACGCGTCATTGCGCTGGGCGGCGCGCATCTGCAGGTCACCACCCAGCCGCTGGCCGGGCACCCACCGCTGTACACGGTAACGCTGGGCAACCCGTCGCGCGACGTACCAGCCGTGGGCTTTTTTGGCGGCGTGCACGGGCTGGAACGCATCGGCTCGCAGGTGGTCATTGCGTACCTGCATGCCCTGGTCACGCGGCTGCGTTGGGACGCATCCGTGCATGCGCTGCTGGACCAGGTGCGCCTGGTCTTCATGCCGGTGGTCAACCCCGGCGGCATGCTGCGCCACACACGGGCCAATCCCAACGGTGTGGACCTGATGCGCAACGCGCCGGTGGACGCGCGCGAGACGGTGCCGTTCCTGGTGGGGGGCCAGCGCATCAGCGCCGGGCTGCCCTGGTACCGAGGCCGCGCCGGCGCACCGATGGAGGCTGAAAGCGCCGCTTTGTGCGCTCTGGTAGAGACCGAGCTGCACGGGCGCCCGTTCAGCCTGGCGCTGGACTGCCATTCGGGTTTTGGCATGCGTGACCGCGTGTGGTTCCCCTACGCCCACCGGCGCACGCCCATGCCGCATCTGGCGCAGCTGCACGCGCTGCAGGCCACGTTTGCCGACAGCCACCCTCACCACAACTATGTGTTCGAGCCGCAAAGCCATCAGTACCTGACGCATGGCGACCTGTGGGACCATTTGTACCTGCGTGCCTGCGCGCAGCCAGGCCAGGTATTCCTGCCGCTGACGCTGGAGATGGGGTCGTGGCTGTGGGTCAAGAAAAACCCGCGCCAGCTTTTTTCGCGCCGCGGCATCTTCAACCCGTTGATTGCCCACCGCCACCAGCGGGTGCTGCGCCAGCACCTGCCGCTGCTGGACTTTTTGACGCGCGCCACCGCGGCCTGGCAGCGCTGGCTGCCCGCGCAGCCCGGCGACCACCACGGCCAGGCCATGGCGCGCTGGTACGCAGACCGCTCATGACCACCTGGGTGCTTCTGCGCGGCCTCACACGTGAGGCGGCCCACTGGAACGGCTTTGAGCGGCGTCTGAGCACGTCGCTGGGCCCACAGCACCGCGTGCTGACGCTGGACCTGCCGGGCAACGGCACGCTGTACCAGGCGCGCAGCCCCACGTGTGTTGCAGAGATGGCCCGGGCTTGCCGCGCCGAGCTGAGCAGACGCAACCAGCCAGCGCCGTATGTGCTGGTCGCCATGTCGCTGGGTGCGATGGTAGCGCTGGACTGGGCGTGCAGGGCCCCGCAAGACATGTCGGGCTGCGTGCTGATCAACACCAGCTTGCGCGGCTTGAGCCCGTTCTGGCAGCGCCTGCAGCCGCATAACTACGCCAGCCTGGCAGGGGTGATGCTGCCGGGCCGCACGCCGCTGCAGCGCGAGCAGGCCGTGCTGGCCATGACCAGCAACCAACTGGCGCGCCAGGGCGAAACCGCCGCAGCCTGGGCCGCCGTGGCCCGTCAGCGCCCCGTGTCGCGCGGCAATGGCTTGCGCCAGCTGCTGGCGGCCGCGCGATACCGCGCGCCGCCCCACCCCCCCGCCGTGCCCGCCTTGTTGCTGGCGTCCGCCGGTGACAGGCTGGTGTCGGCGCAATGCTCGCAGCGCATCGCAGCCGCCTGGGGCTGGCCGCTGCGCATGCACCCTGATGCCGGACATGACCTGCCGCTGGACGCACCCGCCTGGGTGCAGCAGCAGATCTGCGACTGGTGGGCAGGCGTAGCGTCAGTTGATTTGGCGCGGCGTCAATAACGTTGCCAAAACCACACCTGCTGCGGCACCTGCGCATTGCGCCAGCACAAAACCTGGCGCGCTGGCCGGCGCGATGCCGGCAAAACTGTCGCTCAACATGCGGCCCAGTACAGCGGCAGGGTTGGCAAAGCTGGTGCTGGCGGTAAACCAGTAGGCTGCGCCGATGTAGCAGGCCACCAATGCTGCAGCCTTGCCCGCGGGCGCGCGCAGGATTACGAACAGCAGGCCGGCCGTCGCCACACCCTCGGCCAGCCACTGGCCGGGGCCGGTGCGCAGCTTGGTGCTGGTCTGCAGCAGCTGCAGGCCAAACATCGCATGTGCCAGCCAGGCACCGGCCACCGCGCCGCTGAGCTGGGCGCCAAGGTAGGGCAGGGCATCCCGCACCGGCAATGCGCGCCTGAAGACCATGGCCAGCGTGACCACCGGGTTGAAGTGCGCGCCGCTGACCGGGCCCAGCGTCTCAATCAGCACATACAGCGCGAACACCGTGGCCAGCGTGTTGGCCAAAAGGGCCACGGCGGTGTTGCCGCCTGCCAGCTGCTCGGCCATGATGCCCGAGCCAATCACCGCGCACAGCAGCGCCGCCGTGCCCACCCCTTCGGCCAGAGCTTTGCGTGCCAGCGTCATGATTTGGCGAGATCGCGTGCGCGTGTTTGCAGCATGAGCTTGTCCACACTGCCCTGGGGCAGGTTGACCAGCAGATCCAGCCGGCGGCGTATGGCGTGCAGCGTCTGGCGAAAGGCTTCCAGCTTCTGCTCGTCCGTGCCGTCAATGGCCGACGGATCGGCATAACCCCAGTGGGCTGTTGCGGGCTGGCCGGGCCAATAGGGGCAGACCTCGCCGGCAGCGTTGTCGCACACGGTGATCACCAGGTCCATGTGAGGCGCGTCAGGCAGGGCGAACTCGTCCCAGCTCTTGCTGGACAGGCCCTCGATGCTGATGCCAGCAGCGTGCAATACCTTCAGGCCCAGCGGGTTGGGTTGCTGGTTGTCACGCGGGCTGCTGCCGGCAGAAAACGCCTTGAAGCGGCCATGGCCGATGTGGTTGAGCGTGGCCTCGGCCAGGATGCTGCGGGCGGAGTTGTGCGTGCACAGGAACAGCACGTTGATGGGTTTCTGGCTCATGGTGGATTCCTTTCAGCAGCAGCTGGATTGGGGCGCGCAGCAGGCGCTGGCCTGCGCCGCCGCGGGTTTGGCCTGGCTGAACACCGGGATGCTGTCCAGCGTGTGGAATTGCTCCCAGGCCATGCCCTGGGGGTCGGTCACCCAGTATTTGTCGCTGCGGGCGTAGCAGCAGGTGGTCTCGCCTTCGTCCAGCAGTGCCATGTCGGCGCGCGTGGCGTTGTCTTTCAGCGCGGCCAGCTCATCTGCCGTGCCGACCTGGATGCCCAGGTGGTCCACCCCCGGCTTGTCGCCGCGTGTGGAGATGGCAAAGTTCACCGGCGGGTCTTCCAGCATCCACTTGGCGTAATCGCCTTCGGTGCGGGCTGGGGCTTGATTGAACATGGCCGAATAGAAGGCGATGTTTTTTGGCAGGTCGTCCACGTGCATGTGGACATGAAAGCGTTTCATGCGGGTCTCCTGAAAAATCAACGGGGCAGTGAAGGCAACACCACGACCGGCGAGAACCCGCCGCCCGCAGTACGGAAATTGGTAGTCTGGCCAGCCCAGGTGCGCGCGGCCAGCAGTTGCACCTGGCCGCGGTACGCATAGGCGCGCAGGTCCAGCTTCAGGCGCGTGGGCGTGCCGTCCACATCCACCAGCCGCTCGCTGGGCGGCACCAGTGCCTGCGCGACAAAGCCGCCGGCGGTCACGTCGGCCCAGACCTTGCGCGTGATCTTGTCGCCGCGATACGCGGCCCTGGCGCCGTAGCCCGCCACAGGCTTGAAGAAAAGCTGTCTGCGTTGTGCCCACAGCGCCTGGGCATTGGCAGGGGTCACGTCCTGGGTGGCAGGCACAACGGCGTGCAGCGTGGCGCGGTCGGTGTCGCTCACGCCCCAGGAGGCCAGCAGGGCGTCGTTGCCCAGTGTGATCAGGTTGCGCTTGTCAGCCCGCAGCGCATGTACGCGCGGGTGGGGCGTGACCACGGCCGCCCCGGCCACGTAGGCCGCCCGCAGCGCGGCGTGGGCGGGATCGGACAGGTCAAAGTCCGTCAGGCGGTTGTAGACCATGTCCACCGGCAGGCCGCCGGGCACGGCAGGGTGCCACAGCTGGTTGTCGCGCCACTGCAGCGTGCGCGCGTCAGCCACCACGGCTGCCAGCCCGTGCGACGCGAACAACACGCGCGCCAGCGCAAACTCTGGCGCCAGGTACTGCGCATCGGGTGCGTCATCCACGATCAGCACGGTACGCAGTGGCGCATGGCCGCGTTGGGCCTGCCATTCGGCGTGGAACATGGCCATGAAGCCGGCGTCCAGCGACGGCAGGCCAGGCGCGGTGGCGTCCATCAGCGTGCCCATCGATTCACAGCAGGCGCGGTGGGCGCGGGCCAGCGCGGCATTCAGGAACGCGCCGCCGGCATTGGTGTTGATTTCAATCAGGCGCGGCCCGTCGGGGCCCAGGTGAAAGTCATAGCCCATGAACACGCCTGCCGGCCCAAAGGCGTGCTGCGCCATGGGCGACGCGTGCTGGAGCGCTTTGGCCTGCCGGGCGGGCAGGGCCATCACGCGGTCCAGGGCGGCCACAGCCTGTGCCACGGCGTCGCGCGTGGCCGGGTCCAGGAACACGGCGGTCTGCGAGAACAGGTGCGGGTGGGTGGCGGCCAGCTGCTGCGCCAGCCCCGCCAGTTGGGGGTCGCATTCCAGCTGCTCGCGCAGGCGGTCGGCATTCAGCGTGCGGCACATGCAGCCCAGGTTGAGTGAATCGGCAAGGTTCATGGCGCCGTCTTCAGCAGGTGGCGCAGCCGGTGGCGCCCGTGCTGGTCACCTCGCACGCGGCACCTTCGCAGCAGTGCTCGGTCAGGTAGGCCAGCAGCGCGTTCACCTGGGTGAAGCTGGCGCGGTAGATCAGGTGACGCCCGCGCGGCTCGCTATTGACCAGCCCGGCATGGGTCAGCTCTTTCAGGTGGAAGGACAGCGCGCTGGGCGCCACGTCCAGCTGCTGGGCCATGGCACCGGGTGTCAGGCCCTCGGGCCCCGCCACCACCAGCGCGCGAAACGCGCGCAATCGTTGGGGCTGGGCCAAGGCGGCCAGGGACCGTACGGTGGCGGCTTCGTCAACAGTTATCGTTTCCATAGTTCAATAATAGTTGAATCATTGAATAGATGCAAACCAAACCTTTTGCCCATCCCGCTGTCACGGCGCTGCAACCAATCTGCCATGTGGGCGTCACTGTGCAATCACACACTGATGCACATCCACAGCAGCACGCTTGCACACAAAGCAAACAAGGAGAGCGCAATGAACGAACTGCCCAGCCCCACCATGCCCCTGTCGCCGGTCTCCTTGCCCAGGGGGTCACTTCACCGAAGCGATCATCAAATCATCGATCAAGCTGGGCGCGGCAGTATTTCGGTTTCGTGGGCCCGCCATCAGGATGAAGTCCGCCAGGCGCAACGCCTGAGGTTTGACGTTTTCGCCCGGGAAATGGGCGCACGGCTGAACAGCCCCATTGCCGGGCACGACGTAGACCTGTTTGATGACTACTGCGAACACCTGCTGGTGCGCGACGTGGCCACGCAGCAGGTTGTGGGCACCTACCGCGTGCTGACACCCGCCCAGGCCCGCCGCGTGGGTAGCACCTACAGCGACACCGAATTTGACCTGACGCGCCTGCGCAGCCTGCGCGCGCGCATGGTGGAGCTGGGCCGCAGCTGCGTGCACCCCGAGCACCGCCACGGCGGCGTGATCCTGGCACTGTGGGGGGCGCTGGCGGAATTCATGGTGCGCAACCAGCTGGACACCATGATCGGCTGCGCCAGCATCCCCATGCTGCACAACGGCGTGGTCAGCGGCGACGCTGCCGCCAGCATCTGGCGCCAGGTGAGTCAGACCCATCTGGCGCCCATTGACTACCACGTGCGCCCGCGCCTGCCGCTGCCCATCGACAAGCTGGACAGCACGCTGGACATTGAGCCGCCCGCGCTGATCAGGGGCTACCTGCGCCTGGGCGCCAAGGTGCTGGGAGCACCGGCCTGGGACCCGGACTTCAACACCGCCGACCTGCCCATGCTGATGCGCATTGCCGACCTGCCGGCGCGCTACCGCAAGCACTTCCTGGGTGCGTCATGAGAGGGCTGGGCGGCCCCGCCGCATTTGATTCTCTGGGCGGCCTGTACGGTGGCTTCAACGGGGATGGCGGCCCCGGCGGGGCCCGCGACGACGATGATACGGCCCGCGTACGTTACCGGGCCGTTTTCATATCTGACCTGCACCTGGGCACGCCGGGCTGCCAGGCGTCGGCGCTGCTGGATTTTCTGAAATCGCACCCCAGCCAGTACCTGTACCTGGTGGGCGACATCGTGGACGGCTGGCAGCTGCGCCGCCGCTGGTACTGGCCGCAAGCCCACAACGACGTGGTGCAAAAGCTGCTGCGCGCCGCGCGCAAGGGCTGTCGCGTCATTTATGTGCCAGGCAACCATGACGAATTTGCGCGCGAATTCATCGGCCACCAGTTTGGCGGTATCGAGGTGAGCGAAGAAGCCGTGCACCACACGGCCGACGGACGCGCGCTGTGGGTGATCCATGGCGACTACTTTGACGGTGTGATCCAGTGCGCCAAATGGCTGGCCTACCTGGGTGACAACCTGTATGAGTTCACCCTCAAGCTCAACCGCCACCTGAACCACCTGCGCGGCCGTCTGGGCTTGCCGTACTGGTCGCTGTCGGCGTACCTGAAACAAAAAGTCAAGAAGGCATTGAATTACGTGACCGACTTTGAAGTGGCCGTCGCCGCCGAGGCGCGCAAGCGCGGGCATGACGGCGTGGTGTGCGGGCACATCCATCGCGCCGAAATGCGCGAGATCAACGGCACGCTGTACTGCAACGACGGCGACTGGGTCGAAAGCCGTACTGCACTGGTAGAACACTTTGACGGCCGGCTGGAACTGGTGCACTGGGTCGCCTCGCACCAGTCCCAGGGCCAGGGCCATGCAACACGCGCGGTACCCACATGAAACTCGTCCTGATCACAGACGCCTGGCAGCCCCAGGTCAATGGCGTGGTCACCACGCTGGTGGAGCTGGTGCGTGAGCTGGGCACTGCCGGCCACGAAGTGCATGTCATCCACCCCGGCCAGTTCCGAACCCGGCCTTGTCCCGGGTACGCGGGCATTGACCTGGCCGTGCGGCCAGGCCGCCAGGTGGCGCAGCAGCTGGACGCGTTGCAGCCCGAGGCGGTGCACATCGCCACCGAAGGCCCGCTGGGCTGGGCGGCGCGTGCGCACTGCCGCAAGCGTGGCTGGCGCTTTACCACCGCGTTTCACACCAAATTCCCCGAGATCCTGAACGCTGCCCTGAAGGTGCCCCTGAGCTGGGGCTATGCGCTGTTCAGGCATTTCCACAAGCCGTCAGCCGGCGTCATGGTGCCCACCCACGGCGTGCTGCGCATGCTGGAAAAGCGGGGTTTTCGCAACCTGCGTACCTGGACGCACGGTGTGGACACCACGCTGTTCCAGATGCATGAGCAGCCCCAGGTCTACGAGCCCATGGGCCTGTTGCCGCGACCGGTGGCGCTGTTTGTGGGCCGTGTTTCGTACGAAAAGAACATCGAAGCCTTCCTGCAACTGGACTTTCCGGGTACCAAGGTGGTGTGCGGCGTGGGCCCGCTGGAGTCACAGCTGCGCGAGCGCTTTCCCGGTGTGCGCTGGCTGGGCCTGTTGCCGCGCGACGAGCTGGCCCGCGTGTATGCGGCGGCTGATTTGTTTGTGTTTCCCAGCCGCTCAGAGACCTTTGGCCTGGTCATGCTGGAGGCCATGGCCACCGGAACGCCCGTGGCAGCGTATCCTGTAGATGGCCCGCTGGAGGTTCTGGGCCAGCCTGACTGTCATGGTGGTGCCCTGAACGAAGACCTGCAACAAGCCTGTTTTGCCACGCTTGCCGTTCCGCGCCACGAGGCACGGGCCCGCGCCCTGCAGTTCAGCTGGGCAGAAGCTACGCGCATGTTCATCGGGCATCTGGTGCCCGTATCACAAGCTTGTCACAGGCCTGTCATGAATCAACGGAACACTGTCACAAACCCGTCATCCAATTGACATCTACCTCATCTTCATCGCCTTCCTGATGTCCGAGCCCACCAGCGTCACCTTTCTAGACCGCGACCACAGCATCCTGGCGTTCAACGAGCGCGTGCTTGACTGGGCCCGCCGTGCCGACGTGCCCCTGCTGGAGCGGCTGCGCTACCTGTGCATTGTGTCGTCCAACCTGGACGAATTTTTTGAGGTACGCACCGCCCCCCACCTGACGGCAATGCAAGCGGGCGATCACAAAGGCCCGTACACCGTGCAGTCATTTACGGCGCTGGCGGCAGCCGCCCACGACCTGGTCGCCCGGCAGTACGCGCTGTACAACGACGAGCTGATGCCCACCTTCAAGAAGCACGGCATTGAAATCATCTCGCACGGCGACCGCAACCCGGCCCACCGCAAATGGGTGGACGAGTACTTTGAGCGCGAGGTGCGCCCGCTGCTGATCCCCGTGGGGCTGGACCCGGCGCACCCGTTTCCGCAGGTGGCCAACAAGTCGCTGAACTTCATCGTGCACCTGGGCGGCAAGGACGCATTTGGCCGGCAAAACGAGATCGCCATTGTCAAGGTGCCGCGCGTGCTGCCGCGCCTGATCCGCATGCCCGACAAGGTGGCCGGTAACAAAACGCTGTTTGTGTCGCTGTCCAGCGTGATACGCGCGCACCTGCACAACCTGTTCCCGGGGCGCGAAGTAGGGCAGTTTTCGCAGTTCCGCGTCACGCGGCACTCTGACCTGGCCGTGGACGAGGACGATGTGCAAAACCTGCGTACCGCCCTGCGCCAGGGCCTGCAGCACCGCCACTACGGCCAGGCCGTGCGGCTGGAGGTGTCGGCGGGGTGCTCTGAATTTTTGTCCGGCTTTTTGCTCAAGCAGTTCAACCTGCCTGAGGCAGCGCTTTACCGCGTGCACGGGCCGGTGAACCTGGTGCGCCTGACGCAACTGGTGGACCTGGTGGACGAACAGCCGCTGCGCTTTCCCCCGTACAAGGCCACCTATCCCATAGCGCTGGTGCCGGGGCAGAGCTTTTTTGACCGCCTGAAGCAGGGTGACGTGTTGATCCACCAGCCGTATGAAAGCTTCGACGGCGTGCTGGCCTTTTTGCGCGAGGCGGTGAACGACCCGCAGGTGCTGGCCATCAAACAGACCATCTACCGCACCGGCTCCGACAGCGAGCTGATGGACCTGCTGCGCGAGGCCGTGCGCCGCGGCAAGGAAGTGACGGCCGTGGTGGAACTGAAGGCCCGCTTTGACGAAGAAGCCAACATCAACTGGGCCGAATCACTGGAATCGGTAGGCGCACAGGTGGTTTACGGCGTGGTGGGCCTGAAGACCCACGCCAAGATGTTGCTGGTCACCCGGCGTGAAGGCAAGGTCATGCGTCGCTACGGCCACCTGTCCACCGGCAATTACAACCCGCGCACCGCGCGCCTGTACACCGACCTGAGCTACCTGACAGCCGACACCCACCTGACGACCGACATGGAGGCGCTGTTTGTGCACCTGGCCAGCCAGAGCAAGCTGCCCAAACTGCACAAGCTGTGGCTGGCGCCGTTCTATTTGCACCGCCGCCTGATCGAAAAGATTGACGCCATTGCCGATGCGGCAGCCCAAGGCAAACCCGGTCGTATCGTCGCCAAGATGAACGCGCTGACCGACGAGGCACTGATGCTGGCGCTGGTGCGCGCCGGGCAAAAGGGCGTGAAGGTGGACCTGATCGTGCGCGGCGCCTGCATGCTACCCGCGCAGTTGCCGGGCATCACTGACAACATCCGTGTGCGCTCCATCATCGGGCGCTTTCTGGAGCATTCGCGGGTGTTTTACTTTCGCAGCGGCACGCAAGAAGACCTTTACCTGGCCAGTGCCGACTGGATGAACCGCAACATGCTGCGCCGCATTGAGCTGGCCTGGCCGGTGACCGACCCGGGCTTGCGACAGCGCATCATCGACGAATGCCTGGTGGCGGGCTTGCATGACGGCCGCGACGCCTGGGACCTGGGGCCTGACGGCAACTACCAACGCGTTGACACCAACCTGCCGGGTCATGGCTCGCAAGCCGCGCTGATGGCGCGCTATGCCGCGCGTGAACGCGGCCAGGACGCATGATCATGGACCTGATTTTGTGGCGCCACGCTGAAGCAGAAGACTGGGTGGAGGGCTGCAACGACCTGGAGCGCTCGCTGACCCAGCGGGGTGAAAAGCAGGCCGCCCGCGTGGCCGGCTGGCTGGACCGCCAGCTGCCCGAGGCCACACGCATCCTGTGCAGCCCGGCGCGCCGCTGCGAGCAAACCGCGCTGGCGTTGGGCCGCAAATACAAGATCAAACCCGAGCTGGCGCCCGACGGCACGCCCGAACAGCTGCTGGAGGCTGCTCTGTGGCCGGCCTCGCGCGTGCCCGTGGTGATCGTGGGGCACCAGCCCACCCTGGGCTCCGCCGTGGCGTACCTGCTGGCCATGCAGCACGGCAGTTGCCCGGTGCGCAAGGGGGCTGTCTGGTGGATTCGCAACCGTGAACGCGACGGTCACGCCCAGACCATGGTCGTGGCGGTGCAGTCCCCCGACTCGCTCTGACTCGTCACCCCGGCTGTTGCCTTTGTCACCCCGGACTTGATCCGGGGTCCACAGCGTCAATCCGCCTTGCCCGGCCGCCCGGTCTTGATGGCCGGCACAGCCGCCAGGGCCGATTGAAACGCGGCATCTGACATTTGCGCCAGCGCCTTGATGCCGGCGCGCAGCACCTCGCTCTTTTTGGCAGGCGCACCCAGCTTGGCCGCGCGTTGCTTCAGGTCGTCCAGCACGGTGTATTCGGCCTTGGGGATGGTGAAGCTGTCGCGCACCAGCTTGGGCTTCTTGGGCTTTTCAGCCTTGACAGGTTTGGGGGCGGGGGCGGGCTTGGCGGGCGCCTTGACCGGCACTTTGGGAGCAGCTTTGGCAGGTACTTTGGGGGCCGCAGCCTTGCGGGCCGGGGCCATGGGTGCAGCGGCCTTGGCCGTGACGGTTTTCTTCGCAGTTGCCATGAGATTTCCTTTTTGAGTAAACGGTTTATACAGTTTATACCGTTTTAGAAAGGATGAAAACACCCGGCATTTCCGTTGACCGCAAAACGGGGGCGGCCAGCATCATGGATGGCAGCTTTATCTGCCTGCCAAGGACCCCGTGAAAATCAGCCTCAAACTTCCACTGGCCTTTGCTGTTGCGCTGTTGCTGGTGGCAGCCGCCGCCTGCTACGGCATCTACAGCCTCAACCAATCCCTGAACACCTATGCAGTGCAGGTGCAGGCCCGGCATGAGCAGCAGGTGCTGTCTGCCGGCATCTCGCTGGACTTCAAGGTCCAGGTGCAGGAATGGAAAAACACGCTGCTGCGCGGCAAGAATCCGCAGGATCTGGACAAGTACTGGACGTCGTTCCACAAGCACGAGCAGGCCGTCGCCGCGGCGGCAGCCCGGTTGGCCGCGACACTGCCAGCTGGCGAAACGCAGGCCCTGACACAGAAGTTCGTCACGGCGCATGCGCAAATGGGCAAACGGTACGCCCAGGCTTTTGAAGCATTCAAGGCGGCGCGTTTCGACCCCCAGGTCGGTGACAGGGCCGTGGCCGGCATTGACCGCGAATCGGTACGCCTGCTGGATGAAGTGGGGCGCAAGATAGCCGCCGAAAGCGCCGCCATTGCGGCGCAGGCCGGCGCCAGCGGCCGCCAGGCCACGGCGGTCAGCCTCGCGCTGATGGCGCTGGTGTTTTGCGCATGTGCCGTCGGTGGCGTGCTGTTCAGCCGCACCATCACTGGCCCGCTGGGGCGCGCCGTGGCCGCGGCACAGGCTGTGGCGGGTGGTGACCTGAGCGTGCATCTGGACGTGCGCGGCCAGGACGAAATGGCACAGTTGCTCCACGCTCTGCAGGCCATGCGCGACAGCCTGGTGCGCGTGGTGTCCAACGTGCGCGAAAACGCGGACAGCGTGGCTACCGCCAGCGCACAGATCGCCCAAGGCAACCTCGACTTGTCCAGTCGCACCGAAGAGCAGGCCAGTGCGTTGCAGCAGACGGCCGCGTCCATGGACCAGCTGAGCACCACAGTACGCACCAATGCAGACAACGCCCGCCAGGCCAGCCAGCTGGCCCAGGGTGCGGCCGAAGTCGCGGTGCGCGGCGGCGGCGTGGTGGGCGATGTGGTCAGCACCATGAAGGGCATAGACGACAGCTCGCGCCGGGTGTCCGAGATCATCGGCGTGATTGACGGCATTGCCTTTCAGACCAATATCCTGGCATTGAATGCCGCAGTGGAAGCCGCGCGCGCTGGCGAGCAGGGCCGCGGCTTTGCCGTGGTGGCGGGCGAGGTGCGATCGCTGGCCCGGCGCAGCGCCGACGCCGCGCGCGAAATCAAGACGCTGATCGCCGACAGCGTTCAGCGTGTGGGGCAGGGCTCGGCCCTGGTGGGCGAGGCCGGCACGATCATGGACGAGGTGGTGGCTTCCATCCAGAAGGTCACTGGCATCATTGGTGAAATATCCAGTGCCAGCAACGAGCAAAGCACCGGTGTCGGCCAGGTCAACCAAGCTGTGGGCCAGATGGACGTCGCCACCCAGCAAAACGCCGCGCTGGTGGAACAAAGCGCGGCTGCGGCGCAAAGCCTCAAGGCCCAGGCGGGCCGGCTGGTGCAGGCGGTGGCGGTGTTTCGCATGGCGCCGGCCTGACGCCGCAACCCAAGGCCGTTCAGGATGCCACGGTCTCGGGTGGCAGCAGCATGGCAATGCGTTCGCTGATGGAATCAGCGCGCTCGGGGCCGGCGGCTTTTTCAATTTCTGCAAGCATGTCACGCCCGGCCGCGAGCATTGAGTCACGGTCTTTGGCGGCGCGCAGTGCCTCGCGGAACATCTCGGCCATCAAGGGGTCGCGCCTGGCAAACATGCGCTCGCAGATGTCAAACAGGAACATGCGGGTGGTGGCCAGCGACCGCTTGCCCTCAAACGAATCGGCGGAGTTCGCTGGTGCCGGTGCCGGTGCCGGCACCGGTGCCGGTGCGGGCGCGGGTGCCAGCTGTTGCACGGGTAAGGCCGCGGGCGCAGGTGCGGCCGTGCGCGCGGACGGCTCCAGATACCCCCGGCGCACCAGGTCCAGTACGATGGGCTCGGCCTGCCCGCCCATCACGGCATTGATGTCAAACAGCGACTTGTTGCCGTCGGCCATCAGCAGCAGGCTGCGCTCGCGCAAACCCAGGGTGCGCATGCCGGGGCGCAGTTCATCGCGGGCCTTGTCGGTTCGTTGCAGCAGCATCGCGCGCTCCTTGAGTCAATGCGGGAAGTACACCGCACGACCATGACAGGCGCGTGAAGTCAGCCAGCCGTCAGTGAGCCGGGCCATGCTTTTTGGGGCGCAAACCCAAGGAGATCCCTGATGCTTTCAAAATCCATAGTGCTTCTGTCAACGGTGGCGTTGTTGTTGCCCATGGTGTTTTTCATGTTTGCGTCACCGCCGCTTCTGATCCTGAAGCACGACACGCCGCAGGATGCGCGCGTGATCAGGACGCTGTTCCACATCTACTACACCCTGGTCGTGATCGTGGCCGGCCTGGGTGCATTGGGACAGGCCTGGGTGGGCCGCACCACGCATGCGCTGGCCATGGCCGGCGTGGCCGCGTTTGTGTTCGGTCTGCGCCGGTGGATCATCCCGCGCATGGATGCGTTGCGGGTCACGATCCCCCAGGGTGATGCGGCTGCCGTGTCGCGGTTTCGCCAGCTGCATGTCACCGGGATTGCGCTGAACATGGCCCAGCTGGTTGTGGTCGTCTGGGGTATTGCGCCGATGGCGGCGGCTTGAGGGACGCCGTCAATGCGGTGCTGCTAACCCACCACCAAACCCCAAGGCGTCTTCTGCCACGCCACCACTTCCTCGCGCAGCAGATGCGCTGACTGTGGGTAGGCGGTGGCCCAGTCGTGGCGCGTGGTCAGCGTCACGCTGCGCGCGTCATCGTCGCTGTCAATGGCCAGCCCCTTGAGGTCCGGGTCGCGCCGCGCATGGCACAGGATCACCGCCACGCGCAGGGCCAGCAGCTGGTGGACAAAGGCGCCGTCCTCAAAATCGGCCTCCAGCTTGCGCAGCTTGCCGCGATGGCCCAGCACCAACAGACTGAGCCGGTGCAGCTCGGGCAGGGCAAAACCCGGCGCGTCGGCGTTGTCCAGGATGTACGCGCCGTGCTTGTGGTAGTCGCTGTGCGATATCAGGCTGCCTATTTCATGCAGCTGGGCGGCCCACAGCAGCTTGCGTTGCGCGCGCTCCAGCTCGGCGGGGCTGTCGCCGGCGCGCAGACCGCGCAGCAGGGTGGTGGCGACCTTGCCCACGCGCTGGGCCTGGGCGGCATCCACATCAAATTTGGTGGACAGGCGCTGCACCGTGGTGGAGCGGATGTCGGTTGTGCCTTGCTCCCTGTCCAGCAGGTCGTACAGCACGCCGTGGCGCAGGGCGCCCTGGGCGGCCTGCATTTCTTCGACGCCCAGCAGGTCAAACACGGCACGCAGCACGCTCAGTCCCCCGCCGATCACGGCGCGGCGGTCCTCCTTCAGGCCGTCCAGCCGCACGCGGTCGGCGCTGCGGGCGGCCAGCAGGCGGTCCAGCAGCCAGTCCAGCCCGTCGCGGGTCACTGTCTGGGTGGGCCAGCCGGCGGCAGCCAGTACGTCGCCCACGGCGCCGATGGTGCCCGACGAGCCGTAGGCGACGTCCCACGCATCGCGCCGGTAGGCGTTCAGGGCTTCGTCCAGCACGGCCTTGGCGGCGATTTCGGCCATGCGGAATGAGGCGTCGGTGAACTGCCCGTCGGCAAAATACTTCATGGACCAGGCCACGCTGCCCACGCGAAAGCTCTCTGTCACCCGCGCGTCCAGGTCCTGGCCCAGGATCAATTCAGTAGAGCGCCCGCCAATGTCCACCACCAGGCGGCGCTCGCCGCTTTGGGGCAGCAGGTGGGCCACGCCCTGGTAGATCAGTCGGGCTTCTTCGCGGCCTGAGATCACGTCGATGGGAAAGCCCAGCACGCGGCTGGCCTGCGCCAGGAATTCGTCGCGGTTGCGGGCTTCGCGCAGGGTCTGGGTAGCCACGGCGCGTACCTGGCTGCGCTTGAAGCCCGCCAGCCGCTCGCCAAACCGTGCCAGGCAGTCCCAGCCGCGCTGCATGGCCTCGGGCGTCAGGTTGCGCTCGGCGTCCAGGCCGTTGCCCTGGCGCACGGTTTCTTTCAGGTATTCGGTGCGGTGGATCTGGCCGTGATCGAGCTGGCCGATTTCAAGGCGGAAGCTGTTTGAGCCGAGGTCGACGGCGGCTAGGCGGGTACCGTTTTGCATGCTGTAGTTGGTGGTTTGCGGGCCAGCATAGCAAAGACCTCGCTGCCTTCGGCGCGTTTTCAAGTGTTCTTTCAGCCAATGACTCGCCCGTCTACCGTCAGCATGCTTTGCGTGACATACGTCGCGCTGCGTCGTTGCGGGTTGAACGCCACCCGGTAGCCGCCCACGTCCACCGCGTCGCGCCGCTGGAATGCCGTCAGAACGCCCTGGCGGGTCATGGCGCCGTCCATGTCACGCAGCACCTCATAGGTGTAGCGCGCTGCGATAAAGCCGGCCAGGCTCAGCGACACTGGTGGTTCATCAAAGAGGCGGGCCATGGTTTCGCGGTAACTGCGCACCACGGGCAGGCTGGCGGTCACCATGGGCACGGCCTGGGTGGCGATCACCGGCGTGCTGCGAGCGCCACCCATCTGGGTCATGGTCTGCAGGTTCACATCAGCCAGGGCCACGATGTAGCGTTGGCGCTGCTGCTTTTCCAGCCCCTGGGTGAATTGCACCAGCTCGGGTGTGCCACCCACAAACAGCAGGATGGCCGGGGTGCCGGGCGTCAGGCGCTGGCCCAGACGGTCCAGATCGCCATTGGCACGGTACGACTGCAGCTTGAGCTTCATGCCGGTGGCAATGCGCTCCAGGTCCTGCTGGTACAGCTGGTATTCCTGTTGTGATGCATACACCGCGCCCACTTCGCTCACGCCCATGACGGTCAGGGACCGCAGCGCGTGGCCAATCTGTTCCTGGCGAGCCGCAAAGATCGGGAAGGTGCGTTCGTCCACCTCCACACTCGAATTCTGCAGCCAGGGCGCCACATGGGCGATGGTGGCCGCTTGCTGGCGCAGCTCGGCTGCCAGCAGGCCGGCAGCCGGATCGCCTGCGGTGCCCGACAGCACCAGGCAGGCCGGGTTGTCCATCAGCTGCTGCACTGCAGCCTTCATGCTGGCGGCGGTGCCGTCCACTTCCACGGAAACATGCTGCACCGGGCGCCCGCGCAGGCCGCCCTTGAGGTTGATGTCCTGCCAGGCCGCGCGCGAGCCAATCAGGAAGTCCTTGGACACGTCCTGCTGGGTGACCGAGGTGTCCACGATCTGGGCAACGAGCACGCTACGGTTAGCGGCTTTAGCCGGTTGGGCCAGCAAGGCAGGTGCGGCCGCAAAGGCGGCCGCACCCACCAGCACCCGGCGCCTGCCGGGTGAGGTGAGTGCGAGGGTCATGACGGTGCGGTGCTTAGCGCTTCGGCGGGATCAGCACGCGGTCCAGGGTGTGCACCACGCCGTTGGTGGCGCTGATGTCAGCCGTCTCGACCATGCCTTCTTCCACCGTCACAAACGTGCCGGCACGCGACAGGTTCAGGTCTGCGCCGTTGGCCGACTTGGTCTTGCCGTTTTTCACGTCGGCGGCCATGACCTTGGCGGGCACCACGTGGTAGGCCAGCACGGCCTTCAGCTGGGCCGGGTCCTTGCCCAGTTCGTCCATGGTTTTGGCGGGAACGGCCTTGAAGGCGTCATTGGTCGGGGCGAACACGGTGTAGGGGCCGGCGCCCTTGAGCATGTCGGTCAGGCCAGCCTTGGCCACCAGGCCATTGAGCGTGCTCAGCGACGGGTTGGCGGCAATGGTGTCGGCCACCGAGACGGGGGTGGGGGTGGTGGCGCAGCCGGTGATGGCGACGGCCAGGCTCGCGGCAAGCAAGGTACGGCGGATAGTCATGGTTTTACTCCGTGGTTGTAGGGATTGACCCGCAGCGTAGGAGCGCTACGTGACGGCTTGATGACTTATTTGTGACGGCTTTGTCATGGTTTTTGTCACGGCACCGTCACAAAAGCTTCTTAAAGTCCGTTCAACTTCTCCAACCCCTTAACTCAAGGTGATCTCATGAACATGAACTTCCGTATTGCCACCCTGGCCCTGGCGGGTTTTGCGGCGCTGTCCGCAGCCGGCGTTGCCGGTGCGCAAGAGGTGACGGGCGCGGGCGCGAGCTTCCCGGCGCCGCTGTATTCCAAGTGGGCAGCCGATTACAACAAGGCCACCGGCGTCAAGATCAACTACCAGTCGGTCGGCTCCGGCGCCGGCATTCGCCAGATCGACGCCAAGACGGTTGATTTCGGCGCGTCTGACGCCCCCCTGAAGGACGACGAACTGGCCAAAAAGGGCCAGCTGCAGTTTCCCACCGTCATTGGTGGCGTGATCCCCGTGGTCAACATCAAGGGCATCACCCCCGGCCAGCTGCGCCTGAACGGCCAGGTGCTGGGTGACATTTTCCTGGGCAAGATCGCCAAGTGGAACGACCCCGCCATCAAGGCGCTGAACCCCAGCGTGAACCTGCCCGACGTGGCCATCGCCCCGGTGCGCCGCGCCGACGGATCGGGCACCACGTTCCTGTTCACCAACTACCTGAGCAAGGTCAATGCCGAGTGGAAAGCCAAGGTTGGTGAGGGCACCGCTGTCAACTGGCCCGTGGGTGCCGGCGGCAAGGGCAACGAAGGCGTCGCCGCCTTTGTGGGTCGCCTGCCCAACTCCATCGGTTATCTGGAATACGCCTACGTCAAGCAGAACAAGCTGTCCTACGCCCTGATGCAAAACAGCGCCGGCAACTTCGTGGCACCTGACGACAAGGCTTTCAAGGCAGCTGCAGCCGGTGCCGACTGGGCCAAGAGCTTCTACCAGATCCTGACGAACCAGCCTGGTGCTGAATCGTGGCCCATCACCGGCGCCACGTTCATCCTGATGCACAAGGTGCAGGACAAGCCCGCCCAGGCTGCCGCCACACTGAAGTTCTTCCAGTGGGCCTACCAGAACGGCGACAAGACGGCTGATGATCTGGACTATGTGCCCATGCCCCCGGCCGTCAAGGCGCAGATCGAAAAGGGCTGGAGCGAGATCAAGGACGCCGGCGGCAAGGCCGTGGCGTTCAAGTAATCGTCTCATCCCGGCGTCCCGCCAGAAGCGCATAACAACAAACGGAGGGGCCTTGTGTCCTCTACACTTCCGGCCCATGAGGCCCCATTCGACAAAGCTGCGAGCTCCTCCGCCGCCAACCGGAGTCGCAAAATGAGTGTCCCTCCGACGGTTCCGCCGTCGCGCGGGGGCGCCTGGATCGACAAGGTCTTTGGCTGGGCCGCCAAGGGCGCCGCGCTGATCACGCTGGGGTTGCTGTTCGGCATCCTTTTGTCGCTGGTCGTGGGCGCCTGGCCTGCCATCGACAAGTACGGGCTGGGCTTCCTGACCAACACGGTCTGGGACCCGGTCAACAACGAGTACGGCGGCCTGGTGATGATCTACGGCACGATCGCCACGTCGCTGATCGCCTTGCTGATCGCGGTGCCGGTGAGCTTTGGCATCGCGCTGTTCCTGACCGAGCTGTCGCCGGCCTGGCTCAAGCGCCCTCTGGGCACCGCTATCGAGTTGCTGGCTGCTGTGCCGTCCATCGTGTACGGCATGTGGGGCCTGCTGGTGTTCGGCCCCATCCTGGCCACCTATGTGCAGCAGCCGCTGCAAAGCCTGTTTGCCGGTGTGCCCTTCCTGGGCGCGCTGGTGTCGGGCCCGCCGGTGGGCATCGGTATTTTGTCGGCCGGCATCATCCTGGCCATCATGATCATCCCGTTCATTGCCTCGGTGATGCGCGACGTGTTTGACGTGACCCCGCCCATGCTCAAGGAGTCTGCCTATGCGCTGGGCTCCACCACCTGGGAGGTCGTCTACAAGGTTGTGCTGCCGTACACCAAAGGCGGCGTTGTTGGCGGCATCATGCTGGGCCTGGGCCGCGCACTGGGCGAAACCATGGCGGTCACGTTCGTGATCGGCAACTTCAACCAGCTGGATTCGCTGAGCCTGTTCCAGGCGGCCAACAGCATCACGTCGGCACTGGCCAACGAGTTTGCCGAGGCCGCCAGCGGGCTGCATCAGGCAGCGCTGATCTACCTGGGTCTGGTGCTGTTCTTCATCACCTTTGTGGTGCTGGCCCTGTCCAAAGTCCTGCTGGCCCAGCTGCGCAAGAGCGAAGGGACCAAATCATGAGCACCACCGCTGAAAACCTGCTGCGCATGGCCGACGCGACCCGCCTGCGCGAGCAAAAATTTGCACAGCGCAAGCGCGTCAACCAGATCGCGCTGACGTTGTCGCTGGCGGCCATGGCTTTCGGCCTGATCTGGCTGATCTGGATCCTGTGGGACACGGTGCGTCTGGGCGTCGGTGGCATGGCCTGGGCCACGCTCACACAGATGACGCCGCCGCCCAACGAGGTGGGCGGTATTGCCAACGCCATCTACGGATCCTTCCTGATGGTCATGCTGGCCACCTTCGTGGCCACGCCGATCGGCATCATGGCCGGCATCTACCTGGCTGAGTACGACACCAAGGGCTGGCTCGGGTCCCTCACCCGCTTTGTGAACGACATCCTGCTGTCGGCACCGTCCATCGTGATCGGCCTGTTTGTGTACGCCGTGATCGTGGCGCGCTTCAAGACCTTCTCGGGCTGGGCCGGTGTGATCGCGCTGGCGCTGATCGTCATTCCCGTGGTGATCCGCACGACCGAGAACATGCTGCTGCTGGTGCCCTCGGGCCTGCGCGAAGCGGCCTATGCCCTGGGCGCGCCGAAGTGGAAGGTCATCATGAGCATCACGCTGCGCGCTGCCCGCGCGGGTGTGGTGACCGGTATCCTGCTGGCGGTCGCACGCATTGCGGGCGAGACTGCGCCGCTGCTGTTCACGTCACTGAACAACCAGTTCTGGACGTCCAGCCTGAGCGAGCCCATGGCCAGCCTGCCGGTGACGATCTTCAAGTTCGCCATGAGCCCCTACGAAAACTGGCAACAGCTGGCCTGGGCTGGCGTGTTCCTCATAACCATCGCCGTGCTGGGCCTGAACATCCTGGCCCGTGTCCTGACGCGCAACAAAATTTGACGAGGCCCATTGTGAACACCATGACCGCTCAAAAATCAGAGTCCAAGATTCTGGTGAAAGACCTGAATTTCTTCTACGGCAAGTTCCACGCCCTCAAAGGCATCAACCTGGAAATCCCCGAGAAGAAGGTCACTGCCTTCATCGGCCCGTCGGGCTGTGGCAAATCGACGCTGCTGCGCACCTTCAACCGCATGTACGAGCTGTATCCCGAGCAGCGCGCGGAAGGGCAGATCCTGCTGGACGGCGAGAACCTGCTGACGTCCAAAAAAGATGTGGCGCTGATCCGCGCCAAGATCGGCATGGTCTTCCAGAAGCCCACGCCGTTCCCGATGTCCATCTACGACAACATCGCCTTTGGTGTGCGCCTGTTTGAAAACCTGAGCTCATCCGACATGGACGACCGGGTGGAATGGGCGCTGCGCAAGGCCGCGCTGTGGACCGAAGTGAAAGACAAGCTCAACCAGAGCGGCGCCGGCCTGTCCGGCGGGCAGCAGCAGCGCCTGTGCATTGCACGTGGCATTGCGATCAAGCCCGAGATTCTGCTTCTGGACGAGCCTTGCTCTGCGCTGGACCCGATCTCCACCGCCAAGATTGAAGAGCTGATCGCCGAGCTCAAGAACGACTACACGGTCGTGATCGTCACGCACAACATGCAGCAGGCTGCGCGCTGCAGTGACTTCACCGCCTACATGTACCTGGGCGATCTGGTCGAGGTGGGCCCCACCGAGCAGATTTTCTTCAAGCCCACGCGCACCGAAACAGAAGACTACATCACCGGAAGGTTCGGCTGACATGACTGACAAACACCTCTCCAGCCAGTTCGACAGCGAGCTGACCGGCGTTTCCGCCCGCGTCATGGAAATGGGCGGTCTGGTTGAATCGCAGATCCGCACGGCCGTGTATTCGCTGGCCCAGTTCAGCGCCGAGGCAGCCTCCCAGGTCACCGACATGGAAAGCCGCGTCAACGCGATGGAAGTGGAAATCGACAAGGAACTGTCGTCCATCATCGCCCGGCGCCAGCCCACGGCGCGTGACCTGCGCCTGCTGATTGCCATCTCCAAGACCACGGCCAACCTCGAGCGCGCCGGCGACGAGGCCGACAAGATCGCCCGCATGGTCAAGTCCATCATCGAAAGCGGCTCGGCCCGCAACATGCCGGCATCCGAGCTGCGTATTGCGGCTGACCTGGCGTCTGGCCTGCTGCGCAAGGCACTGGATGCATTTGCCCGGCTGGATGTGAACATGGCGGTGTCGATCCTGAAAGAAGACGACGCCATCGACAAGGAGTTTGACGGCTTTGTGCGCAAGCTCATCACCTACATGATGGAAGACCCGCGCGCCATCTCGCCCAGCCTGGACCTGCTGTTCCTGGCCAAGGCCATCGAGCGTATCGGTGACCATGCCAAGAACATCGCCGAGTTCATCATTTACGTCGTCAAGGGCGCGGACGTTCGCCACACGCCCATGGAGACCATTGAGTCCGTGGTACGGTAAAAACTGATGAAGCACCAACCCCGCGTCCTGATCGTTGAAGACGAACCGTCGATCGCCGAGCTGATCGCTGTCAACCTGCGCCACAACGGCTTTCAGCCGACCTGGGCAGAAGACGGCGTGGCAGCCCAGCGTGAGCTGGACGCCGTGCTGCCCGACGCGATCCTGCTGGACTGGATGCTGCCCGGCCAAAGCGGCGTGGCGCTGGCCAAAAAATGGCGCGCGGATGCCCGTACCAAGGCCATCCCCATTCTCATGCTCACGGCGCGTGGTGACGAGCCTGACAAGATCATGGGCCTGGACGCCGGGGCTGACGACTACATCACCAAGCCGTTTTCCACCCAGGAAATGCTCGCGCGCATCCGCGCCGTGCTGCGCCGGCGCGCGCCCGAGCAGGTCAACGACAGCGTGTCCATTGGCGAGCTGGTGCTGGACGCCGCGACGCACAGGGTGTCCTGGCAAGGCCAGCCATTGAAGGTCGGTCCCACTGAATACAAGCTGTTGCATTTCTTCATGAAGCATCCAGAGCGTGTGCACAGCCGTGGCCAGCTGCTGGACAAGGTGTGGGGCGACCATGTGTTCATTGAAGAACGCACGGTGGACGTGCATGTGAAGCGCCTGCGCGAAGCCTTGGGCGTGGCCGGCGCCATGGTCGAGACCGTGCGTGGCGCGGGCTACCGGCTGACTTCGCAGGTGGCCATCCCCGCTGCAGCGACCCAGGGCTGAGCGCAGCCACCCTTTGACCTGTGACCTGTGGCCTTGCGCCACAATCGACGCATGCTCTGGCGCCTTTGCATTTATTCCCTTTTGTACCTTGCGGGTGGTCTGGCCGGCTGGTGGTTGGGGCAGACCCGAGGGGCTTTGATAGGTGTTGTGCTGGCCGGCCTGTGCTGGTTTGTGCTGGACGGCTACCGGGGCGCCCGCGTGCTGCGCTGGTTGCGGCTGGGCCACACCGACAGCGCGCCCCAGATGAACGGCATGTGGGGCGAGGCAGCCGACAGGGCGCGCCGCGCCTTCAAGGCACGCGACAGGCAGCTGCAGGACAGCGAGGCCCGGCTCCAGGAATTTCTGGCCGCCATCCAGGCGTCGCCCAATGGCGTGGTGCTGCTGGACGATGAGGGCCGCATTGAATGGTGCAACGAGACCGCAGCGGCTCATTTCGGCTTTGACCTGCAGCGCGACTTGCTGCAGCTCATTGGCAACCTGGTACGTGACCCGGTTTTTACGCTGCATTACGCGGCTGCCGACTATTCCCATGAAATCGTGATGCTGGCGCCCAGCAGCACAGCCAGCCAACCGGTGCGCCTGGCGGTGCACCTGCACCCCTATGGGCAAGGGCGCACGCTGCTGCTGTCACGCGACGTTACGGCCGTCGAAAAGGCCGAAACCATGCGACGCGACTTTGTGGCCAACGTATCGCATGAAATCCGCACGCCGCTGACCGTGCTGGCCGGGTTTATTGAAACCCTGCAGACCTTGCCGCTGGATGAAAACGACCGTGCGCGCTACCTGGGCCTGATGGCCCAGCAGTCGCACCGAATGCAGACACTGGTGAACGACCTGCTGACGCTGTCGCGCCTGGAGGGCAGCCCCCTGCCAGGCGCAGCCGAATGGATGCCGGTGCAGGCGTTGGCGGCGCAAGTCGAACAGGAGGCCCGCGCACTGTCTGCTGTGCTCATGGCGTCGCAGGGCAAGACGCAGCGTCTGAGCGTTGACCTGCAGGCAGACAGCGAAATCGCGGGCTCGCAGTCTGAGCTGCTCAGCGCCATGTCCAATCTGGTCAATAACGCCATTCGCTACACGCCTGCGGGCGGCAGCATTGATGTGCGCTGGCAGGTGCTGCCCGATGGCCGCGGTGAGTTCTCTGTCAAAGACAGCGGGCCGGGCATTGCGGCTGAACACATCTCGCGCCTGACTGAGCGTTTTTACCGCGTGGACCGCAGCCGCTCCCGCGAAACTGGGGGCACCGGCCTGGGCCTGGCCATCGTCAAGCATGTGCTGCAGCGCCACGGCGCCGAGCTGCGTATCGACAGCACGCCGGGCGCGGGATCGACGTTTGCCATCGTGCTGCCGGCGTCGCGCGTCAGGCTGGCGTCGCAACAGAGCCGGCCAATGGCTGGTAGCGCCGCACAGCCCGCCACAGAAGCGCAATAAACACCCCGGCGGTAAGCACCAGCGCAAAGGCGCCCGCGCCCCAGAAGGCAGTGGGTGAGTTCAGCGGAGCCAGCGAGCCCACGCCCTGGTAGGCCAGCACATAGCCGCCGCCCAGGCCCACGCCCCACAGCAGCACGCAATACACCACCAGCGACGCCACCGCCACGCCGTAGCTGCGCAGCACAAACACGCACACGGCCTGCACGGCATCGGCCACGTGGTAGGCCGCCACCCAGACCAGCAGCCCGCCGGCGATGGCCACCACCTGCGGGTTGCCGCCGGCATACAGGCGCGCGATCGGCTGGTGTGCCAGCACCAGCAGCGCCGCGCTGCCCAGGGCCAGGCCCAGCGTCAGCTTCAGGCCCAGGCGCAGCGCCAGGCGGGCCCGGGCAGGGTCGCCCGCGCCCAGCCACCAGCTCACGCGGGCGCTGACCGCAATGCCCAGCGACAGCGGCATCATGTACAGCACACCCACTAGGTTGGACGCGATCTGGTGGCTGGCCGTGGCCACTGTGCCCTGACGCGCAATGAACAGCGCCATCAATGAATAGGCGGTCACCTCCACGAGGATGGCCAGACCGGTCGGGATGCCCAGGCGCGCAAAGCGGCCGATGGTGGGCCAGTCGGGCCGCTCCAGCCGCTGCCAGACGCGATAGGGCCGGTACATGGCCTGGGTGCCCAGCATCCACGCGGCCAGGCCAAACATCAGGTAAGCCACGATCAAGGTGGCCCACGCGCAGCCCGCCAGGCCCATGGCTGGCACACCCAGGCCGCCAAAGGTCAGCCAGATCGACAGCGGCACCTTGACGCCCAGCGAGCCGATCTGCACCCAGGTGACCAGCAGCGGCCAGCCCAGGCTCTGGTTGAGCGTGGCATACATGCGAAACAGCAGCGACGGCGGCACGGCCAGCGCCAGGATGGCCAGGTAGGCCTCCACCTGGGCCTGCATCGCGGGCGGTACTTCGGTCCAGCGCATGAGCGGGCCGGGCAGCAGCAGGGCGGTCACGCCCAGCGCCATGGCCACAAACGCCAGGTACAGCGCCTGGCGCACCGAGCGGCCTACCTGCGCATCACGGCCCGCGCCGCGCAGCTCGGCCCACACCGGCAGCTGCGCCTGCAGCACGCCGTTGAGCGCAATGAAGATGCTGATGTAGATGGCCGAGCCCACCGACAGCGCGGCCAGTGCCTCGCTTGAATAGCGCCCGGCAATCAGCGTGTCGGCCACGCCAAAGGCCATGACGGCCAGCTGGCCCGCCAGCACCGTGCCGGCGTGGCGCGTGATGTTCCGAAGCTCCGACATCAGGGACGGCGTGGCGCTGGTAAATATGACCCCCACGCTCCGCGCTGCGCGTCGTCGCTGCCCCCCGAGGGGGCCGCAACCGGCTTGGGACGGCCCGGCGCCGGTTCGCGCTGGTACAACAGCACGTTGTCGTTGGCATCAGCCGGGCGGCGCACATTGGCCAGCAGCTTCCACTGGCGCATATCCAGGCCGGCGGTCAGCGCGTCCACCGAGCCCGCGCCCACAATCATCCAGGGGCAGGCGGCTGCCACGCTCACGGGTTGCAGCGCGAGCTTGCCGTGGTACTGAAAGGCTGCCACATGGCCGCGGCTCAGGCCATGCACCTCCACACAGCCGGGCTTGTCGATCAGGCGCGTGACCTGGCCCACCACCGGCGTAAAGCCCCGGGCAAAGTCCAGCAGCGGCAGCCACAGCGTCATCAGCAGCAGCCAGCACAGCGCGGCGCCGCCGGCGGGCAGCACCAGGCTCTTCCAGATGGCCGCGCGGTGGCGGCCGGCGCGCCACTTGACCAGCCAGGCCCAGCACAGCGTGGCGGCCAGCGCCACGGCCAACACCGGCCACGAAAACGAGGGCTCAAAGCCCGGCGCCAACCGGGCCACGTTGGCGGCGGGCTTGGCCGGTACGCCGGTCTGCATGGAGATCCACACCACCCAGATCACCAGCGCGCAGCCGCTGAAAAACAGCAGCGTGAACCAGTCGATCAGGGCGGCCACGCTGCGCTGCAGCGTGGGCAGCGCAAACGCGGCCAGTGTGGCCAGCGCCGGCAGGCCCAGCAGCAGCGATCGGTCGGCCGACGGCGTGCTGAGCGTGGTGGCCAGCGCCACGGCTACAAACCACAGCGGCAGGGCCACATGGCGGCTGAGCAACCGGTACCGCCAGCGCCACAGCGTCCACAGCGCCAGCGGCATGGCCGGCCAGGTAAACCACAGCAGCAGCCGGCCGGTGCTGCGCCAGTCGCGGCCCGCGCCAGTGGGCAGGCCCACACGCCAGCGGTACAGGTCCAGCCCCCAGGCCAGGATGGCTACAGCCAGCGTGGCCAGTGCGATGAACAAGGCCCAGCGGCGATTGTGGCTGCGAGCCTGTGCGTCCTGCTCGGTTGCCACCAGGCAGACCGCGGCGCTGCCCAGCCCCAGCAGCACGGCCATGGTGGGCGCGCCGCTGAGCGTCAGGCCTGTCAGGCCCAGCACCAGGCCGATGGCAGCGCTGACGGTGTACCAGGGCGTGGCGGCCAGCGCAAAAAACGCCAGGGCGGTAAAGCCCAGCTGCGCCAGCGCCGGGGTGGTTTCGTGCGACAACTGGGCCAGGCCCAGGCAGGCGATCATGGCCAGCAGGCCGCCGTCGGCCATGGCGCGGGCGTAGTCGCGGGGGTTGGCCTCGCCGCCAAAGGCAAAGGCCACGGGCTGGGCCTGTGGGCTGCGGGCCAGCGAATACACGGCGTACCAGGTGGCGGTCAGGGTCAGGGCCAGCAGCGCCACAAACGGGATGCGCGCCGCCAGATCAGCGTTGAGCCATGACGGCGCGGCCATGATGGCCCAGGCGCCCAGCCAGTAGGGCAGCAGCGCGTCAAATTCAGGGGGGCGGCCCAGCAGCGTGGGGTTCAGCCAGGCGGCGGCGCCGGAGGCCAGCTCGGCCATGTAGCCAAACGCCGTCATGTCGGCGTTCTTCCAGGGCTCGCGGCCCACAAAGCCGGGCAGCACATAGGCCAGACAGAACAGCAGCAATGCAACGCGTGGCAGGCGGCGCACAGCGCTCTGGGCAACGATGGCGGGGGTGGGCTGGTTCAAGGGTGCACGGTTGTGTTGGCAGGCCGCAGTGTGTCACATCAAACAAAAAGGGCAGCGCGGCGAACCGGGCTGCCCCTTGTGGCTTGAAACCGCTTGTTAAGCGGCTTTTTCTTCGGCCTGGACTTCGGTCTTGGCCGCGCCGGGCTTGCCGAACTTCTTGAAGAACTTGTCAACACGGCCGCCCATGTCGTTCACCGACTTCTGCGTGCCTGTGTAGAAGGGGTGTGATTCGCTGGAGGTGTCCAGCTTGTACAGCGGGTATTCCTTGCCGTCGTCGTGCTTGGACATTTCCTTGGTGTTCACACACGAACGGGTGATGAACTTGAAACCGTTGGACAGGTCCACAAACAGGACTTCGCGGTAGTTGGGGTGAATGCCTTCTTTAGCCATGATGTTTTTCCTTGATTCAGGTGCGGTAGCCGCCTCCGGACCATTCCGGGGTACTTTCCGCAAAGTTTGCGATTATTGCACAAAATCAATCACTTACGACGTGTTTGCGTGTGCCGTGCCTTTTCCAGCATGCGTGGATCCGGCTTTGCCGGTCCACTGCATCGCCCCCCAGTGGGGGGAGGCGGCCGAACGCCGCTTCGGGGGGCGTCTTGTTAACCGCCGCGACGCATCATGTCGAAGAACTCGACATTGGACTTGGTGGCGCGCATGCTCTTCAGGACCATTTCCATGGACTCGATTTCGTCCATGTTGTACATGAACTGGCGCAGGATGCGGGTCTTTTGCAGGATCTCAGGGGCCAGCAGCAGCTCTTCGCGGCGGGTGCCGCTGCGGTTGAGCTGGATGGAGGGGAACACGCGCTTTTCATACAGGCGGCGGTCCAGGTGGATTTCGCTG
>CALRYY010000008.1:0-81037 GCA_943372515.1 Ramlibacter sp. 2FC | reverse complement strand
CCGGGCAAGGTGATCGTGGAGGCCTGCATGCATAAGCTGTTGGCCATCGCCTATGGCGTGCTGCGCTCGGGCAAACCCTTCGACCCCAATCATTTGCAGCACAACGCAACTTGACAAACACAACGGTGTCTTTATGCCGCTGCGCAGAGTACCCCATCCACCTGTTCCCGCCACCGCGGTTGCGCGCACCGGTTGCATTCAACTGTGTAGCGGGTTGGTGGTGATGGTGCCCGGCGCAGCGGCATAGAGGAGGAGGGCCGGGCGCAGCCCGGACCGGGGGACAGCCGCGGAGCCGGGCGCAGTCAGCGCCAACCTGCGGGGCGGAAAAGGAAATTACTTTTGCAGCAGCTTGAAAACGTCGCGAGCCACAGCAACTGTCTCTGCAATATCCGCATCGCTGTGCGCAGCGCTCACAAAGCCAGCTTCGTACAACGCAGGTGCGATGTACACGCCACGGTCCAGTAGCCCGTGGAACAGTGTGTTGAACTTCGCGCCGTCGCTCTTCATGACGGCCGGATAGTTCTGCGGCAGTGCGTCGAGCAGGAAGAAGCCGAACATGCCGCCTTCGCAGTCGCCACTGAATGCGACGCCTTCGGCTTTGGCGGCGGCAGACAAACCGTCCACCAGCGAACGTGTTTGGGCTGACAGTGCATCAAAGAAACCTGGTTTGCTGATTTCGCGCAGCGTGGCCAGGCCACAGGCCGTAGCTACCGGGTTGCCCGACAACGTGCCGGCCTGGTAGACGGGGCCCAGTGGCGCCAGGTGTTCCATGATGGCGCGCGGGCCGCCGAAGGCCGCCAGCGGCATGCCGCCGCCAATGACCTTGCCCATCACCGTCAGGTCGGGCTTGAAACCGGGGATGGCTTTGGCATACACGCTTTGCGCGCCGCCCAGTGCCACGCGAAAGCCGGTCATCACCTCATCGAACACCAGCAGCGCGCCATGTTGCGTGCACAGCTCGCGGCAGCGCGTCATGAACGGCACGCTGGCGCGCACGAAGTTCATGTTGCCGGCAATCGGCTCGATCATCAGGCAGGCCAGTTCGGGCCCATGCAGCGCAAAGGCTTCTTCCAGTTGCGCCACGTTGTTGTACTCCAGCACCAGCGTGTGCTGCACCACCTCGGTCGGCACGCCCGCGCTGGTGGGGTTGCCGAAGGTTGCCAGGCCGGAGCCGGCTTTGACCAGCAGCGCATCGGCGTGTCCGTGGTAGCAGCCTTCAAACTTGATTAGCTTGTTGCGCCCCGTGGCGCCGCGCGCCAGGCGGATGGCACTCATGGCCGCTTCGGTGCCCGAGCTGACCAGGCGCACCATGTCCATGGATGGCACCAGCGCCAGGATTTCCTCGGCGAGTTCGATTTCGCGCTCGGTCGGCGCGCCGAATGAAAAACCGTCCAGCACTGCCTTTTGGACCGCTTGCACCACGGCGGGGTGGCCGTGGCCCAGGATCATCGGGCCCCACGAACCGATGTAGTCGATATGGCGCTTGCCGTTGGCGTCCCAGAAGTACGCGCCTTGTGCGCGCTGCACAAAACGCGGTGTGCCACCCACAGCGCGAAAGGCGCGAACAGGTGAATTGACACCGCCAGGAATGCTGCGGCGGGCGCGCTCAAACAAAGTTTCGTTCAAATCCATGATTTCAATGCTTGGTGTCGTGAGGGGGCATTTCAAATCCGTGCAGGCCGGGGCGGCCTTCATCGGGGCCATTGTCTTCATCGTCGTCTGATTCCGGCTGGGCCCAGAACAGGCGGTCGGGCACCACGTTGCCCATGCCGGGGCGAAAGCCCCCGTCAAGGCAACGGTCCAGGTAGCTCAGGGCTTCGGTCGCGGCGGCGGGCAGGTCGCTGCCGCTGGCAATCAGCGCAGCCAGGGCGGCCGACAGCGTGTCGCCCGCACCAGAGAAGATGGCTTCAAAGCGTTCAAATTTTTCGCTGCAGATCACAGCCTGGGGTGTGGCCAGCACGTTGTCGATGTACTGCTCGGGCAGGGGGATGCCTGTTACAAGTGTGTAGGGCACGCCGAACTCGGATGCGGCCTTGGCGATATCGCGTGCGCCGGGGTTGCGGTCGCTGCTCCAGTCGGGCAGCAGCCATCGCCACAGCGTGCTGTGGTTTCCTACCAACACGGTTGTTTGAGGCAATACCAGTTCGCGAAAGGCGTCCAGGTACAAATCAATCTGGCCCTCGTCCCACCATGACAGATTGGGCATGTAGGCAATCAGCGGCAGGTCGGCGTAGTCGGCGGCGATCTCGGCAATCGCCGACAAGGCCTCGGGGTTGCCGGCAAAGCCGACCTTGATGACCTGCACGGGCACGTCTTCAAGAATGGTGCGGGCCTGCTCGGCCACAGCCTCTTCGTCGAATGAGAAGTGCTCGAGTATCTCCGCGGTGTCACGCACATAGGCGCCGGTCACCACGGGCAGCGCATGGGCTCCAACCGACGCAATGGCGCTTACATCGGCCGACAGGCCGCCGGCGCCGCTGGGGTCGCTCGCATTGAACACAAGCACACAGGCCAGTCCACCTGTGTCGTCGCTGTCGTCATCAGCGGGGGCGGTCAGCGGTGCGCGGGAATTGGGGTTTGTCATAGGCATGAATCCAGCGGTGGCGGCGGCTTGCGCGCGGCTCGGTCGCAGTGCCTCGATACAATCGTTGCATTCTATGCGAAGGCCCTTTAAGCTGTGACTGAAACCAAAACCTGGATGTGTCTGATCTGCGGGTGGATCTACGATGAAACCGCCGGTGCTCCTGATCATGGGCTTGCCCCCGGTACTGCGTGGGCTGATGTCCCGATGAACTGGACCTGCCCCGAATGCGGGGCGCGCAAGGAAGATTTCGAGATGGTTCAGATTTGAGGGTGGAGCGTCTTGCCTGCCCTGGCGTCGTTGTAAAAATGAGGAGCAGCGTCAAGTGAGCACGAATGGATCCGGCTTCAAGGTCCTGGTGATTGACGACAGCAACACCATACGCCGCAGTGCCGAGATATTTCTCAAGCAGGGCGGGCATGAAGTCATGCTCGCCGAGGATGGGTTCGACGCGCTGGCCAAGGTCAACGACTACCTTCCCAACCTGATCTTCTGCGACATCCTGATGCCCCGTCTGGATGGCTACCAGACCTGCGCGATCATCAAGCGCAACGCAAAATTTGCAGGTGTGCCGGTGGTCATGCTGTCATCCAAGGATGGCGTTTTTGACAAGGCCCGCGGCCGCATGGTCGGCTCGCAGGACTACCTGACCAAACCATTTACCAAGGACCAGCTGCTGCAGACCGTCTTGCAGTTTGGTGCCGCACAACAAGGAGTAGCGTAATGCCGATTCACAAAGTCCTGGTCGTGGACGATTCCAAGACCGAGCTGATGTTCATGACCGACCTGCTGCAAAAGAACGGCTTTTCGGTCAAGACGGCCGAGAACGCCGACGATGCCTTTCGCCGCCTGGCCGAAGAAAAGCCCGACCTGATCCTGATGGACGTCGTGATGCCCGGGCAAAACGGATTCCAGCTCACGCGGGCCATCACGCGCGACCCCCTGTACGCTGACGTTCCGATCATCATGTGCACCAGCAAGAATCAGGAGACTGACCGCGTCTGGGGCATGCGCCAGGGCGCACGCGACTACATCACAAAGCCGGTGGACGCCACCGAGCTGATGGCCAAGATCAAGGCCTTGAGCTGATCCAAGAATGGCCAACCGGGAAGCACTCCGTGAATTGCAAAGCCGCCTGGCCAACCGGCTGCAGGCTGCCCGTACCGAAGGCGTCGCAGCGTCCTGGCTGGCTGTGGAAGCGGCGGGGGGCAAATACCTTTTTCCGTTGAGCCAATCGGGCGAAATTTTCCCGTGGGCCACCGCCCAGCCGGTGCCCTACACCCAGGCGTGGTTCCTGGGTGTGGCCAACCTGCGCGGCGGCCTGTATGGCGTGGTGGACCTGGCCAGCTTTGTTTCGGGCGGTGCGCCCGCGCCGCGTACCGACATGGCGCGTTCCGAGTCGCGTCTGATCGCGCTGAATGCCTTGCTGGAAATCAATTGCGCCCTGTTAATTGACCGCCTCGCAGGGCTGCGCAACCTGGAGGCTTTCAAGGCCTCCAGCGCGCCACCTGAGGGTTCACCCGACTATTTTGGCAGTGGCTATACCGATGCCAATGGTGCGTACTGGCAGGAAATCAACCTGCAGACGCTCTCGCAACAACCCCAATTTCTGAGCATCAGCGCGTAAGAGCGCTCCAGTTTCCCCGGAAGGCCGCATCATGTCCGTCGTTGACCACCTCAAAAAACTGTTTTCCAAAAAGCCGGCAGAGTCCGAAGCCGACCTGAGCCTGGCCATGCCCGACGGGTCCATGGACCCCATGGCCACGGGCGCCATGGATGCGCCGGGCACGATGGCCATGGCGCCTGTGGAAGACCGCATCGACGACGCACCGGCCAGCCGCCTGGCGGCCGAGGACGAAATGATGGTGCCGCAGGTGGACGAATCCGAGCTGGTGTCGGTTCCGTTGCTGGGGCGGCGTACGATTGTCCAGCACCAGCGGATCCTGTTCATCTTGCTGGCCTTCGCGCTGGTCGTGCTGGGTGCCGTGACGGTGTTCGCGCTGAACCAGGCCGACCGCGTCGCCCAGCAGGTGGCCGGTACCGGTCAGTCACTGATGCAGTCCCAGCGTCTTGCCAAGTCGGTGTCGCAGGCACTGGTGGGTTCCGCCCAGGCCTTCCCCGACGTGAAGGAAAGCGCCGACGTGCTGGCCAAGACGGTTCGTGGCCTGACGGCCGGTGACGAGCAGTTGCGCCTGCAACCGGTGGCCTCTGAACTGCAGGAAGACGTCACAAAGATCACCCCGCTGATGGAGCGCGCAGAAAAGAACGCCGGTACCGTGATGGGCCAGCAGAAGATCCTGACGCAGGTGGGCAACGCGCTGCGCACGATTAACCGCCAGTCGTCAGACCTGCTGGAAATCGCCGAGACGGTGTCGTCGCTCAAGCTGCAGCAAAACGCCCCGCCGGCTGAAATCTCCGCCGCCGGCCAGCTGGTGATGTTGACGCAGCGTATTGGTAAATCTGCCAACGAGTTCCTGACGATGGAAGGCGTGTCGCCCGAGGCCGTGTTCCTGCTGGGCAAGGACTTGAACTCCTTCAAGGAAATCGCCCAGGGCCTGCTGGACGGCAGTCCCGAGCTGCGCCTGGCGGGCTCCAAGGACGAGCAGACCCGCGAGCGCCTGGATGCGCTGATGAAACTGTACGAGCAAACCCGCAGCCAGGCTGGCGCCATTCTGGGCAACCTGCAGGGTCTGGTGTCCGCGCGTGAAGCGCAGGCCGCGATCATTGCCGACAGCGAGCCGCTGCGCCGCGCGCTGGAAGACCTGCAGGGCAAGCTGTCAGCGCAGACCGGTCTGGGCGCCGGTGCCCTGGCGGCGTTGGCAATTTCCGCCGTGTTCGCCATTCTTTGCGCCGTGGGTCTTGCCTATGTGCAGCTGCAAGACAGCCGCAAGCGTCAGGTGGTTGCCGAACAGCAGCGACTCGAAGCCGAGGGCCAGGAGCAAGAAGCCAAGCGAGTGAACGACGCGAACCAGGCGGCTATTTTGCGGCTGATGAACGAATTGCAGACAGTGGCTGAAGGTGATCTGACACAGGAAGCCACGGTGACCGAGGACATCACGGGCGCCATCGCCGACTCGGTGAACTACACGGTGGAAGAACTTCGCCAGCTGGTGGGTAACGTACAGAACACGGCGACCCGGGTGGCCCAGACGACGGCCCAGGTGGAAAGCACATCGACCGAGCTGCTCGCAGCGTCCACCGAACAGCTGCGCGAAATCCGCGAAACCGGCCAGTCGGTGCTCGACATGGCAGGCCGAATCAACCAGGTGTCGGGTCAGGCGCAGGAATCAGCCCTGGTGGCGCGTCAATCGCTGCAAGCTGCAGAGTCCGGCCTCGCGGCCGTGCAGAACGCCATCGGCGGTATGAACTCCATCCGGGACCAGATCCAGGAAACCTCCAAGCGGATCAAGCGGCTGGGCGAATCGTCCCAGGAGATTGGTGAAATCACCGAGCTGATCTCGGACATTACCGAACAGACGAACGTACTGGCGCTGAACGCTGCCATCCAGGCGGCGTCAGCCGGTGAAGCCGGACGGGGTTTCTCGGTGGTGGCCGAAGAAGTGCAGCGCCTTGCTGAACGTTCCGCAGACGCCACGCGCCAGATCTCGGCACTGGTGAAAGCCATTCAGACCGACACACAGGACGCGGTGGCCGCCATGGAGCGATCCACGCAGGGTGTGGTGGAGGGGGCCAAGCTGTCCGACAACGCCGGTACTGCGCTGACCGAGATTGACCAGGTGTCCCGCAAACTGGCCGACCTGATTGAGCAGATTTCGAACTCTGCTTCCAAAGAGGCCGAATCCGCCAACGTGGTGGCCGGCAACATCCAGCACATTTTCGCGGTGACGGAACAGACCGGAGAAGGTACGCGCTCCACGGCCCAGCAGGTGCGTGAGTTGTCACGCATGGCCGAGGAACTTCGCCAGTCTGTATCGCGATTCAAGATCGCTTGACATGGCTCCCCCCCGAAGCGCCTTCGGCGCTCCCCCCTCAAGGGGGCGCCACCAGCGGCCCGGCATAGCCGGTTCTGCGGTGGCCCCCGCAAATTCACGGTAGGGTGACCTATGGCTGCAGGAACCGATATCGATCTGGCGGTCAATGACCTGGGGCCGCTGGCCTGGGTGCTTGACGAGTTGCGCAAGTCGCTGGATACTGCGGCTAGCGCGCTGCGCCGTTTTGTGCGCGATGCTGACGCAGCCCGGGGCTCCGACATGGTGTCCGTGGATGCTGGTCAGCTGCGCATTGCGCGCCAGCACCTGCACCAGGCCGTGGGCGCCCTGGAGATGGTGGGCCTGGGCGCGCCGGCGCACATGCTGCGCGCCATGGAGTCGGCTGCGCAAAAGTTTGTAGAGCGCCCCGAGCTGTGCAGCGAAGCGTCTGCCGCCAAAATCGAACGTGCCGGCTTTGCCCTGACCGATTACCTGGAGGCCGTGCTGCTGGGCAAGGCCGTGTCGGCCGTTGCGCTGTTCCCGCAATACCGCGACGTTCAGGAGCTGGCAGGCGCCGACCGCATCCATCCGGCTGACCTGTGGGCATTGGACTGGCGCTGGGTAGACCCGCAGGTCGTGCTGACGCAGGAAGCGTTGCCGTACGACGCGGCAGTGCGCGCGCGCATGGACCAGTCGGTGCTGAAGATCGTCAAGACCGCTGACCCCAAGGCCGCCCACATCCTGCTGAACACCAGCCTGGGGCTGGCTGCCGCGCAGACCGCGCGCCAGCCGCGCATCTTCTGGAAGATCTGCGCAGCCTACTTCGAAGCCTTGGCCCACGGCCTGTTACCCGCCGAGCTGTACGTCAAGCGTGCGGCGTCGCGCGTTTTGCTGCAGTACGCAACGCTTGCCAAGGGCGAGCTGGGCGTATCGGACCGCCTGGCGCAGGACCTGCTTTTCTTCTGTGCCCAGGCAGTGCCGGCGGTGCCCTCCGATGCGCCGGTGCTCACCGCAGTGCGCATGGCCTGGACCCTGGGCCGTTTTTCGCCGGTGGATTACCAGACGCCGCAGTTCGGCCGGTTTGATCCGATGCTGCTGGCTCAGGCGCGCAAGCGCATCACGGCCGCCAAGGAAAACTGGTCGGCGCTGTCGGGTGGCGACACCAACAAGCTCAAGGGCGTGGCCGACCAGTTCAACCTGGTGACTGATTCCCTGACACGCTTGCACCCGGGCAGCACCTTGCTGGCACAGGCGCTCAACCGTGTCATCGAAGGCACTGTGCGTTCCGGCCAGGCACCGTCGACCGAGCTGGCCATGGAAGTAGCCACGGCGGTGCTCTACCTGGAAGCAGCGTTTGAAGACCTGGACCCGTCGGACACCGAGCTGGCCGCGCGTACTGCGCGGCTGGCCGAACGGCTGGACCACGTGGGCAGTGGCGGCCAAGCCGAGGCGCTGGAAAGCTGGATGGAGGAGCTGTACCGCCGCGTCAGCGACCGCCAGACCATGGGCAGCGTGGTGGGCGAGCTGCGCTCGACCCTGACCGAGCTTGAAAAGCTGCTGGACCAGTTCTTTCGCGACCCCAAGGAAAAAGGCCCCCTGCGCGATGCGCCGGGTCACCTGTCGCAAATGCGCGGCGTGTTGTCGGTGCTGGGGCTGGACCAGGCGGCGCAGGCGGTCTTGCGCATGCGCGAAAGTGTCGAAGAGATTCTGGTGATCGAGGTCGACGAAGCGCGCGCTCGCGCCGCCGGTACCTTTGACAAGCTGGGCAACAACCTGGGTGCGTTGGGCTTCCTGATCGACATGCTCAATTACCAGCCGGCGCTGGCCAAGAAGCTCTTTGTTTATGACGACGAGCTGGGCGAGCTCAAGCCGCTGATGGGCCGGACGACCCAGGGCGCTGATGCACAACCTGCCGGGCCCGACGCTGACGAGCTGCTGTCGCAAGAGGTCATGTCGGTGGTGCATGAGGCCGGTGTTGGCGCCACGGACATCGACCTGTCGATACGGCTGGACACGATTGCAACCCAGGCGGTGCTGGCCGAGCAGCCCGCGTTGGCCCATTCGGCCCGCGAAGCTGCAGCTGCTGTATCCGGCCACGACGCTGGCGCCACATCGGCTGCGTTGCACAACCTGGCCGCAGCAGTACAGCCTGCACCCGCGCAGGCGGCAGCTCAGACCAGCCCTGAAATTGACATCGAAGAAGACGACCTGCGCGATATCTTTCTGGAAGAAGCGCGCGAGGTTGTGCAAAACGGCCTGGCCGCCGTGGCCGTGCTGGCAGCAGACCCGTCCAGCACCGGCGAGCTCACCACACTGCGCCGCGCGTTCCATACGCTCAAGGGCAGCTCGCGCATGGTGGGTCTGAGCGAGTTTGGCGAAGCCGCCTGGGCCATGGAGCAATTGCTCAATACCTGGCTGGCTGACCAGAAGCCCGCGACCGATGACCTGCGCAACATGGCCAGCGACGCCATGCAGGCGTTTGACCGCTGGGTGGAAGACATCGCTGCCGGAACCGACGCGCACTGGAAGGCCCCGGTGTTCCGTGCCTCGGCCGAGGCTTTGCGCACCGAAGGGCGTTTCGTGCCCCTGGCGCTGCCGGCTGCTGCGCCAGAACCGGTTTTCGAACCCCTTGCCGAGCTTGCTTTCGAGCCCGAACTTGCTCCCGTGCCGGCCCCCGCCCCCATCACAGACCAGGCCCTGTCTGACGCATTCGACTTTGACCTGGGCACCGCCGACTTTGAAGTGGCCCAGGCCGCTCCCGGCGAAGAGCTCGCCCCCGACTTTGACTTCGACATGACTGCGCCGGCTGCTGCAGCGCCTGCGGCCGCACCAGCGGCGCCTGCGTCTGCTGACGTCCTCGCCATGGAGATTGATGGCATCGACTTTGGCAGCCTGTCTGCCGTGTCGGGGCTGGCCGAGCTGACTGGTGACCAACCGGCAGCGGCACCCGCCACGCCTGTGACAGTGCCAGAGTTGCCCACGGTGGATATGGAGTCGCTGGACCTGCCCGACTTTGCGCCCGCACCGCTGGACGCGCCCGCGCCGGTGGAGCCGATGACCGTGTCACTGGACGACTTCGACCTGCCGGACCTGGCACTTGCATCCACCCCCGAGGTGCAGCCACAACACGAACCCGAAGCAGGGCCCGAACCAGAGCCTGAATCCACGCAGGCTAACGACGACCAGCCTGCTGGCGAGCAGTCCGCAGACGAACAGGTCAAGGTCATTGGCGATTTGCGCATCGGCATCCCGCTGTACAACGTCTACCTGAACGAAGCCGACGAATGGTCGCGCCGGCTGCTGACCGAGGTCACCGAATGGGCTCTGGAGCTGAACCAGCCGGTGGCCGACTCCACCGTAGGGCTGGCTCATGCCCTGGCGGGCAGCTCTGCTACCGTGGGCTTTCACGCGCTGTCCGACATGGCACGTGCGCTGGAAAGCGCGCTCATGCATGCGCAGCCGCAGTCGCGTGGCCTGCCCGAGCAGGCGCTTGTGTACACGGCCGCGGCCGAAGACATCCGGCGCCTGTTGCACCAGTTTGCAGCCGGCTTCCTGAAAGAACCCGACGCCCAGGTCCTCGAATCCCTGCACACGGTCAAGGACCTCGATATCCCGGCCGAACTGCTCGAAGTGCCCGAGCCGCCCGAACCGGCTGAAACACCGTCGGACGTGTTTGACGTGCCGGACTTCTCGTTGACGGCTGCGCTCGCGGGCGCTGCCGTCACCGACAAACCCGTACCTGCGCCTGTGGCGCTGGAGCAGGTTGCGGCTGAGGCCTCGCCTGAACCAATGCCAATGCCTGAGCTCTCGCCGTTGGCAGCCCCTGTGGCGGCTGCGGTGGAATTCAGCCTGCCCGAGATTGCCGTTACGCAGCCTGTCGCTGCTTCACAGCAGCCCCTGGGGGCGCCGTCGCTGGACGACGATGAAGACGACATCGACCTGGCCGACGCCATCGACCCCGACCTGTTCCCGATCTTCGAGGAAGAGGCGATCGAGCTGATGCCCCAGCTGGGCGGTGCCCTGCGTCAATGGTCGGCTCGGCCCGACAACCGCGGCGCCCGCGACGAAGTGCTTCGTGCGCTGCACACACTCAAGGGCAGTGCACGCCTGGCCGGTGCCCTGCGCATGGGCGAACTCGCCCACCGCATGGAGTCCGAGATCGAGCACTTCGGCTCCGACGCCACGGTGCAGACATCCGACCTGGAGCCGTTGCTGCACCGGTTTGACAATCTGCAGGCCAACTTTGACGGGCTGCGTGCCACCGGTGGTGTTTCTGCCGTTGCAGAGATGCCTGCCGATGCACTGGCTGACCTGCCCGCTGACGTTGTTGCGCCAGAAGGCGAGGCCGGTGCCGTGCCGCAGCGTGCGCTGTTGGCCCGCCCGGCAGCCAACGTGCTGGCACCGATTCGTGCTTCGTCCAACCAGTCGGTGCGCGTGCGCTCGCAGCTGCTGGACCGCCTGGTCAACCAGGCTGGTGAAGTGATGATCACGCGTTCGCGCCTGGAGGCCGAACTCAACCAGCTGCGCGGCTCGCTCAACGACCTGACGGGCAACCTGGACAGACTGCGTTCGCAGCTTCGCGACATTGAGCTGCAGGCCGAGTCGCAAATGCAGTCGCGCCTGGCGCAGGCCAAGGACACGGCCGCGGGCTTTGACCCGCTGGAATTTGACCGGTTCACGCGCGTGCAGGAACTCACCCGCATGATGGCCGAGTCGGTGAACGACGTGGCTACTGTGCAGCGCAACCTGCAGCGCACCGTGGAAGCCACTGAAGACGACCTGATCGCCCAGGCCCGCCAGACCCGCGAGCTGCAGCGCGACCTGCTGCGCACGCGCATGGTGGAATTCGAAGGCATCTCTGACCGCCTGTACCGCGTGATCCGCCTGGCGTCCAAGGAAACTGGCAAGCAGGTCAAGCTGGACATCACCGGCGGCTCCATTGAAATGGACCGTGGCGTGCTGGACCGCATGACGCCCGCGTTTGAGCATTTGCTGCGCAACTGCGTGGCCCACGGCATTGAAAGCCCCGAGGCCCGCACCGGCGCCGGCAAGGACGCAGCGGGCACCATCCTGATCAGCCTGCACCAGTCGGGCAACGATGTGTCGGTGGAATTCCGCGACGACGGCGCCGGCCTGAACCTGCCGCGCATCCGCGAAAAGGCATTGCAGCAAGGCCTGATCAGCGCCGACCAGCCGGTCACCGACGCCGACGCGGCCAACCTGATCTTCATGCCCGGCTTCTCGACCGCCACCCAGGTAACCGAGCTGGCAGGGCGCGGCATCGGCATGGACGTGGTGCGCTCCGAGGTCAACGCACTGGGCGGTCGCATTGAAACATCCACCGAAGCCGGCAAGGGCACCAACTTCAAGCTGGTGCTGCCACTGACCACGGCCGTGACGCAGGTGGTGATGCTGCGCACCGGCAGCCTGTCCATTGGTGTGCCGGCCAACGTGGTGGAAATCGTGCGCCGTGCCACGGCCGCGGAGCTGCAGCAGGCCTACAGCAGCGGCACCTTTGAGGTGGCCGGCGAGCAACTGCCGTTCTACTGGTCGGGTGCGCTGCTGCAGTCGTCGCCGCGCAGCAACGAGCCGCAAGGCAAGACGCTGCCGGTGGTGGTGTTCCGTAGCGCAGCGCAGCGCGTTGCCGTGCATGTGGACGAAGTGCTGGGCAACCAGGAAGTGGTGGTGAAGAACCTGGGCCCGCAGCTGGCGCGCCTGCCCGGCCTGGCCGGCATGACCGTGCTGGCGTCCGGCGCCGTGGTGCTGATCTACAACCCGGTGGCGCTGAGCGCGGTGTATGGTGACCAGGCCCGCCACCTGAGCGCCGACCAGGCGCAGCCCGATGTCAAGGAAGGTCAGGCCGGTACAGAATCCGGCTTGCCGGTCGCACCGGTCATGCAGGCACCGCCGCAGATTCCCATGGTGCTGGTGGTGGACGACTCCATCACCGTGCGCCGCGTGACGCAGCGCCTGCTGGCACGCGAAGGCTACCGCGTGACCATGGCAGCCGACGGCTTGCAGGCGCTGGAGCGGCTGGCGGACGAACTGCCCACCGTGGTGCTGTCCGACATCGAGATGCCGCGCATGGACGGCTTTGACCTGGCACGCAACATTCGTGCTGACGCCCGGTTGAAGCACCTGCCCATCATCATGATTACGTCGCGCATCGCTGAAAAGCACCGCGAACACGCCATGGAGCTGGGCGTGAACAACTACCTGGGCAAACCTTACTCTGAAGAAGAGCTGCTCAGCCTGGTGCGCCACTACTGCAGTGTTGAAACCACGGCCTGATTCACCGTGATTGATGCGCCGTGGTTAGTGCGCCGTGGTTAAGGGGCCGGCCAGGCCGCTCAGGCCTTCTTGACCACTGCGTAACGCAGCAGTGTTTTGTCCCGCGCCTCGTCGTGCATCACGATGGGCTCGGGGTAGTCCTTGCCCATCGTCACACCCGCTGCCAGCCGCTCCATGGGGGACGCCTTCCACGGCGCATGAATGGCGGCATCGGGCAGGCCCGCCAGCTGGGGCAAATAGCGGCGGATGAACTTGCCCTGCGCATCGAATTTTTCGCTCTGGCTCACGGGGTTGAAGATGCGAAAGTACGGCTGGGCGTCGCACCCGCTGGAGCTGGCCCATTGCCAGCCGCCGTTGTTGGCCGACAGGTCAAAGTCGTTGAGTTTTTCGGCGAAGTAGGCCTCGCCCCGACGCCAGTCGATGCCGAGGTCCTTGCACAAAAAGCTGGCCACCACCATGCGCAGGCGGTTGTGCATGTAGCCCGTCTGGTTGATCTGCGCCATGGCGGCGTCCACCAGCGGGTAGCCAGTGCGGCCTTCGCACCAGGCGGCAAACAGCGCGTCGGCGTGTTTGCCGTGCTCCCAGCGGATCTTGTCGTATTCGGGCTTGAAGCTGCGCGTGTGGCCGTCGCTCGCGTCCGCCACGTGCGGGAAGTTCGCCAGGATCTGGAAGTAAAAATCGCGCCAGATCAGTTCGCTGAGCCACACAGCCGCACCGGGGTTGCCCGATTGTGTGGCGGCATAGGCGTGCCCGGCCAGCGCGCGGATGGACACCGTGCCAAAGCGCAGGTGCACGCCCAGGTAGCTGGGGCCCTTGACGGCGGGGAAGTCGCGCGTCTCGCCATAGCGGTCCATGCGCGCCAGAAACTCATTGAAAAGTGCCTCGCCGCCCGTGCTGCCGGCCGGGATCTTCAGGTCCGCCAGATTCGTCGGCGAAAAGCCGATGTCTGCCAGCGCAGGCACCGGGTGCTGGTACGCGGCGGGGCGCGGCGCCAGCGCTTGCTGGTACTTCTGCACCGGGTAAGGTTTGACATAAAAAGCGTCCACCTTCTTGAGCCAGGCGTTCTTGTACGGTGTGAACACCGCATAGGGCTTGCCCATTTGCGTGAGCAACTCGTCGCGCTCGAAAATCGCCTGGTCCTTGGCGGTGTGAAAGGCAATGCCCGCATCCGCCAGCGCGCCGCGCACGCGCGCGTCGCGTGCGATGGCTTGGGGCTCGTAGTCGTGGTTGGCAAAGACCGACTGCACGCCCAGGGCATGCGCCAGGCGCGGGATCCCGGTAGCCGCCGACGCGTGCAGCACGATCAGCCCGCCCGCGGCATCGCCACTGCGTTGTCGCAGGTCGGCATCCAGCACCACCAGCGACTCGCGGATGAACTCCACGCGCCGGTCCTCGCGCGGCAGGCTGTCCAGGATAGCGGTGTCAAACACGAACACGCAGTGCACCTGCCGGCAGCTGCGCAGCGCGTGGTACAGCGCGGCGTTATCGTCCAGGCGCAGGTCGCGGCGGAACCACATCAGGCCGGCGGCATAGGGCGCAGCGGGCGCGGGAGAAGGGTGCGGGGGTAAAATCTGCGACATGTCTGCGGATTCTGCCCCCATCAACCTCACGCATCACTTCCTGATCGCAATGCCGGGGCTGGAGGATGAGGCTTTCGCCAAAAGCGTGGTGTACCTGTGCGAACACAGCGAACGCGGCGCGCTGGGGCTGGTGATCAACAAACCCAGCGACATCAACCTCAAAAACCTGTTTGACAAGGTCGAGCTGCCGCTGCGCCGTGACGACCTGTCACAAACCCCCGTGTTCCAGGGCGGCCCGGTGCAAACCGAGCGTGGCTTCGTGCTGCACGAGCCCATTTTTGCGGGCGACGCCGCCCCCAATGAATCGGTGTACGCATCCACCATGACCATCCCCGGCGGGCTGGAAATGACCACGTCCAAGGACGTGCTCGAGGCCCTGTCTACCGGCGCCGGTCCGCGCAAGGTGCTGGTGTCGCTGGGCTATTCTGCCTGGGGCGAGGGCCAGCTGGAGTCGGAGCTGGCCGAGAACAGCTGGCTGACCGTGGGCGCCGACATCTCTGTCATTTTTGACACGCCGGTGGAGCACCGCTATGCCCGCGCCCTGAAGCTGCTGGGCCTTGAGGCCTGGATGCTGTCGCCCGATGCAGGGCACGCGTGATGGACGCAGCCGCCGTGGCCGACGTCCCCCTTCACCTCCAAACCTTTCTTGCTTTTGACTATGGCCTGAAGCGCACCGGCGTTGCCACGGGCAATCGGGTGCTGGGCCATGCGCAGCCACGCGGCACTCTCAAGGCCGAAGGTGACGCACGCTGGCCGCTCATCCAGAAAAGCATCACCGAATGGCAGCCCGACGCCCTGGTGGTGGGCGTACCCTTTCACCCCGACGGCGCCAGCCACGAAAATACGCAGCGCGCGCGCAAGTTCGCCCGGCAGCTACACGGGCGCTTTGGGCTGCCGGTGTTTGAGGTGGATGAGCGCTACAGCACCACCGAGGCGCTGCAAGCCGGTGCCAAAGATGCTGACGCCGCAGCGGCCTGCATCATTCTTGACCAGTTTTTGAGGAGCCTGAAGTGACAACCCTGGCATTGGACGCGCAAGCGCTCTACAAGGAACTGCTGCGCGGCGTGCAGCCGCTGCGTGCCGCCAACGACGCCCGGCTGGTGGGCATCACGTCAGGCGGCGCCTGGCTGGCCGAGCGGCTGCAAAAGGACCTGGGCCTGGCGGGCAACGCGGGCGTCATTTCGTCGGCCATGCACCGTGACGATTTTTCCAAGCGTGGCCTGGCCGCCGCAGCCCAGCAGACCCAGCTGGACTTTGACGTGAACGGCACGCATGTGATCCTGCTGGATGACGTGCTGTACACCGGGCGCACCATCCGCGCGGTGCTCAATGAACTGTTCGATTACGGCCGCCCCGCCAGCGTACAGCTGGCGGTGCTGGTGGACCGCGGCGGACGCGAGCTGCCGGTGCAGGCCGACTATGCTGCCGCACGCGTGACGCTGCCGGCCGCGCAGCAGCTGGCGCTGGCGCGCGATGAAGCCGGCCGCTTCAGCTTCAAGGTGGAAGGCGCCTGACCATGCTCTACAAACGCAACCCCCAGCTCAACAAGAACGGTGAACTCATTCACCTGCTGTCCATTGAAGGGCTGCCCAAGGACATTGTCACCCACATCCTGGACACGGCGGCCAACTTCGTCAGCGTGAATGACCGCGAGGTCAAGAAGGTGCCGCTCCTGCGCGGCAAGAGCGTGTTCAACCTGTTCTTTGAAAACAGCACACGCACCCGCACCACGTTCGAGATCGCCGCCACGCGCCTGAGTGCCGATGTGATCAACCTGGACATCGCGCGCAGCTCGGCCAGCAAGGGTGAATCGTTGCTGGACACCATTGCCAATCTGTCGGCCATGGCGGCCGACCTGTTTGTCGTGCGCCACAGCGAAAGCGGCGCGCCCTACCTGATCGCCCAGCATGTGGCCCCGCATGTGCACGTGATCAACGCCGGTGACGGGCGCCACGCCCACCCCACGCAGGGCCTGCTGGACATGTACACCATCCGGCACTACAAAAAAGATTTCTCCAACCTGACCGTGGCCATCGTGGGCGACGTGCTGCACTCGCGCGTGGCCCGCTCCGACATCCATGCGCTCACGACGCTGGGCTGCGCCGAGGTGCGTGTGGTGGGCCCCAAGACGCTGGTGCCCTCGGACATGGCGCAAATGGGCGTGCGCGTGTGCCATACATTGGAAGAGGGCATCAAGGGCTGTGATGTGGTCATCATGCTGCGCCTGCAGAACGAACGCATGAGCGGCGCGCTGCTGCCCAGCAGCCAGGAGTTTTTCAAGAGCTTTGGCCTCACACCCGAAAAACTCACGCTGGCCAAGCCCGACGCCATCGTCATGCACCCCGGCCCCATCAACCGCGGTGTGGAGATTGACTCCGCCGTGGTGGACGGCAAGCAAAGCGTGATCCTGCCGCAAGTCACCTTCGGCATTGCGGTGCGAATGGCCGTCATGGGTATCGTGGCCGGCAACGAGGCATAACACCATGAAGATCCTCATCAAGAACGGCCGCGTGATCGACCCGGCCAGCAACTTCGACCAGATCGCCGATGTGGCCATCGCTGCGGGCCGCATCATCGCCATCGGCAAGGTGGCCACCGAGTTCACGCCCAACAAGACGATAGACGCCACCGGCTGCATCGTGGCACCCGGCCTGGTGGACCTGGCTGCACGCCTGCGCGAGCCGGGCCACGAGCACGAGGGCATGCTGGAAAGCGAAATGGCCGCCGCCGTGGCCGGTGGCGTGACCAGCCTGGTCTGCCCGCCCGACACCGACCCGGTGCTGGACGAACCCGGGCTGGTGGAGATGCTGAAGTTCCGCGCTGAAAAGCTGCACCAGGCCCGTGTGTTCCCGCTGGGCGCGCTCACGCGCGGCTTGCAGGGCGAAATCCTCACCGAGATGGCCGAGCTGACTGAAGCCGGCTGCGTGGGCTTCAGCCAGGCCGAGGTGCCGCTGGTCAACACCCAGGTGCTGCAGCGCGCGTTGCAATACGCCAGCACCTACAACTACACCGTGTGGCTGCGCCCGCAGGAGCTGTGGCTGGGCAAGGGCGTGGCGGCCAGCGGGGCCCTGGCCACACGCCTGGGCCTGAGCGGCGTGCCGGTGGCGGCCGAGACCATTGCGCTGCACACCATCTTCGAGCTGGTGCGCAGCACCGGCGCACGCGTGCACCTGTGCCGCATCAGCAGCGCCCAGGGCGTGGACCTGGTGCGCCAGGCCAAGGACGACGGCCTGCCGATCAGCTGCGACGTGAGCATCAATTCCCTTCACCTGACCGACGCCGACATCGGCTACTTTGACAGCCGCATGCGGCTGAGCCCGCCGTTGCGCCAGCAGCGCGACCGCGACGCCCTGCGTGAAGGCCTGGCCGACGGCACCATCGACGCCCTGGCCAGCGACCACACGCCGGTGGATGAAGACGCCAAGACACTGCCATTTGCCGAGGCCGAGCCCGGTGCCACGGGGCTGGAGCTGCTGCTGAGCCTGTCCCTGAAATGGGGCCAGGAAAGCGGCAGCGGCCTGACGCGCGCGCTGGCCGTGCTGACCAGCGAGCCCGCCCGCGTGCTGGGCAATGCATTGGGCACGCTGCAGGCCAGTGCCGGCCAGCTGGTGGAAGGTGGCGTGGCGGATGTATGCATTTTTGATACCCAGGCCGTCTGGACGGTGCAGCCCGACACCCTGCGCAGCCAGGGCAAGCACACGCCGTTTTCAGGGTACGAGCTGCCAGGGCGGGTGCGCTGCACCATCGCGGGCGGCCAGCTGGCTTTTGAAGGCTGGGACAAGACTTAAATGAAATCAATGTTGGCCGCCTGGGTATTGCTGCGCGGCTTGTGGCATGCCGCTGCCGGCTGGTTGACGATCCGGCTGGTGTTCCCGCGCCTGTCGCAAGACGAGCGCAATGCGCGCGTGCAGGTCTGGGCGCGCCAGATGCTGGCGGTGCTGCGCATTGATCTGCAGTTGCACGGCACGCCGCCGCCGTGCGGTCCGTTGCTGCTGGTGGCCAACCACATCTCGTGGCTGGACATTCTGGTCATGCACGCGGCGCGGCATTGCCGCTTTGTCTCCAAGTCAGAGCTCAAAAGCTGGCCGTTGATCGGCACGCTGTCCACCGGCACCGGCACGCTGTACATCGAGCGCGAATCGCGCCGCGATGCCATGCGCGTGGTGCACCAGATGGCCGCCAGCCTGAAGGCCGGCGACATCCTGGCTGTCTTTCCCGAGGGCACCACCAGCGACGGCATCAGCCTGCTGCCGTTTCACGCCAACCTGATCCAGGCCGCGATCTCGGCCGACGCCCCGGTGCAGCCTGTGGCGCTGAGCTTCATGGACCGGCGCACCGGGCAAACCAGCCTGGCGCCGTGCTACATCGGCGACGACACGCTGATCGGCTCGATCTGGCGCACGCTGACAACGCCGGGCATTGTGGCGGTGGTGCGTTATGGCGAGCCCGAACACGCGCGGGGGCGTGACCGGCGCGCGTGGGCGGTGGATTTGCGGGATGCGGTGACGGCGCTGCGCGTGTAGCTGTGGCTTCCGCGCAATGCCGGCTTGTTGCGGTGCAGTCTGTGGGTCACAATGCCCCTGTTTTGTGCTGTCTGTTAATTCTTTTTGATTCATGAGCCGCCTTGATGACCGTAGATGCCTGTCGCCTGATCGATCTGCCCAAGATTCACGACCCGCGCGGCAACCTGACCTACATTGAGGGCGGTTCGCATGTTCCGTTTCTGATTGAGCGGGTGTATTACCTGTACGACGTGCCAGGTGGGTCCGAGCGCGGTGGCCATGCCCACAAGGGCTTGCACCAGCTGATCGTGGCGATGTCCGGCAGCTTTGATGTGCTGATTGATGACGGCAACCAACGCCGCCGCATTCACCTGAGCCGCTCTTACTACGGTTTGTACATCTGTCCGATGATCTGGCGCGAGCTGGACAATTTTTCGTCGGGTGCAGTGTGTCTGGTGTTGGCGTCCAACCGCTACGACGAGTCCGATTACTACCGCGACTACCCTGAATTCCTGGCAGACAAAGGCCTGGCGTGAACGTGCCGTTCCTGGACCTGGCCGGGCCCCACGCGGCCATTCGCGCCGAGCTGGACGCTGCGATGGCCGGTGTGCTGGATGCGTCGGTGTATGTAGGGGGCCAGGAGGTCGAGGCCTTTGAAGCCGAATTTGCGCAGTACGTGGGTGCACGCTATGCGGTAGGGGTGGCAAATGGCCTGGAGGCTTTGCAACTCGCCTTGCTGGCCTGCGGCGTCGGGCCGGGCGACGAGGTGATTGTGCCGTCCCACACTTTCATTGCCAGCTGGCTGGCAGTGACGCATTGTGGCGGGATCCCGGTGCCGGTGGAGCCTGAGCCGGGCAGCTACAACATCGACCCGGCGCGCCTGACAGCAGCCATCACCAGCCGCACGCGCGCCATCATGCCGGTGCATCTGTATGGCGCGCCCGCCGACATGGACCGCATCCTGGCGGTAGCGCACGACCACAGCCTGTGTGTGGTGGCAGACGCGGCGCAGGCCCACGGCGCACGCTACAAGGGCTTGCCCGTCGCTGCGATAGGCAACGCGGCGGCATGGAGCTTTTACCCCGGCAAGAACCTGGGCGCGCTGGGCGATGCCGGCGCTATCACCACTGGCGATCCAGCGATGGCGCAAAGGCTGCGCTCGCTGCGCAACTATGGCTCGCTGGTGCGGTACAGGCACGACTGCCTGGGGTTCAACAGCCGGCTGGACACGCTGCAGGCGGCAGTTCTGCGCGTGAAGTTGCGTCAGCTGGACAGCTGGAATGCCCGGCGGCGCGACATCGCCGCGCGTTACCTTGACGGCCTGCGGGACATTGCAGGCATTGCGTTGCCTGCGGTGGCGCCGGATACCGAACCGGCGTGGCACTTGTTCGTGGTGCGCAGCCCGCGGCGTGACCGTCTGCAGCAGATGCTGTTGGCCAAGGGTGTACACACGCAGGTGCATTACCCGGTGCCGTGCCATCTGCAGTCCGCCTATGCCCTACCTGAGCGCAACTTGCCTTACGCAGCAGCGCTTGCCAGCGAGGTGCTCAGCTTGCCGATCGGGCCCCACCTGTCTGACGCCCAGGTAGAGCATTGCATCCGGTCTGTGCGCGAGTGCGCTGAAATGACCTTTACGCAAACCTGAACCAATGCCGCCGTTGCCTGACCTTTTTGCCTTTTTTCGTGCCGGTAAAGACCGTTCGCCGCCATCACCCGTCGATGAGCAGGAACGTGAGCATGCGGCCCGCGACCAGGCGCAGGCAGCAGTCGCGCGCCTTGACTTGCCGGCTGCCCTGGCCATCCTGCAGGAATGGGAAACCCGCGCGACGCAGCCCATGACTTTGGCGTTGTTGGGCCATGTCCTGAAAACCACTGGCAAGCCAGAGCGCGCCCGTGCGCTGCTGGAAGGGGCATTGCTTACCCACCGCGATGACCCTGCGCTGCTGGAGACATTGGCCCAGCTGTACGAGTACACCCAGGACGCGGCCGGCGAATACCGTTGCCGCAAGCAGCGCATGATGCTGGCGGGCTGCGAGATGGCACACGTGATAGACACCATGCGCGCACTGGTCGCTCTCAAATCGGCCGGCGGCCCGCCCGTTGCGGAACTGCGCCTGGTCCGGGCCATGTTTGCGCAACGCGAAACGATCGCGCGGCGTGACGAATGCCTTCGATTTGCCGAGCTGCTGTACAACATCGAGGCAGCACAGGACGACGCCATACGGTTGGTCGCCCGGCACTTGCCCGCGCCCCAAGGCATGCAGGACAGGACCTTTACGCGAGCCGGCATTGCAAGCGTTTCGCCCCAGGCGGGTGAACTTCGTACCGCAGGCAGTGGCCAGCAGACTGCGCAGCTGCTGACCATGAACAACGCCTGGGTCCTGGCGGGTCTGCATTGGTCCCCCTGCATACCGGATACCGGTCAGGTGCTGGACGTCTTTCAGACGGTGCGGCCCGTGCTCGCACGTGATCGTGCGAGCTCACCCTTGCTGCTTCGCAGTGCATCGCAGATGCGCCTGCGCCTGAAGTCGGGTGAGCCGCAGGTGGTGCAAGACCCTTGCGTGCTGCTGGGCGGTGGCGCAGCCACCAACTACTACCACTTCATGCACGAACACTTGAGCCGCCTTGCAGTGCTCGACGAGCTGGGGGTGGACCGCAGCGGGATGCGCTATGCGGTGGGTAGCGGGCTACAGCCGTACCAGCGTGAACTCCTGGGCCTGCTGGGCATTGGCGAAGAACGCCTGGTCGAGATGCCCGATGACGGGGTGCTCGCATTTGCGACCCTGCTGGCGCCGCTTCCCCTGGGCCGGGGCGGCAACTTTACGAGCCCGCTGATGGCGCGCTGGGCGCGAAACCGGCTGGTGCAGGCTTGCGGGGCCCGCCAGGGTGGTGGACGCAAGCTGTTTCTGTCGCGGGCCCGCACAAGCCGCAGGCGGATCGTGAATGAAGCCGAGGTGTTTGAAGTGTGTGCAGCCTACGGGTATGAGCTGATCTACCCGGAGGAGCTGGGCGCCCGTGAGCAGGTGGCGCTTTTTTCGCAGGCCACCCACATTGCCGGGTCCGGCGGTGCGGCATTGACCAACATGCTGTTCATGCCGCCTGGCGGGCAGGTATTGCTGATGAACAATCTCTACATGCCGCCGCAGGTGCGCAACATGTACTTCGAGCCGCTGTCACGCGCCTGCGGGCACAGCTTCTCGGTTTTGTCCGGCGAGCCGGCCGCGTTTCCCACGGACCGCGCCATTGACGCGGATGTGCACATCGACGTCAGCGCGTTACGGGCTTTGCTGGACAAGCGCTAAGGGCTCGGCGCAGGTTTGTGCCCCCACCTTTTGCTCGCATGGCATCCTGCACAGCGCCCCATTGCGCGGGCACACGCGGTCAAACGTCACCACATGGTCCACCTCGGCGCGAATGCCGATCCACTCGCCGATCTTGTGGTCGTGGTGGCTGGGCACGTGGGCCAGCACGGTTTCGCCGCTGTGCAGGCGCAGCGTATACAAAAACTCCGAGCCGCGAAATGACTTGCGGATGATCTCGGCCTTGACCGGTGCGTCGTCGTCGTGAACGATGTCGTCGGCGCGCAGCAGCACGTCGCACTGGCCTGACGGGAAGGCGCCTGGCAGCGGGCATTCGGCCACATCGGTCAGCTCGCCCAGCGCCGTTTGCACCATCACCTGGTTGCCCACCGCGTGCAGCGTGGCGGGTGTGAACACGCCGTGGCCGATGAAGTCGGCCACAAAGCGCGTGGCGGGGCGGTGGTACAGCGTGTAGGCGTCGTCCCATTGATGCAGTTTGCCCTCGTGCATGACGCCGATGGCGTCGCCAATGGCAAAGGCCTCCAGCTGGTCGTGCGTCACGAACAGGGCGGTGGCCTGCGCGGCCTTCAGGATGGCGCGCACCTCGTGGGCCAGGCGCTCGCGCAGGTCCACGTCCAGGTTGGAAAAGGGCTCGTCCAGCAGCAGCAGCTGCGGGCGCGGCGCCAGCGCGCGGGCCAGGGCCACGCGTTGCTGCTGGCCGCCGGACAGCTCATGGGGAAAGCGCTTCTGGCTGCCGTCCAGGCCCACCAGGGCCAGTACCTCGGCCACGCGCGCCTGACGCTCTGCGCGGGGCAGCTGATGGATGCCAAAGCCGACGTTGTGCGCCACGTCCAGGTGCGGGAACAGTGCGTAGTCCTGAAACACCATGCCAATACGCCGCTGCTCGGGCGGCGTGCTGTGGTCTGCGCTGCCCACCACCTGCTTTGACAGGCGGATCTCGCCAGCCGCTACGGGCTCCAGCCCCGCCACGGCGCGCAGCAGCGTGGTTTTGCCGCAGCCGGACGGGCCTATCAGCACGCCGATGTCGCCGGCACGCAAGCCAAATGACACGTCGTCCACCGCCGCGCGGCTGCGTCCGGGGTACTGCACTCGCAGCTTGGAGACTTCCAGGTACATGCCATTCATTGTAGATGCTTACAATTCTCATTTGCATCACATGGCCAACGGCCCCGACACCCCTTCATGCCCGCACGCCGGCTCCAAACATTTCTGCTGATCGTGGTGGCCCTGGTGCTGACGCTGCCGGTACTGGCCGTGTTTGCGTCGTGGCTGCAATGGGACGCCGCCAGCGCGCAGATCCTGGGCGAGATGTCGCGCACCGTGTTGCCCGATTACGCCTGGACGACGCTGCGCCTGTGCGTGATGGTGGCGCTGGGTGTGGCGGTGGTGGGCGCGGGCACCGCGGCTGCCGTGACCCTGTTTGACTTTCCCGGGCGGCGCACCTTTGAATGGGCGCTGCTGCTGCCACTGGCCATGCCGGCCTACGTGGTGGCCTATGCGTACACCGATTTCCTGCAGTTCAGCGGGCCGCTGCAAAACGGCTTGCGTGCCACCTTCGGCCTGCAGGGCCGGGTGTTCCCCGAGGTGCGCAGCGTGGGCGGCGCGGCCTGGGTGTTTGTGTTTGCGCTGTACCCCTATGTGTACCTGTTGGCCCGCACCGCGCTCAGCGAGCGCGCCGCCCACCTGATGGAGGCTGCGCGGCTGCTGGGTGCGCCGCTGTCGCGGCGCATCCGTACCGTGGCGTTGCCGCTGGCCCGCCCCGCCGTGGCCGCCGGCGTGGCACTGGCGTTGATGGAAACGCTGGCGGACTTTGGCGTGTCCAGCTATTTCGGCATCCAGACCTTCACCACCGGCATCTACAAGGCCTGGCTGTCCATGGACAACCGCGTGGCCGCGGCCCAGCTGGCCACCCTGCTGCTGCTGGTGGTGGCGGTGCTGTTGAAGCTGGAGCACCGCGCCCAGCAGCGCATGCGGTTTGCCGCCGGGCGCGGCGCCCGCGCCGGCTCGGCGGAGGCACAACCTGTGCGCCTGCGCGGGCGCCGCGCAGTGGGGGCCTGGTGTGTCTGTGCCTTGCCGGTGCTGCTGGGCTTTGTGCTGCCGGTGCTGTTCATGCTGCGCCCGCTGGCGGCCGACTGGTCGGTGCTGCCCTGGGACAGGTTCGTGCAATGGACCTTCAACAGCATTCGTCTGGGCGTCATCAGTGCGGTGCTGGCCGTGGGTCTGGCCTTGCTGCTGGCCTGGAGCCTGCGCCGTGCGCCCGACGCGCTGACGCGCGGCGTGGTGCAGCTGGCCGGGCTGGGCTATGCCGTGCCCGGCGCGGTGATCGTGGTCGGGCTGCTGCTGCCGGTGGGCTGGCTGCAGGCCGCAGCGCCCCAGACCAGCGCGGGCTATTGGGTCACCGCCACGGTGCTGGGCATTGTGTGGGCTTACCTGGTACGGTTTTGCGCCGTGGCGCTGCAGTCGGTGCAAAGCGGTTATTCGCGCATCCCGCTGAGCTTTGATGATTCGGCGCGCATGCTGGGCACGGCAGGCTTCGGGCTGATGGCGCGCGTGCACTGGCCGCTGCTGCGCCGGTCCACCGCCGCCGCCGCGCTGCTGGTGTTTGTGGATGTCATGAAGGAGCTGCCCGCCACCATGGTGCTGCGGCCCTTCAACACCGACACACTGGCCGTGGTGGCCTACCAGCTGGCGCGCGATGAACGGCTGGGCGAGGCCGCCTTGCCGTCGTTGGCGCTGGTGCTGGCCGGGTTGTTGCCGGTGGTGCTGCTCAGCCGCACGTTGCGCGGGTCGCCCGGGCGTTGAAGGCGGCGCTCAAGTTCTGCGGCGTGGAGCCGATAGGGGGGGGTATGTCCCGAAGGAACCCGTCATGGCCACCCGCAAAAAAATCCTGCTCGTTGACGACGACGAGATCATCGTCAATCTGCTGACCCACCGCCTGGGCGGCTTGTACGACATATCGGCCACGACCAATCCACGAGCCGCGCTGCGCCTGGCCCGGGCCGATCGGCCGGACCTGGTGCTGTGCGACATCGACATGCCCGGCATGAGCGGGGGCGATCTGGCCTATGCCCTGTCGCGCGAGCCGGGGCTCGCGGGCATCCCCATCCTGTACCTCACAGGCATAGTTTCGCTGGAGGAGGTTCAGGACCTGGACGGCATATTGGGTGGCCGCCCGGGGGTGTCCAAACAGGCGCCGTTGCCCGAGCTGATTTCGCGGATCGACGAACTGGCGCTGCGGTAGGCTTCAGGCGCGCATTCAGGCTGCGGCCATGGCGCGCGCGCGCGCCAGCAACATGCCTGCAGTCCCGCCGTCTTGCGGGTACCCCGCCACGCCTGCGGCGGCCGTGCCGCGCAGCTCGATCAGGCCGCTCCAGTGGGCCTGGCTTTCAAAAGCCTGCTGCAGTTGCCGCAAGCGCTGCGTGGCGACCGACTGCGGCTCGCCCGGCATGACCCAGGCCAGCGCCGGGCCGTCCAGGCGGCAGGCGTAGTCGCCCGGCTGGTGCTGCGCCAGCACCATCGTGGCCAGGGCGCGCAGCAACGCATCGGCCGCGGCGGGGCCCTCGGCCTGCTGTACCTGGTCAAACTGGTTCAGGCGCAGCACGGCCACGCTCAACGGTGTAGCGTCGCGCGCGGCACGCAGCAGGTCGCGCGCCAGCGTGTCCTCCAGGTAGTGCGGGCTGTACAGACCGGTCAGGACGTCGCGGCTGGGCGCACCGGCCGCACCGGGTGCCGGCGTCGCGGGCCCCATGCGCAGGGCCCGCTGGAGCTGCCGGTTCTTCCAGGCCAGCCACGCTGCGGCGGCGGCCAGCAGGGCCGTCACAACGCCCATCGCCAGCCAGGGCCGCCAGGGCATGGCGCTCGCGGCCTGTGCGCCAAACAGGAAACCGTCCAGCGAGAAGCTGCGCGGCAACATGCCGATCTCGGCATAGACCTCGGCAATATGGTGCCAGCGCCCCGGGTTCATGTGGCCGATCTCGATCAGCTGCGGCTGCATCAGCCGGGCCATTTCGGTGGCTTCGAACAGCAGGTGCTCGCGCGGCAGCCGCTGGCTGTAGCGCGCCAGGATCAGGTCCGCTGTTTCTTCCGGGTGGGCCATGGCGTACTGCCAGCCGCGCAGGCTGGCGTCGCGAAACGCCTGCACACGCGCGGGCGCGCTGCGCGCAAGCTTTTCGCTGGTAAACAGCGTGTCGCCATAAAAATCAATGCCTGCCGTGCGCGGCGACAGTACGGTATGGGCCAGGCCTGCGCGGCGCAGCGCCCACACCTGATCGGTGGTGTAGACCGAAAAGGCCTGCACGCGTCCACTGATCAGGTCCTGAATGTCAAAGCTGGGCGGCACGCGCTCCACCCGGCTGCCGCCCAGGCCTTCGCGCTGCAGGTAGGCAAACAGTTCCTGGTCGTGCGGCGACACCATGATGCGCTTGCCCACCAGGTCGTGCACCGTTTGCGTGCCGCCGCCGCGCACGGCCAGCGCCAGTGCCGAGTGCTGCAGGATGGTGGCCAGCGCGACCACGGGCTCGCCCTGGGCCCGGCGCAGGGCCAGCTCGGAGGCGGCCACGCCGAAATCGGCTTTGCCTCCAACCACGGTGGTGATGCTGTCCTCAGCGCCGGCGGCCTCATCAAAGCGCACGTCAAACCCGGCATTGCGGTAGTAGCCCTTTTCGGCGGCCACGTAGTAGCCGGCAAACTGGAACTGGTGTTTCCATTTGAGCTGCAGCGTCACCGCCTGCAGCCCGTCGGCGGCGCAAGCGGGCACTGCCAGCAACAGGCCTGCAAGGGCGGCGAGCAGGGGCACGGACGTCAGGCGCATGGTGTTGGGCCGCAGCATACGCCATGCCAGTGACGCGCTGCATGGCCCCCTGTATCCTGTGGCCCCATGTTCCTGGCTTTCCCTGTGGCACGTTTGCGCGCGTGGTTCATGGCCGCGCTGGCGGTACTGGCCGTTGCCGGCTGCGGCGACGCCGGGCGGCCCGCCCACCACACCACCCAGCGAGCCACGAACGGCGTGATTGACCTGCGCGACTGGAACCCCGCGCGTGACGGCATTGCGGCGCTGGACGGCGAATGGGACTTGCTGTGGAACACCTTCGAAGACCCCACGGTTCTGGGCAGTGCCCGGGCACGGCGCGGCCTGCCGGTGGCCGTACCGGGAGACTGGAACGATGTGCTTGATGGTGGTGCCCCCGTGGGCAGTGCCGGCCACGCCAGCTACCGCTTGGTGGTGGACTGCTACCAGGCCGGCGGGCTGGCGCTGTCGCTGCCCATGCAGCACAGCGCATTGCGGCTGTATGTCAATGGACGCGCGGTGGCCCAGCAGGGCAACCCCGGCGCGACCGCCGCGCTGGCACGGCCGGCACCGGTGCAGCAGATCGCGCACCTGGAGGGTGCTGCCTGTCCGCTGCACATCGTGGCCCATGTGTCCAACTTTGAGGCGCGCCGCGGAGGATTGCTGCGCAGCATTGCCATCGGCACGCAGCAGCAAGTCCATGAGCAACGCGCGCTGGGCCTGGCGCGCGACCTGTTCGCGTTGGGGTGCCTGACGGTCATGAGCCTGTTGCCGCTCATGTTCTTTGCCCGCCGGCGCAGTGACCGCAGCCCGCTGTACTTCGGCCTGTTCTGCCTGTCGTTTGCGCTGTGTGTGGGCATGACGGGCGAGCGCATCCTGCAGCCGCTGTTGGCACCGCTGGGCTTCACGCTTTACGTCAAGCTGGTGTTCCTGAGCCTGTATATGAACCTCACGCTGTTCACGCTGTTCCTGCGTGCGCAATACCCGCAGGCGTTCAGCACCCATGGCGTGCGGGTGGTGGCGGTGTGGGGCTGCGGCTCGGCGCTGCTGCTGCTGGCCGCGCCGTTGTCCGTGCTGGGCATGACGGTGCCCCTGCTGCAGCTGGGCTCTGCGCTGGTGGGTGTGTACCTGGTGGCGTCGCTGCTGCGCGCCATGCGCGCCCGCAGCGCAGGTGCGGGGGTGCTGCTGGCGGGGCTTGCGGTGCTGATGGCTGCCATCGCCCACGACAGCCTGAACATCGCCCACCTGCGCTCGCTGGCGTTGGCGCCCTGGGGCATGGTGCTGTTCGCGCTGGCGCCAGGGATTTTGCTGGCGCAGCGTTTTGCGCGCGCGCTGTCGGCCGAGGAGCTGCGCGCGCTGGAGCAGCGCGAACGCGCCAACCTGCTGGTGCGTGCCACCCGCGCCGGCACGCTGGACTGGGACGCCGTGGCTGGCACCCTGGGCTATTCGGCGCGCTTTCGTGAAATGCTCGGCTACCCCGACACCGGAGGGCTGCCACCGTTTTATGACATGGTGCATGCGCAGGACCGCGACGGCGTGCGCGACCTGTTCATGACGCATTTGCGCCGGCGTGACGTGCGCGGCGACGTTCGGCCGTTCGCGTCGCTGGAGTACCGTCTGCTGCGCGCCGATGGCCAGCCGCTGTGGGTGCATGCCGAGGGCATAGGCCTTTGCGGCGCCGACGGGCGCACGCTGCGCTTTATCTGTTCGTTCATCGACATCTCGCAGCGCAAGCGCCAGGAAATCGAGCTGTCCAACCGCGTCAAATTCACCAACGACCTGATCGACTCGCTGCCCCTGGCGCTGGCGCTGCGCGACCCCGACGGGCGCTACCTGGTCGTCAACCGGACCTGGGAACACTACATCGGGCTGAAGCGCGAAAGCGTCATCGGTACCTCGTTGCGCGACGTGGCCGACCCGGCCGCCGAGGCCACACTGGCGATGGACCGCGAAGCGCTTGCGCTGGGGCCGGGGGCGGCCACGCGGCCGGTGGACCATGACTACCAGGGCCGTCGCTACATGCAGACACGCACGGTCATGATGGACGCGCAGGGCCAGCGCATTGGCGTTCTGGTGGCCAGCCTGGACATCACCGAGAAATACGCCACTGAGCAGGCCCTGGCCGTGGAGCGCGAGCGCCTGCGCCTGCTGGTGCGCTCTACCCGCGCCGGCTTTGGCGACTGGGACGCCAAACGCGACACCGTGACCTATACCGGCCGCTTCAAGGAAATGCTGGGCTACCCCGGCGACGCTGACACATCGCAGTGGCCCAGCATCTTTGACATGATGCATCCAGACGACCGCGAGCGTGCGCGTGCGCAGTTTCGCGACATGATCCGCCACAAGCCCGAGCCGGGCGAGCAGGAGCCTGGCGCGCCCATGAGCTACCGGCTGCGCCGCACCGACGGCAGCTACATCTGGATCCATGCCGAGGGCATTTCGCAGGTGGACGAACGGGGGCGCACGCAGCGCTTCATCACCTCGTACCTGGACGTCACCGCGTTTCGCGAGCAGGAAGAGGCCCTGCGCGCGTCGCGCGACCAGATCGCCGCGCAGGCCGCCCAGCTGGAGCAGCAAAACGAGACGTTGAAAGACAACGTGCGCCTGCGCGAAGAGGTCGAGCGCATTGGCCGCCACGACATCAAGACGCCGCTGAACAGCATCATTGCCGTGCCCCGGCTGCTGCGCGAGGAACGCGCTCTGAGCCCCGAAGAAGACGAACTGCTGGGCGTGGTGGAACGCGCGGGCTACCGCATCCTGAGCATGGTCAACCTGTCGCTGGACCTGTACAAGATGGAAAACGGCAGCTACATCTTCCGCCCTGACGCGGTGGACCTGGGCGCGCTGCTGGACAAGGTGCTGGCCGATTTGCGCAGCCATGCGGCGTCCAAGGGGGTGGCGTTGCGCGTGGTGGCGCCGCAACCCGTGCATGCATGGGCCGAAGAACTGCTGTGCTATTCATTGCTGGCCAACCTGGTCAAGAACGCGCTGGAGGCGTCGCCCGAAGGCGCCACGGTGACCCTGACGCTGGCGGCTGACGGCGCGGGGCAGGCCGTGACGCTGCAAATCCACAACCAGGGCGCGGTGCCCGATGCCGTGCGCGCGCAGTTCTTTGAAAAATATGCCACCGCCGGCAAAGCCAGCGGCACCGGCCTGGGCACCTACTCGGCCCGGCTGATGGCGCGGGTGCAGGACGGCGACATCGGCATGCAGACCTCAGACGCGCAAGGCACCACGCTGACCGTGCGCCTGCGCGCCGCGCCCGAAGGCACACAACCGGCCACCGTGCGCCATGCCGCCACGGCCGTACCGCAGCAGTGGCAGTGGCCGGCCTTGCAAGTGCTGCTGGTGGACGACGACGAATACAACCTCCTGATCGTGCGGCGCTTTCTGCCCAGCCCGCCGTTCACCGTGGCCACGGCCATCAACGGCCGCATGGCGCTGGACATCGCGCAGGCCGCATGGCCCGACGTGATCATCATGGACCTGGACATGCCGGTCATGGGCGGGCTGGAGGCGGTGGGCCGGCTGCGCACGCATGAACAGGCCGCGGGCCTGGCGCGCTGCCACATCATTGCGCTGTCGTCGCACGACGACCAGGACACCCAGCGCCGCTGCCTGGCGGCAGGCTTTGACCTCTATCTGACCAAGCCCGTGACGCGTGACGTGATCCACACCACACTGGCGCGCCTGACCGGTGCGCAGGGTGGGTCTGTGGTGCAGTCCACCCCCGATCCCGACCCCGACCTGGCGCCGCTGATGGCGGGGTTTGTGGCGTCGCGCCGGGTGCTGGTGGACGAGATGACGCAAGCCATCGCGCAGGGCGAGCGCGAGGCCGTGCGCCGCATTGCCCACCAGTTGGCCGGCAGCTTCAGCCTGTATGGATTTCACGACGCGGCGCAAGCCAGCCGGGCGCTGGAGGCTGGCGCGCTGCAGGCGCCGCTGGACGACCTGACCGGGCTGGCAGCCGGGTTGCGCGTGCTATTCTGAGCGCCGCTGTAGAGGAGCGGAGCACCATGAGCGACAAGAAAAAAATCCTGCTGGTTGACGACGATGAAGCCGTCGTGTCGTACCTGGTCGTCAAGCTGGCCAAGTACTACGACCTGATCAGCACCACCGACCCGACCCAGGTGGTGGCCATGGCCCGTGAAGAGCAACCCGACCTGATCCTGTGCGACATCGACATGCCCGACATGAGCGGCGGCGACCTGGCGTCGGCGCTGACCGAAGACCCCGACACCGCCTTCATCCCGGTGCTGTACCTGACGGCGCTGGTCTCACCCCAGGAAACGAAGGATCTTCAGGGCCAGGTGGGCGGACGGCCCGGTATTTCCAAGCGGGCGCCGCTGGCGGAGTTGCTGGCGCGGATTGACGAACTGGCGCGCTGAAAAAAGGCTGACCGGGAGTAGCGGGTGGCGCCCCCGACGGGAATCGAACCCATATCTAGCGCTTAGGAGGCGCTCGTTCTATCCATTGAACTACGGCGGCGACGCTCGGTATTCTATTTGCTCAGCAGCCGCATGGCCTCTTCCAGGCCCTTCAAGGTCAGCGGGTACATGCGCTGGTTGACCAGCTGCTGGATCACGCTGATGCTCTGACGGTACTGCCACACGCCCTGGGGCTCGGGGTTGATCCAGGCGAATTTGGGGAAGGCGTTGGTCAGGCGCTGCAGCCATTCGGCGCCGGCTTCCTCGTTGTTGTATTCCACACTGCCGCCGGGCTGCAATATCTCGTACGGGCTCATCGTGGCGTCGCCGATGAAGATGAGCTTGTAGTCCTTGTTGTACTTGCGGATGATGTCCCAAGTGGCGAATTTTTCGCTGAACCGCCTGCGGTTGTTCTTCCACATGAAGTCATACACGCAGTTGTGGAAGTAATAAAACTCCATGTGCTTGAACTCGGTCTTGGCGGCCGAGAACATTTCCTCCACCCGCGCAATGTGCTCGTCCATGGTGCCGCCCACGTCCATCAGCAGCAGCACCTTCACGTTGTTGTGGCGCTCCGGGCGCATCTTGATGTCCAGCCAGCCCGCGTTGGCGGCGGTGGATCGGATGGTGTCGTCCAGGTCCAGCTCGTCCTCGTGGCCTTCGCGGGCAAACTTGCGCAGGCGGCGCAGTGCTACCTTGATGTTGCGCGTGCCCAGCTCCTGCTGGTCGTCGTAATCCTTGTAGGCCCGCTGGTCCCAGACCTTCACCGCGGTCTTGTTGCGGCTTTTGTCCTGGCCGATGCGGATGCCCTGCGGGTTGAAGCCGTAGGCGCCAAACGGGCTGGTGCCGCCGGTACCTATCATCTTGCTGCCACCTTCATGGCGCTCTTTCTGCTCTTCAAAGCGCTTTTTCAGCGTCTCCATGAGCTCGTCCCAGCCCATCTTTTCGATCTTGGCTTTCTCTTCCGGACTCAGCTCCAGCTCCAGGTTCTTGCGCAGCCATTCCAGCGGCACGTCCTTGGTGAAGTCGGCGATCATCTCTACGCCCTTGAAGTAGGCGGCAAAAGCGCGGTCGAACTTGTCGTAGTGCTTCTCGTCCTTGACCAGCGCGGTGCGGCTCAGGTAGTAGAAGTCGTCGATCTTGTAGCTGTCTTCGCTGTTGGGGCCGACCACACCGGCCTTGATCGCCTCCAGCAGCGTGAGGTATTCCTTGACCGATACGGGCAGCTTGGCGCTGCGCAGGGTGTAGAAGAAGTCGATCAGCATCGCGGTCTCCTCAGGTGCGCGGCCTGTCGCGCAGGTACAGCAGCTGCGCTTTGGCCTCGGGCCACTCACCCGAACGCATGCTGTACATCACGGTGTCGCGGATGGTGCCGTCGCGGCGCAGCGCGTGGCCGCGGATTACGCCGTCTTTTTTCGCGCCCAGCCGCTCGATGGCAGCCTGCGACGCGAAGTTGAAATTGTCGGTGCGCCAGCCCACCACGTGGCAGCCCAGCGTGTCGAACGCGTGGCCCATCATCAGCAGCTTGGCGGTGGTGTTGATGTGGGTGCGCTGGCAGCGGCGGGCGTACCAGGTATAGCCAATCTCCACGCGCTTCACAGCGGGCAGGATGTCGTGGTAGCTGGTGCTGCCCAGCACGGTGCCAGTGGCCTCGTCGGTCACGGCAAAGGCAAAACGGTTGCCGTCCTCGCGCATTTTCAGCGCGTCCTCAATGTACTTGCGGGTCTGGCCCGGCGCGGGTACGGACGTGATGCGCAGGTTCCACAGCTCGCCGTCGGCAGCAGCAGCGGCCAGGCCGGGTTCGTGGGACAGGTCCAGCGGCACCAGTGCGATGCTGCGGTCAGACAGGCGTACGGGTTCTACAAAGGCCATGAGCGCAGGTTACTGTTTGGGTTGTTCGGCCCGGCTGCGCCGCCAGCGGCGCGCCAGCTGCAGGCCCAGCCCGCCACCCAGACCGACCAGCACGATGCCGGCAATGCTGGCGTTGGTGTAGCCGGCCGCAAAAATGTCGAAGCCCAGCACGCGGCCCAGCCAGAAGCCCAGCAACGCGCCGCCCACGAAGCCCACGGCGTCGGACATGCCTTCGAGCAATGCCTTGTTCATCGGTTATGTCGTTGCATGAAGACCAGCTTCTCAAACAAGGTCACGTCCTGCTCGTTCTTCAGCAGGGCGCCCACCAGTGGCGGCACGGCGACCTTGTCTTCCTTGCTTTGCAGCGCCTCCAGGGGGATGTCTTCTGCCACCAGCAGCTTGAGCCAGTCCAGCAGCTCGGATGTGCTGGGCTTTTTCTTCAGGCCCGGCAGGTTGCGCACGTCATAAAAAGTCTTCATGGCGGCGGCCAGCAGCTCTTTTTTCAGGCCGGGAAAGTGCACGTCCACGATCTGGCGCATGGTGTCGGCGTCGGGGAATTTGATGTAGTGGAAAAAGCACCGGCGCAAGAAGGCGTCGGGCAGTTCCTTTTCGTTGTTGGAGGTGATGAACACCAGCGGGCGGTGTTTGGCGCGGATGAGCTCACGCGTTTCGTAGCAGTAGAACTCCATGCGGTCGATTTCGCGCAGCAGGTCATTGGGAAACTCAATGTCGGCCTTGTCGATCTCGTCAATCAGCAGCGCCACCGGCTGGTCTGTGGTGAAGGCCTGCCACAGCACACCCTTGACGATGTAATTCTGGATGTCCTTGACCTTTTCGTCGCCCAGCTGGCTGTCGCGCAGGCGGCTCACCGCGTCGTATTCGTACAGCCCTTGCTGGGCCTTGGTGGTCGACTTGATGTGCCACTGCAGCAGCGGCATGTTCAGCGCCTGGGCCACTTCCTCGGCCAACATGGTCTTGCCGGTGCCGGGTTCGCCCTTGACCAAAAGGGGCCGCTTGAGTGTGATGGCGGCATTCACGGCAAGCATCAAATCCTGCGTGGCGACGTAGTTCTGGGAGCCTTGGAACTTCATGGATGCGTGTGGGATGGGGGTAGGGGTTGTGCCGGATATAATCAAAGGTTGATTACAAGTGTGAACTTCTCACCGGATTGTGCGCGCAAAATGAACAAGTTGTTGACCACGATGTTAGGCCTGGCTGTCGCTTCCGTGACGGCCTTCTCCACCCTTGCGGCCCATGCCCAGGAAGTCAAAGGCAATGCTGCTGCGGGCGAGAAGAAAATCGCCATGTGCATTGGCTGCCACGGCATCCAGGGCTACCAGGCCAGCTTCCCCGAGGTGTACAAGGTCCCCAAAATCTCTGGCCAGGGCGCCAAGTACATCGTGGCGGCGCTGGCAGCCTATAAAACGGGCGACCGCAAGCACCCCACGATGCGCGGCATTGCCGACTCGCTGAGCGACCAGGACATGGCCGACCTCGCCGCCTATTACGAAGCCCACGGCAAGACCGACGCGGCCCTGCCGGCCAAGCCGGCCAAGCAGCCCAGCGCCCAGGTCGACGCCCTGCTCAAGAAGGCCGCCTGTGCGTCATGCCATGGCGAAAACTTTGCCAAGCCCATCGACCCGGCCTACCCCAAGATCGCAGGCCAGCACGCCGACTACATGTTTGTCGCGCTCAAGGCCTACAAGACCGAAGGCAACGCCGCCGTTGGCCGCTCCAACGGCGTGATGGGTGGTATTGCCAAGCAGTTCAGCAATGCCGAGCTGAAGGCGCTGTCGGGTTATGTGAGCTCGCTGGACGGCGACCTGAAGACGGTGCCTGACAAGAAATTCCGGTAACCGCTCAGTAACCGCTTCGCTCCAGAACTAAACAAAGCCCGCCTCTGGCGGGCTTTGTACTTGTGGATTTAGTCTTTTGTGGCTCGGCGCTGCACTGCGTCGATGTAAGCCTGCCCATCTGGCGGGCGGCCTGAGCGCTGGCTTTCCCAGAGCATCTGCCCGAGGCACTCCATGGCTTCGTGGTGGGCGTCGTGCAGCGAGCCGCGGCGTGCAGCCAGCAGCTCCACCGCCTGGCGGATGCCGCGCGGCTGGTCGATGGAGCATTGCTCGCTGATCGACAGGTGCATGGACAGGTGCAAAAACGGGTTGGTCTGGCCGCCTTCGCCGGTGTATTCGCGCACCAGGGCCGCGTCCACGTCGGCCAGGTCGGGGTGGTATTCGGGGTGCTCTGCAATCCACTGGCCTGCCAGTGTTTCCAGCGCCTCCAGGGGTTCGCCCGCGCGGGTCTTGGCATGGGCGGCGCAGAAAAACCGCCGGACATCGGCTTGGCTGGGGGCAAACATGAGCACAAAGCGTAGCACGGCGCGGTGATGTGCCTGGGGGCTACACGCGCTCGGGGCACCGTCCTACGCGCAATGCGGCGTGCCGCCCCCACCATCGCGATCACCAAAACTCAAAGAGAGATTTCCATGAATGCAGCACGAATCACCGGCATCATCCTCATCGTCCTGGGCCTGGCGGGCTTCATGACCGGCGGCTTCAGCTTCACCAAGGAAACCACCAAGGCCGAGATCGGCCCGCTGCAGCTGAAGGTGCAGGAGAAAGAATCGGTCAACGTGCCCCAGTGGCTGAGCATCGGCGCCATCGTGCTGGGCGGCATCGTGCTGGTGATGGGCTTTCGCAAGCCCTGATCTGCACGGGCTTTCGCCGACCGTTCAAGGCCGCTGACCCAGCAACCGTGAAACGGTGCGCGCAGCCTCCAGCAGTGCTGGCAGCAGGTTGTCCTGCATGGCGCGCGCGCTGGTGCGGTTGGCCTGGCCGCTGATGTTCAATGCCGCCACGGTGCGGCCCGCACTGTTGGTGATGGGCGCGGCCATGGAAATCAAGCCTTCTTCCAGCTCCTGATTCACGATGCACCAGCCCTGGCGGCGTGCCAGCGCCACCCGGGCCGCCAGCGCGTCCACATCGGTGACGGTATGCCGCGTGCGCGGTTGGCGGTCTGATGCCTGCAGCAGCGCTACCAGTTCACGTTCAGGCAGGTCGGCCAGCAGCACCCGGCCCATGGACGTGCAGTAAGCCGGCAGCCGCGAGCCCACACCCAGCGTGATGCTCATGATCTTGTGCGTGGGCACGCGCAGCACATACACGATGTCGGTGGCGTCCAGTACGGCGGCTGAACATGACTCCTTGACTTGCGCCACCAGCGCCTCCATGACCGGCTCTGCCAGGTTCCAGATCGGCATGGACGACAGATAGGCAAAGCCCAGGTCCAGGATGCGCGGCGTGAGGCGGTACAGCTTGCCGTCGGTGTGTACATAGCCCAACACCTGCAGCGTCAGCAGGATGCGGCGCGCGCCGGCGCGCGTGAGTCCGCTGCGCTGCGCCACCTCGCTCAGCGTCTGCTGCGGCGCCTGCGCGTTGAACGTGCGGATGACCTCCAGTCCGCGGGCGAACGACTGCACGTAGCTGTCGCCGGGCTGCGGTGCGCCATCGGCGCGTGGGGCTGCGTTTGCCATGGATGGGGCTGTCCTTTAGAATTCATTATACGAACATGTGTTCTATATACGAACATGATTGACAAAGTTGCATCCTCTGTAGCGCAAGCCCTGGCCGGTATTGCTGACGGCGCCACCGTCATGATTGGCGGCTTCGGCACGGCAGGCATTCCCAACGAGCTGATAGAAGGCCTGATCGCGCAGGGAGCCAAAGACCTGACCGTGGTGAACAACAACGCCGGCAATGGTGACGCCGGCCTGGCCGCGCTGCTGGGCACGGGCCGCGTGCGCAAGATCATCTGCAGTTTTCCGCGCCAGGCCGACAGCCATGTGTTTGATGCGCTGTACCGCAGCGGCAAGCTGGAGCTGGAGTTGGTACCCCAGGGCAACCTGTCCGAGCGCATCCGCGCGGCGGGTGCGGGCATTGGTGCTTTCTTCACGCCCACAGGCTTTGGCACCGAGTTGGCCAAGGGCAAAGAAACGCGCGAAATCAACGGCCGCCAGTACGTATTGGAATACCCCATCCACGGCGACGTGGCGCTCATCAAGGCCGAGCGCGGCGACCGCTGGGGCAACCTGACCTACCGCAAGACCGCGCGCAATTTCGGCCCCAGCATGGCCATGGCCTGCAAGCGCACGGTGGCCAGCGTGCACGAGGTGGTCGAGCTGGGCGCGCTGGACCCGGAGGCCATCGTCACGCCAGCGATCTTTGTGAGCCATATCGTCAAGATCGAGCGCCAGGCCACGCAGGCCGGCGGCATGAAGAAGGCGGCCTGAGCATGACGTACACCCGCCGCACCAAAGACCAGCTGGCCGCCCGCGTGGCGCAGGACATCCCCGAAGGCGCCACGGTCAACCTGGGCATCGGCCAGCCTACTCTGGTGGCCAATCACATCCCGGCCAGCCGTGAAGTGCTCTTGCACAGCGAAAACGGGCTGCTCGGCATGGGCCCCGCGCCTGCTGCGGGTGAAGAGGACTACGACCTCATCAACGCCGGCAAGCAGCCCGTGACGCTGCTGCCCGGCGGCTCGTACTTTCACCACACCGACAGCTTTGCCATGATGCGCGGCGGCCACCTGGACATCTGCGTGCTGGGTGCCTTCCAGGTCAGCGAACGCGGCGACCTGGCCAACTGGCACACCGGCGAGACCGGCGCCATCCCCGCCGTGGGCGGCGCCATGGACCTCGCGGTGGGTGCCAAACAGACCTGGGTGATGATGGACCTGCTGACCAAACAGGGCGCCAGCAAGATCGTGCGCGAATGCACCTATCCACTGACCGGCCTGGCCTGCGTCAAACGCATCTACACCGACGTGGCCACGCTGGACGTGACACCTCAGGGCCTGCGCTGCGTGGACCGTGTGGACGGGTTGAGCCACGCCGAACTAGAACAACTCGTGGGCCTGCCCCTGCAGGCCTGACAGCCCATACCAACTTTGATCAGGAGACACTTTCAATGACCCAGGCTTTCATCTGCGACGCCATCCGCACCCCCTTCGGTCGCTACGGCGGCGCCCTGAGCAGCGTGCGCACCGACGACCTGGGCGCGATCCCGCTCAGGGCTTTGATGGCGCGCAACCCGAATGTGGACTGGGCGGCTGTAACCGACGTGATCTACGGCTGCGCCAACCAGGCTGGAGAAGACAACCGCAACGTGGCCCACATGGCAAGCCTGCTGGCGGGCCTGCCGATCGACGTGACCGGTGCCACCATCAACCGCCTGTGTGGCTCGGGCCTGGACGCAGTGGGCACCGCAGCGCGGGCCATCAAGGCGGGCGAGGCCACGTTGATGATTGCAGGCGGTGTAGAGAGCATGAGCCGTGCGCCCTTTGTGATGCCCAAAGCCGAGAGCGCCTTCAGCCGCGCCAACGCGGTGTACGACACCACCATTGGCTGGCGCTTCATCAACAAGCTGATGAAAGAAAAGTATGGTGTGGACGCCATGCCCGAGACGGCAGAAAACGTGGCCACAGATTTCAAGATCGAGCGCGAGGCGCAGGACCGTATGGCCCTGGCCAGCCAGATGAAGGCCGTGGCCGCACAGAAGACAGGCCACTTTGACAGTGAAATCACACCTGTCACCATTGCGCAGAAAAAGGGCGATCCGGTGGTGGTGAGCAACGACGAGCACCCACGTGAAACCTCGATGGAATCCCTGGCCAGGCTCAAGGGTGTGGTGCGCCCCGACGGCACGGTGACCGCCGGCAACGCCAGCGGCGTGAACGACGGCGCCTGCGCGCTGCTGTTGGCCGACGAATCCACAGCCGCCAAAAACGGCCTGACGCCGCGCGCCCGCGTGGTGGGCATGGCGACAGCCGGCGTGGCGCCGCGCATCATGGGCATCGGCCCCGCACCGGCTACGCTGAAGGTGCTGGCGCTGACGGGCATCACGCTGGCACAGCTGGATGTGATCGAGCTGAACGAGGCCTTTGCCGCCCAGGGCCTGGCCGTGCTGCGCCAGCTGGGCCTGCGCGACGACGACCCTCGCGTCAACCAGTGGGGCGGCGCCATTGCACTGGGCCATCCGCTGGGCGCCAGCGGCGCGCGCCTGGCCACCACAGCGGTGAACCAGCTGCACAAGACCGGTGGCCGCTACGCGCTTTGCACCATGTGCATTGGCGTGGGCCAGGGCATAGCGGTGATCCTGGAACGCGTCTGAGCCTGTCCTGATGCTTCAGCGCGGACGGGCAGGGTGGCTGCGCTGCATGTGCAGCAGCAACGCCATGGCCCCGGTGGCGCACAGCGTGAAGGCGAGCATCATCCAGCCCAGATTTACCGCACCGTGGTGCGGTACCAGCCCGACGGCATAGCCGCCCAGGGCACCAGTGAGCTGTTGCGTCACGCCCGCCACGGCAGCTGCGGAGCCGGCCAATGCCGGCAGCACGCCCACGGTCCCTGCCAGTGCGGGTGGCACCAGCAAGCCGTGGCCTATGCCCATGAGCGTCAGCGGCAAGGCAAACGCCAGCGGCGTGTTCAGCCCCGCCAGGCCCAGGCCGATCAGCAGCACCAGGCCACCGAGCGTGAAAGCCTGCCCGGCCACCAGCATGCGCCGGTCACCCAGGCGATGCACCAGACGGCTGGTGGCGAAGTTGCCCACGATGTAGGCCAGCGGAATGCACATGATGTAGTAGCCCACATGGGCCGGCCCCACGCCGTAGCTGCCCAGCACCAGCGGCGCGCCGCCCAGAAATGTGTAGAAGGTCGCTGTTGTCATGCTGACTAACAGGACATACAGGCGAAAACCCGGCTCGCGCGCCAGCTGGGCATATGACGACAGCATCGATCCCAGCCAGTGGGGCTGCACGCCCGCAGGCGGCTGGTGCGACGGCAGGCCGCGCCAGGCGGCAAAGAAAAGCAGCACGGCCAACCCCGCCATCACAAAGAAATTGGCCTGCCAGCCCAGGCTCACATGCAGCTGCCCGCCCAGGATGGTGGCTGCCGGCGGGCACAGGCCCATGGCCATGCCGATCCATGCCATGACGCGGGTGCGTCCCGGGCCCTGGAACAGGTCCTGCACCAGTGCGCGGCCGATCACCATGCCGGCGGCGGCGCCCGCACCCTGCAGCACGCGTGCGGCCGTCAGCAGGGGCAGGGTGGGCGCCAGCGCAGCCAGCAACGAGCCCGCAAAAGACAGTACCAGCCCCACCATCAACAGCCGCTTGCGGCCCCAGCGATCCGACAGCGGGCCATAGACCAACTGCAGGCAACCGTAGGTCAGCACATACCCGCTGAAGGTCAGCTGCACCGACGCCTGGCTGGCGCCAAAGATCGCGCCCCATTCCTGCATGGACGGAATGCAGATCGTCATGGCCAGCAGGCCAAAGGCGAGCTGGCCGATCAGGTTGGCAATGAGCAGGGGGCTGGATGAGGGTGGTGGGGACATGAACGCAAACGGGCAGGGCCCCACACTATAGACAGCATGATGTGAATGGCAGGCTCAAAGCTTCATTGACGACCGCTCCCCCATCGCCGCACGCCAGCGCATCAGGTGCGGGTGCTGTTCACCGGGCTTGACCTTCACGATGCGGGCAAAGTCCACGGCCACCACGGCGGTGATGTCGGCAATGCTGAACTGGCCGGCTGCCACAAAGTCGCGCCCGTCCAGCCGCTCGTTCAGCGTCACAAAAAACTGCTGCACGCGCGCCAGCCCCCGCTGGGCCAGATCGGGGATTTGCGCGTAGTCCACCGGGCCGGGCAGGGCCCGGTTGGCCATGGCGGGCGAGCTGTTGCGCAGGGTCTCGGCAATGGCCATCAGGCCTTCAAATTCAATGCGCCATTGCCAGCTGGCGACCTCGGCCTTTTCAAGCGGCGTGGTACCCAAAAGCGCGGGTTGCGGGTAGCGGGCCTCCAGGTACGCGGCAATGCTCGCGTTGTCGCTCAGCACCGCGCCTTCTTCAGTGACCAGCGCCGGCACGGTGCATTGCGGGTTGATGGCGCGGTAGGCCTCGCCCATCTGCTCGCCGGTTTTCAGGTCTACCTGCACGGTGTGGTGGGTGACGCCTTTTTCAGCCAGCAGGATGCGGGCGCGGCGCGGGCTGGGTGCGGTGGCGCAGTCGTACAGCGTGATCATGGTGCGAGCTTGTCCTGTGTGCGGGTGTCAAAGTCGCTGGCGTCGTGGCGCTCGTGCAGTTGGCTGGACGGTTCGCCCCAAGGCCGGTTGACCATGCGCCCGCGCTGGGCGGCTGGGCGCTGCGCGATCTCGTTCGTCCAGCGCAGCACATGGGTGTAGCTGTCCACCTGCAGGAATTCACCGGCTTCGTACAGCTGCCCTCTGGCCAGCGCGCCGTACCAGGGCCAGATGGCCATGTCGGCGATCGTGTAATCGTCACCGGCGATGTAGCGGCTGTCGGCCAGGCGGCGGTCCAGCACGTCCATCTGGCGTTTGACTTCCATGGCGTAGCGGTCAATCGCGTACTGGATTTTTTCAGGCGCGTAGGCATAAAAGTGGCCGAAGCCCCCGCCCAGAAACGGCGCGCTGCCCATCTGCCAGAACAGCCACGCCATGCATTCGGCGCGCTGCGCGGCCTGCGTGGGCAAAAACGCGCCGAACTTCTCGGCCAGGTAGACCAGGATGGCGCCGGATTCAAACACACGCAGCGGCTGCGCGCCGCTGTGGTCCACCAGCACGGGGATTTTGGAGTTGGGGTTGGCAGCCACAAAGCCGCTGCCAAACTGCGCACCTTCATTGATGCGGATCAGCCAGGCGTCGTATTCGGCGCCGCTGTGGCCCAGGGCCAGCAGTTCCTCCAGCATGACTGTCACTTTCACGCCGTTCGGTGTGCCCAATGAATACAGCTGCAGTGGGTGCTTGCCTACCGGCAAGTCCTTGTCGTGCGTGGGGCCGGCCACGGGGCGGTTGATGTTGGCGAAGCGCCCACCGGTGTTGGCCGGTGGCGCCCAGACTTTGGGGGGCATGTAGGGGGTCGGGTCGGTCATGCGGGCGATGTTGCCCGAGTTCGCTCTTCCCTGCACGGGGGGCCGGATTAAGGAATTTACCTAAGGCACAGCCCGCCAACATTGTTAAGGTTTGTTACCCGATTCAGGCAGCAGCTATTGATGCTTCGTAAGGGGGCTGTGCAATCCCTGCGCCGCCAGTGCGTACAGAAACGGGGTTTCTCATGCAGGAAAAGTCCCGGTTGCTTCTGGTAGACGATGAGGTTGCCCAACTGCAAGCGCTCCACTCGCTTTTACTGGACGCGGGCTATGACGTAACCGGGTGTCGGGGCGCCCCGGAGGCCTTGGCGCTGCTGCGCGAGCGCAGCTTTGACCTGTTGCTGACCGACCTGCAAATGCCCGGGTATGACGGTGTGCAACTGGCTCGCGAGGCCATGGTCACCCAACCTGCCATGGTCGTTGTGCTCATGACGGGGCACGGCACCATCGACAGCGCTGTGGCTGCACTGAAAGCGGGTGTTCTGGATTACATCCTGAAGCCCTTTCGCATGAGCGAAATCCGCCCGGTGATTGTGCGTGCCCTGGAAGTGCAGCGACTGCGCTCGGACAACAACCGCTTGTTGGAGGAGGCCCGCGCTATCAACGCGCAGCTGGAGGCGGTCAACCTGGAGCTTGATTCATTTGCCGGACGCATCTCGCATGACCTGCAGGCCGTCATGCAGGTGACAGAGGGCTTTGCCACCGTGCTGCAACGCAGCGCCGCAGCCAAGCTGGATGAGCGCGAGGGCCACTACCTGCAACGCATCCTGGACACCAGCGTACGTGGCAACCGGCTGGTGCACGACCTGCTGTCATTTGCACGCCTTGGCGTTCGCCCCCTCGAGCTTCGGCCGGTGGCGTTGGCGCCCGTGCTGCAGCGGGCGCAGCGAGCAGTCGATCTGCAGGCGCAGGGCCGCACGGTGCAGTGGTCTGTAGGCGAGTTGCCTACGGTGATGGGAGACGCATCCTTGCTGGAGCTGGTGCTTGTCAATCTGCTATCCAACGCACTCAAGTACACGCATGGCAAGGATCCGGTTCAGATCGGTGTTGAGGCGTCGCTTTGTGAACCCGGGTGGGAAATCGGCGTGCGCGACAACGGCGTGGGCTTTGATCCCGCCTATGCGGACCGGCTGTTTCAGCCTTTTGAGCGGCTTCATTCCGACCAGCACTTCATGGGCAACGGCATGGGCCTGGCCAACGTCAGACGCGTGGTCGAGCGCCACGGAGGCAGCGTGCGTGCGCAGTCCTGGCCCGGTGAAGGTGCGCTGTTTGCATTCACACTGCCCATGTGCTCAGGCGTGCCTGCCGCCGCGCACCTGCCACCGGCTGTGCCTGCACAGCCCGCAGCTGAGCCAGTGCGCGTGCTGCTGGTGGACGACGATCCGATGGTGCTGCTGTCGCTGCGTAACCTGCTTGAGATTGACGGACACCAGGTCAGCACGGCCGCAGGCGGCGAGATCGGAGTCGAGGCGTTCCAGCGCGCGCTGCAAGCTGGCGTGGCGTTCGACGTGGTCATCACGGACTTCGGCATGCCCCACATGGATGGCCGTGCTGTCGCGCGTGCGGTCAAGACGGCCAGTCCGGGCACCCGGGTTGTCATGCTCACCGGCTGGGGCCCCCGCGTAGACGCCGTGGACGACTGGCAGCCCTACGTAGACACCGTTTTGGGCAAGCCCCCGCGCCTGGCGCAGGTACGCCAGGCCTTGGCTCCCATTCGCACGGGCGCAGCATGAGTGCGTTGCAAGCGCCGTCACCGTTGCAACGGCTGGAACGTCTGAACCGTCTGTATCAGGTGCTCAGCGGCACCAACGAAGCCGTGGTTCGCTCGCAAAGTGACAGCGACCTGTTCCTGGCGACTTGCCGGGTAGCGGTGGAGCGCGGCGGCTTCCTGCTGGCAGCCGTCGTGGCACCGGAGGCTGTGACGGGCCGTGTGCGGCCGCTGGTCCATTTTGGCGACGACAGTGGTTACTTCGATGAAATCCATGTGAACATTGACGATGAAAAGCTCAAACACGGCACCAGCGCCACGGCCATGCGAACGGGCCGCCATGATGTGTGCAACGACCTGGGCACGGAGCCGCGCATGGCTCCCTGGCGTGAGCAGACGCAGCGCCGGGGATTTCGCGCATCGGCGGCTTTCCCGCTCATGCTGGACGGCAACGTATTCGGTGCGCTGGTGCTGTTTGCCGGTGAGCCGGGCTATTTTCAACAGGACGAGGTAGACCTGCTGGTGCGCGTGGCCGGCGATGTGTCGTTTGCACTGAGCCATTTGCGCCGAGAAAGCCAGCGGCGTGCCACGCAGGCGGCGCTTGTCCGCTCGGAACAGCAAAACAAGCTCATCCTGCAGTCTGTGGGTGAAGGCATCCTGGGCGTTGACACGACCGGGTGCGTCACGTTCGAGAACCCCGCGGCGCTGGCAATGCTGGGCTGGGTGGGCCATACGCTTGTGGGCCGGGATGTGCATGAAGTCCTGTACGGACCAGGCGCAGCCTGCCCTGGCAACGCATGTCCTTTTGCGCAGACCATGCGCGACGCAATGCTGCTTCGTGTGCCGGACGATACGTTCGTGCGAAAAGACGGCGCCACCCTGCGAGTGGAGTACGTGTGTTCACCCGTGACGTACGGGCAGGGCCACACGAGCGGCGCTGTCATCAGCTTCAGTGACGTAGGCGAGGACCGGCGCGCGCGGGACAAGCTTAGTGAGAGCCTGTCGGTGCTGCGCATGGCCGGGCGGGTGGCCCGCCTGGGTGGCTGGACGATCGACCTGCCCGGGTACAAGCTCACCTGGTCGGACGAAAACTGCGCCATCCACGACGCCCCGCCGGGCTACCAGCCTACGCTGGCAGAGGGCCTGGGCTACTTTTTGCCGGAGCACCGTGCGCAGGTGCGTGCGCTGGTAGAGGCCTGCGCGCGCGACGGCACGCCGTACGAGTTCGAGCTACCCAAGCGAACGGCCACCGGAAGGCTCATCTGGGTGCGTTCGGTGGGCGAGGCCGTGCGCGATGCCGACGGGCGCATTACACATCTGCAGGGCGCGTTCCAGGACATCACTCTGCGCCGCCAGGAAATGGAGGCTCTGCGTCGCTCGGAGGCCCGCTTTCGCCTGTTGTTCGACAACAGCCAAGACGGAGTGATCAAGGCCCGGCAAGACGGCGCCATCGTTGCAGCCAACCGCAGCGCCTGCACCATCTTCGGCATGAGCGAGCAGGAGCTGATACGCGCCGGCCGCAGCGGCCTTGTCGACGCGAGCGACCCGCGCCTGGTCCCGATGTTGGCAGCGCGACATCGCGACGGCGTGGCCAGTGGCGAGCTGAGGATGCTGCGTTCGGGCAACCAGCCTTTTGAGGCCGAGGTATCGTCCATGGTGTTTGATGTGGCGAACGGAGGCGACGGGGTTGACCAGCTGATCGGCATCTTCGTGCGCGACATCACGGTGCGCCAGCAGGCGCAGCGCAGGCTCAAGGCCCAGCTGATGCGCACGGCCCTGTTGCACCAGATCACCCTGGCCATTGGCGACCGGCTTGACCTGGACGGCGTGTTCCAGGTGGTCAGCGACAACGTGCGAGATCATCTGCCGGCTGACTTTGTGGCGCTGGCGCGGCTGGGCCATGACACACATCACATGGCTGTGGGCCGCGTGACGGTAGCCGCGCGCTTGATGGACAGGCCGCTTGCGCTGAGCGGCGTGCTGGCTTCGTCCGCAGCCGGTGACGAGCTGGCACGCTGTTTTTCCGGCGAGCTCATCTACGAACCCGACCTGGCGGTGTGTTACGGACCGCTTGCGCAGGCGCTGGCGCAGGCCGGGCTGCGCAGTGCGGTGGTAGCGCCGCTGCACACCGACGGTGATGTTTTTGGCCTGCTGATCGTCGCCCGCATGCAGTCTCATGCCTTTTCTGACGACGAATACACCTTCTTGCGCCAACTGAGCGGGCACGCAGCGCTGGCTGCCAGCCAGGCCCGCCTGCACGGCGCCCTGCGTCAGGCCTACATTGACCTGGAGCAAAGCCAGCAGACCCTGTTGCAGCAGGAGCGCCTGCGTGCGGTGGGGCAAATGGCCAGCGGGGTGGCCCACGACATCAACAACGCCATCTCACCCGTGGTCCTGTACGTCGAGGCGCTGCTCGAAAACGAGCCTGGGCTAAGTGAGCGTGCACTGGGCTTTTTGCAAACCATCCAGCGCGCCGTCGACGACGTGGCCAAGACCGTGGCGCGCATGCGCGAGTTCTATCGCCCGGGGGAGGCGGCTCCAAGGGGCGTGTTGGTGCCATTGAACTGCCTGGTGCCCCACGTGGTGGATCTCACGCGGGCCTGCTGGCGTGACATCCCCCAGAAGGCAGGCATTGCGATTTCGGTGGTGACGGATCTGGCAGAAAATCTGCCGGCCATCGTTGCTGCGGAGGGTGAAGTCCGCGACGCGTTGACCAATCTCGTCTTCAATGCGGTGGACGCCATGCCTGCTGGCGGGACGTTGACGCTGCGCACGCACGAGATCCTGACGCCCGACGGTACACGGCGCGTCGCGCTGGAGGTGACGGACACGGGCATCGGCATGGATGAGGCGACGCGCAGGCGCTGCGTGGAGCCGTTTTTCACGACCAAGGGTCAGCGCGGATGCGGTCTGGGCCTGCCGATGGTGTACGGCACGGTGCAGCGCCACGGAGGTGATATCGAGATCGACAGCGCTGTCGGTTTGGGTACGCGCGTGCGGCTGCTGTTTCCGCTGCCTGGTGTGGGCGCGGGCGTGGCTGTACCCGCTGCGCCCACATCGGCGCGGCCAGTCAGCCACCGGCGCGTACTGCTGGTGGACGACGACCCTTTGGTGCTGGGCTCGCTGACACAGATTCTGCGTATGGATGGCCATGAGGTGACAGCGACGGCGGGTGGGCAGGCCGGCATTGACGAATTTGCGCGGGCGCTGGCCCAGGGTGCGCCGGCCTATGACCTGGTCATGACGGACCTGGGCATGCCCCATGTAGACGGCCGCCAGGTGGCGCAGGCCGTCAAGCGGCTGAGCCCCACTACGGGCGTCGTGCTGCTCACGGGATGGGGGCAGAGTTTGCTGGATGACAGCGGCCTGCCCCAGCATGTGGACCAGATCATGGCCAAGCCGGCGCGCCTGGAGCAGGTGCGCCAGGCGCTGGCCGGGCAGGTCCCGACGCCATGAGCATCCGCGCCCGCCTGATCCTTATTGCGCTTCTGGCTACCTTGCTGGTCAGCCTGGTCATCGGCTGGCGCTTTGTCCAGGACCGCGACCGCGCCGTCAGCACCGCGATGCAACAGTTGCCCGCGCTGGCCTCCAGCATGGCCAATGCGGTGGGTGAAAGCGTGCAGGGGACCGAGCAACTGTTCTTCGGCCTGGCTCGCTCACAGGGGCTGGACACGCGCGACCGCCTCGCGTGCTCGGCGTTCCTGTCACAGGTGCGCGACAAGTACCCGCAGTACACCGGCATCCTGACCATCCGCCCCGACGGGCAACTGTTTTGCGATTCGCTGCGAACCGGGCGTAACCTGGACCTGACCGACCGCGACTACTTCAAGCGTGCGCTGAAACTGACAGATTCGATAGCAACGCAGCCCGCATTCGGCCGGCTGACAGGGACAGCGGTGTTGCAGGTTGCCTACCCGGTACGCGGTGATACGGGTGAGCTGCGTTATGTGCTGCTGGCGTCCATCCACCTGGCGCGCATTGTCATGGCACAGCTGCACGATGCCATCGTGCCGGGCACGTCGGTTCTGGTCGTGGACCGCTACGGCCAGGTGCTGCTGTCCTCGGGGGAGCTGATGGCCGAAGTACAACCGGGTACATCCATCGCCAAAAGCGGGCTCTTCAGATTTGCCCAGGGCCATGCAGGCGCTGCTGCCGGTGAGTACGTGGCTGCGGCGGGCGACACGCAGGTCTGGGCGGTCGCTGTCAATAGCATCACCGCAGTGGCTGGCATTTATGTCATGGCTGGTCAACCCAAAAGCGATCTTGTTGCCACTGCCAACCGCAGGCTGGCAGAAGACATGCTGATCCTGGCCGGCACCGTGATGTTCGGGTTCCTCGCCCTTTGGTATTTCACCGAGGTAGCCCTGCGCCGACCCATCGCCACCATTGCCGCCATGATCAAGCGCCTGCGCCACGGCGATCTGGATGCACGTATCCCCGCACCGCATCCGCGCGGTGAGCTGGGGGTGCTGATGCAGGAGCTGAACGACAGTGCACAGGCGCAGCAACAACAGCGCAGCGCCATTCAGGAGCTGAATGCGCGGCTGCGCGAATCCCAACGGCTGGAAGCTGTGGGGCAGCTGACCGGCGGCGTGGCACATGACTTCAACAACCTGTTGACCGTGATTCTGGGCAATGCCGAAGTGCTGCGTGAGCGCCTGGGCGCAGACCCGAAGCTCGCGTTACTGGCTGACATGGTGGTGAATGCAGCAGAGCGCGGTGCGCAGCTGACCCACAGGCTGCTGGCGTTTGCCAGAAAGCAGGCACTGGAGCCCCAGGTGGTGGAAGTGAATCAGCGCGTGGCGGACATGGACGCTATGCTGCGGCGCACGCTGGGCGAGCACATCGAAATCGATTTCACCCAGGGCGCCGGGCTGTGGCCGGCCCTGGTGGACCCGGCGCAGCTGGACAACGCGCTGCTGAACCTGTGCCTTAACTCGCGTGACGCGATGCCCCATGGGGGCCGATTGACCCTGGAAACTGCCAATGCGTATCTGGGCCATGACTACGTGCAGGCCCACTCCGAGGTCAATGCCGGACAGTACGTGATGCTGGCCGTGTCCGACAACGGCAGCGGCATCGCGCCGCAACACCTGACGCGGGTGTTCGAGCCGTTTTTCACGACCAAGGAAAAGGGCAAGGGTACCGGGCTGGGGCTGGCGATGATTTACGGCTTTGCCAAGCAGTCCGGCGGTCATGTCAGCATCTACTCGGAACCGGGGCAGGGCACCACGGTCAAGCTGTACCTGCCGCGCGCGGGGCACGCGCAGGGACAGCTCAAACTGATAGGTGGAGGCATGACGCCCTCGGGTGGCAATGAAACTGTCCTGCTGGTGGAAGATGACATGCTGGTTCGCCGCTTTGCGCACGAGCAGCTTCTGGCGCTGGGCTACACCGTGATCGAGGCGGACAATGGCGCCCAGGCCCTGGCGTTGCTGCAGGCACAGGACGGCGTGGACCTGCTGTTCACCGATGTGGTGATGCCGGGCATGACCGGCAAACAGCTGGCTGATCAGGCCCTTGCGCTGCGCCCGAAGCTGCGGGTGCTGTACACATCGGGCTATACCGAGAATGCAATCGTGCACCAGGGTCGGCTCGACCCGGGCGTGCACCTGCTGACCAAGCCGTACCGGCGCGAGGAACTGGCACGCCGGGTGAGGGACGCCATGATCGGCCGGGCTGCGCCAGCAGCGACAATCTGACCCTTGGACTTCCCGCTCATCACTGACCCGTATTTCTATGCCGTCGCCATCCCCGCCGTGCTGCTGCTGGGCGTCAGCAAAAGCGGCTTTGGCGCAGGCTTTGGCTCACTGGCCGTGCCGCTCATGGCGCTGGCCGTCACTGTGCCGCAGGCCGCGGCCATCCTGATGCCGGTGTTGCTGGTCATGGACCTGCTGGGCATGGCGGCTTTTCGCCATGACCTGGATCGCAAGCTGCTCAAGTTCCTGATCCCCTGCGCGTTGGTGGGCACCCTGGTGGGCACGCTGCTGTTCAAGCTGCTGGACGCCAGGCTCGTGGCCGGGCTGGTGGGCGTGGTCACACTGCTGTTCCTCGCCCAACGCCTGCTGTTTCCCCCGCGCCCGGACCATCCGCCGCCGCCGCGCTGGGTGGGTGCGCTGCTGACGGTCACGGCCGGCTTTACCAGCTTCATCTCGCACGCGGGCGGCCCGCCGCTGAACGCCTACCTGATCCCGTTGAAGCTCAAGCCCGTGGTGTACACCGCCACGGTGGCCTTCCTGTTCTTTTTTGTGAACCTGAGCAAGTGGATCCCTTACGCCTGGCTGGGCCTGCTGGACATGCGCAACCTGGCCACGTCCATCGTATTGCTGCCTCTGGCGCCGGTGGGGGTGTTCATTGGCGTGCGCATCGCGCGGCGCATTAACGCCGTGCTGTTTTACCGGTTCATTTACGCCGGCATGTTCCTCACGGGGTGCAAGCTGGTGTGGGACGGCTTCTTTTGAGGCCCGGCGTGGTGCAGCTAACATAGTGGGCAGCTGAGGTTCTCCCAACTCCAAGGAGCAGGTCATGCCGGTCGTGGTTGTTGCCAATCCCAAGGGCGGTGTCGGAAAGTCCACGCTGGCGACCAACATCGCCGGTTACTACGCAAGCCAGGGGCACGCGGTCATGCTGGGCGACGCGGACCGCCAGCAGTCGTCGCAGCTGTGGCTGGGCCTGCGTCCGGCCGCGGCTCGGCCCATCCAGACCTGGGAGCTCACGGCCGACAACATCGTCAAGCCGCCCAAGGGCACGACCCACGTGGTGCTGGACACGCCCGCCGGCCTGCACGGCAAGATGTTCAAGGACGTTCTCAAGCCGGCCGACAAGGTGATCGTGCCGCTGCAGCCCAGCGTGTTCGACATATTCGCCACCCGCGCCTTCCTGGACGAGCTGGCCGAACACCGCAAGGCCTCGCAGATGCAGGTGGGCATCGTGGGCATGCGGGTGGACTCGCGCACCATCGCCGCCGACAAGCTGCATGAATTTGTGGACAGCCTGGGCCTGCCCGTGCTGGGCTACCTGCGCCACACGCAAAACTACATCCACCTGGCTGCGCGCGGCCTCACGCTGTTTGACGTGGCGCCGGGCCGCGTGGAGCGTGACCGTGAGCAATGGGCGGATATCTGTCGCTGGCTGGACAACTGAGCCGCTGCGCTGCCGCTACATTGGCAGCCATGAAAACCTTTCAGACCCTTGCAGAATTGCCGCCGCTGGTGGGCCAGGAGCTGGCCGTCAGCGACTGGATCACCATCACCCAGGAACAGGTCAACCTGTTTGCCCAGGCCACCGGCGATCACCAGTGGATTCACGTGGACCTGGAAAAGGCCAAGGCCGGGCCGTTTGGCGCGCCGATTGCGCATGGTTTCCTGACGCTGTCGCTGATCCCGCGGTTTTTTGAGTCGTCGTTCGAGATCGTGCAGTCGCGCATGGGCGTGAACTACGGCCTGAACAAGGTGCGCTTTACGTCGCCGGTGCCCGTGGGCAGCCGCCTGCGTGCGCGCATGAAGCTGCTGGCCTGCGAGCCCATCGACAACAACGGCATGCAGATGACCTGGGGCGTGACCATTGAGCGCGAGGGCGTGGACAAGCCGGTGTGCATTGCGGAGTCGCTGTCGCGCCGCTACCCCTGAACTTGCTTCAGACGCAAAAAAGCCCGGACGAGCCGGGCTTTTCGCGTTCTGGCGGACGGTGATGCTTACATCACGCCCAGTTCGCCTTGCGGGATAGTGCCGTTGCGAACAGCGGCAGCGGCCGCGGCGCGGATTTCAGCGCGGTCTGTGCCCGACTGCGGCATGGCAATGACGCCCGTGCTGCCGTTGCTGATCTTGACCGGGTTGCGGGCTTCAGCCTGCACTTCAGCGCGGCTGCGCTGGCTTTCCACCTGCACAGAGAACTGTGAGCCATCGGCCTCGTCGGCGTGGACACCGAAAGCGGCAGCGGACAGGGCGGCGATAGCGAAGAAGTGAGTGGTTTTCATGATGAAGATCCTTAAAAGGGTTGATGACGTTGTGAACCTCGGTGAGTGCCGCAAGGGGCTTCTTTCTCATCGATGGTGTGTACTTTACGCACGGCATCACGATTTGGAAACTGCATAGTCATCAATTGAACATTCCAGTATCTGCAATAATAAGAACTGTTGTATCAATTCTGTTGCAAATGGACCGATTCGTTTCAATGAAGGTGTTCCAGCGCGTGGTGGACGAAGGCGGATTTGCTGCTGCCGCCCGCGCGTTGGACATGTCGCCTGCGGCCGTGACCCGCACCGTCGCCGCACTGGAAGAGCTGCTGGGCGCGCGGCTTTTGCAGCGCACCACGCGCAAGCTGTCGTTGACCGACGCGGGTGAGGCTTACCTGCACCGGGTGCGCAGCATCCTGCACGATGTGGACGACGCCGAGGCCGCTGCCGCCGAGCACACGCGCGAGCTGCAGGGCACGCTGCATGTGTTGGCCACGCCGGTGCTGGCGTCCTACTATCTGTCGCCGCGCATTGCTACCTGGCATGCGCGCCACCCCAAGGTGCTGCTGGACCTGGCGATTGACCCCTTCCCGCAGTCGCGTATTGAAGAGCACGACGTGACCTTCCTGGTCGTGGACGAAGGGTTTGATGCCGACATCGTGGCACGCCCTCTGGCCACCACCGACTGGATCGCCTGTGCGTCGCCGCAGTACCTGAAGCGCGCCGGGACGCCCCAGACGCCGCAGGATCTGTCGCGCCATGCTTTCCTGAAGTTTCAATGGCCCCAGAACTCGGGGCACAGTGGCCGGCGCACGCGGCTGGTACCCGTTGCCGGTGGCGGCGATGCGGTGGAGATTGACTGGGCACCTGCGCTGCAGACCACCAGCTTTGATGTGCTGCTTCGCACCGCCCTGGATGGCGCGGGGATTACGTTCCTGTCGCGCCTGCTGGTGGCGCCGCACCTGTCGCGCGGCTCGCTGGTGCACGTGCTGCCTGACTGGATGTTCGGGCGGTTCACCATTTATGCGGCGCTGCCCACGCGCAAGTTCATGCCGGCGCGCACGCGGGCCTTCCTGGACTTCCTGTCGGAGTTTGCGCCGCAGTCAGCCTGACGCTGTTGGTCAGATCCGCGCGAGCTGGCGCGACGGCAGCCAGCCGTCAAAGCAAGGCAGCAGGGCGTTGATACGCCGCGCCGCCTCGGACTGGCTGTGATGGCGGGCTACGCATTCATACAGGTCGCTGCGCAGCATCCACAGTTCGTGCGCCGTCATCGCAGCCTGCACCTTGAACTGGATGCGTTGGGCGTCCATGGTGGTGCAGTCGGTCAAAACCGCGCGAAGGCGCTGGCGCACCTCGGTCAGCGGCATCTTGATGGCGAAGGCAGCCCTGGCGGCATAGTCGCCCTGGTGTGCGGTCTCGGGCAGTCCAAACGCTTTTCTCATGGCCATGATCACGGGGGATGCTCCACAGCCTTGTGGGCTGGTGTTGAGTGCGCGGTTGGGATCGTCGCGCTTGACGAGGGGCGGTGTGCCCTGAATACGTCTAATTGTAAATAGTTGAGACCTAAAGTAAATGGCTGGGCAAAGGCTTGGGTGGCAACTGCGTACAACTGCATCGTCATTAGCGGCGCTAATACTATGTGGGCGGTGCAAAGCCGTTTTGCCGCCAAGCCTCAAACACCGTCACCGCCACGGCATTGGACAGGTTCAGGCTGCGCTGGCCTTCGCGCATGGGCAACTTCAGCAGCTGCGCCGCAGGCAGCGCGTCGCGCAACGCCGGCGGCAGGCCACGCGTTTCCGCGCCGAACACCAGCCAGTCGCCTGGGCGAAAGGCCACCTCATGCACCAGACGGGTGCCGCGCGTGGTCATGGCAAAAAGGCGTTTCTGCGCAGGGCGTTGCGAATCCAGCAACGCTTGCCAGTTTGCATGGCGATGGACCTGGGCGTACTCGTGATAATCAAGCCCCGCGCGACGCATCAGCCGGTCCTCCATGGAAAAGCCCAGCGGCTCTACAAGGTGCAATGCGCAGCCGGTGTTGGCCGCCAGGCGGATGACATTGCCAGTGTTGGGCGGGATTTCAGGCTCGACAAGAACGATATTGAACATGGCTGGAGTGTGCCCTTGCCCTAGGATTCGTCGGTGCGGGCCAGCACCAGCGCGCTGACCTGCACGGCGCCGGCCTGGCGCAAAGCCACAGCTGCGGCATGCAGTGACGCACCGCTGGTCATCACATCGTCCACCAGCAGCATGTGGCGGCCCTTGACGCGGTCCGTACGTGACGGCTCCACGGCAAAGGCGCCGCGCACATTGCGCAGACGGCCGTCGCGGTCCAATGAGCGTTGGGGCGCCGTGTCGCGGATGCGCAGCAGCGTGTGTGCATCGGTCTTGGCGGGCGCCAGGCGGCGCGCGATCTCCAATGCCTGATTGAAGCCACGTTGCTGCAGTCGCTGCACCGACAGCGGCATGGGCGCCACGCAGTCAGCTGCCTCCAGCGCGGGTTCGGCCCAGGGCGCGCTGCGCAGCAAGGTGGCCCAGGTGGCCGCCCAGCCGGGCTGCCCGGCAAATTTGTAGCTGGCAATGCTGGCCGACCACGGAAAACCCCAAGTCACGGCGGCAATACAGCGGTCAAGCGGCGGGGGTTCGCGCAGACAGGCACCGCAGCGTGTGACCCCGCCCGGCACCGGCAGGGCACAGGTGGCGCAGCGGGCCAATGGCTGGGCAAAACGGGTGACACAGGCGTCGCACAGCGCGCGCGCCGGCCAGCGGCGGCAGATCGCGCACTGCCCCGGCAGGGCGTCCCAAGACCTTGCAAACAGCTCACGCAGCATCGGCTCAATATACTCGCCACTGGACCTTTCAAGAGCCGACCTTGGCCGACACCCGCCCCCCCACCATCGATCCACCCGCTGCTTCGCGCTGGGCGCACGCAGCGCCTGCACAATCGCCCTGGCTGCACGAGGAAGTGGCGCGGCGCATGGAAGACCGGTTGCAGTGGATCCGTCTGCAGCCCGCTGCCTGGGCGCATTGGGACCCGGTGCGCGGCGGGTTGCAGGCCCACGCGCTGCTCGCGCAGCGCTACCCGCAGGCGGACTGCTTCATCGTGCAGCCTCAGCCCACGGGCCCTGCGCAGGTTGCTGCACGCACGCTGATGCCCTCGGCCTTGAGCCTGGCCCGTTGGCGCGGCGGCAAAACACGGCTGGCCGAGCCCGGCGACGGCGCCGTGCAGATGTTGTGGGCCAACATGGCGCTGCACATGACAGCAGACCCCCAGGCGCTGATTGCCAGGTGGCACCGGGCGCTGGCGGTGGACGGTTTTGTGATGTTTTCTGCGCTGGGGCCGGACACGCTGCGCGAGTTGCGGCCTGTCTACCAGGCCAGGGGCTGGCCCCCGCCGGGCCACGAGTTCACTGACATGCACGACTGGGGCGACATGCTGGTGCAAGCCGGGTTCGCCGAGCCGGTCATGGACATGGAGCGCATCGTGCTGACATGGGCGTCCCCCGAGCGGCTGCTGGCCGAGCTGCGCGGCCTGGGCGCCAACCTGCACCCCGGCCGGTTTCCTGGCCTGCGCGGGCGGCGCTGGAAGGCCGCGCTGGAACGCGGACTGGAGGCCCATCTGGCGCGGCCCGACGAGCAGGGGCGCCTTGCCCTGACCTTCGAAGTCATCTATGGCCATGCGCTCAAAGCCGCCCCCCGCGCGCGCGTCAGCGAGCAAAGCGCCGTGAGCCTGCAGGACATGCGGGCGATGCTGCGCACAGGACGAGGCGCAGCATGACGCGGCGTGGCTATCCCCATTGGGCGGGCTCAGGGGTAAACCCGCGCTACAATTGTTGGTTGAGTTTGTGAGCGTCAACTGTGCCGAATCCCGTACTCCGCTTCGCCACCGTCTCGGGCCAGAACATCCACTGGCTCCTGAAACGCAATTGCTCGGTCACACCGGCCCAACTGGGCTGGCTGTACGCCTCGCTGTGCGTTGTGTCGCTGGGCATAGGAACGTTTTTCTGGTTTCAGGGGGCAAAGCTGGTGCTTCCCTTTGCGTGGCTGGAGCTGATGGCGGTGGGCTCGGCATTCCTGGTGTATTCCCGGCATGCCACGGATGGCGAGCGGATCTCGCTGTCAGGGCAACATCTGGTGGTCGAGCTTGAAAATGCCGGACACCTGGAGCGGGCAGAATTTGACCGCGAATGGGTTCGGGTCGAACCTTCGGCGGGGGACCGGTCCCTGATAGCGCTGTCGGCGCGGGGGCGGTCGGTGAATGTGGGGCGCTATGTGCGCCCCGAATTGCGTCCGGCGCTGGCGCGAGAGATACGGATGGCCTTGCGCACGGCGTGAGGGTTAATTTGAGGCAATGAAGAAGTGAACACGATGAAGAGCATTTCCAGCAAATTGGCTTCACTGCTGCTGAACCTGGGCATCGCCACAGGCGCCTGGTTCAGCACCGCGGCATGGGCTGTCAACGACCTGCCCGGCGGCCCCGCGGTGCGCCAGCTCAACCTGCACCCGCCCATCACCAGGATCGCCGAAGAGCAGCACTGGCTGCACAACTTCATGATGATCCTGTGCACGGTGATCTTCATTGCCGTGTTCGCGGTCATGTTCTATTCGATCTGGAAGCACCGCAAATCGATTGGCCACAAGCCGGCCAACTTCCACGAATCCGTGACGGTCGAGGTGATCTGGACCATCGTCCCCTTCATCATCGTGATCCTGATGGCGCTGCCCGCCACCAAGGTGCTGGTGGCCTCCAAGGACACGACCAACGCCGACCTGACCATCAAGACCACCGGCTACCAGTGGAAATGGGGTTACGACTACCTCAAGGGCGAAGGCGAAGGCATCTCGTTCGTCTCCACGCTGGACAGCACGCATCGCGAGATGTCCAATAACGGCGCCAAGGGCGACATCCCCGACAACTACCTGCTCAAGGTCGACAACCCGATGGTGGTGCCCGTGGGCAAGAAGGTGCGCATCATCACGACGGCCAATGACGTGATCCATGCCTTTGCCGTGCCGGCCTTTGGCATCAAGCAGGACGCCATTCCCGGTTTCGTGCGGGATACCTGGTTCCGTGCCGAGAAGACCGGCGACTTCTACGGCCAGTGCCAGGAGCTGTGCGGCAAGGAGCACGCCTACATGCCCATCCACGTCAAGGTGGTGACGGCAGAGGACTACGCCAAATGGGTTGACGTAGAGAAGAAAAAGATGGCGGCCAAGCTGGACGACCCGACCAAGGTCTGGACGCTGGACGACATCATGAAGCGCGGTGAGAAGGTCTATGCCGCCAACTGCGCCGCCTGTCACCAGGCCAACGGCAAGGGTGCTGGTCCCATCAAGCCCCTGGACGGCGCGGCTGTAGTGCTGGACGCCGACCATGCCAAGGAAATCCAGGTCCTGCTCAAAGGCCAGAACAATGGCGCCATGCCCTCGTGGAAGCAGCTGTCGGATACCGACATTGCGGCTGTCACGACGTACACCAAGAACACCTGGTCCAACAAGACAGGCCAACTCGTACAGCCGGCTGAAGTGCTGGCCCAGCGCGGCAAGTAAGCCGCAGGCGTAACGGAAAAAATCAAGGAATTCAAGATGAGTGCAGTCCTCGACCATCACGACCACGCCCACGACGATCACCACGACCACGCCCCCGCGGGCTGGCGCCGCTGGGTCTATGCGACCAACCACAAGGACATCGGAACGCTCTACCTGCTGTTCTCGTTCTTCATGCTGATGTTTGGCGGCGTCCTGGCGCTGCTGATCCGTGCTGAACTGTTCCAGCCCGGCCTGCAGGTCGTGAACCCCGAACTGTTCAACCAGCTGACCACCATGCACGGCCTGATCATGGTGTTCGGCGCCATCATGCCGGCCTTCGTGGGCTTTGCAAACTGGATGATCCCGCTGCAGATTGGCGCGGCTGACATGGCTTTTGCCCGCATGAACAACTTCAGCTTCTGGCTGATGATCCCCGCCGGCCTGATGCTGGCGGGCAGCTTCTTCATGCCCGGAGGCGCACCGGCAGCCGGCTGGACGCTGTATGCACCGCTGACGCTGCAAATGGGCCCCTCCATGGACGCCGGCATTTTTGCCATGCACATTCTGGGTGCCAGCTCGATCATGGGTTCGATCAACATCATCGTGACCATCCTGAACATGCGCGCGCCCGGCATGACGCTCATGAAGATGCCCATGTTCTGCTGGACCTGGCTGATCACCGCCTATCTGTTGATCGCCGTGATGCCTGTGCTGGCCGGCGCCATCACCATGACGCTGACAGATCGCCACTTTGGCACCAGCTTCTTCAACCCCGCCGGTGGCGGCGACCCGGTGATGTACCAGCACATTTTCTGGTTCTTCGGTCACCCCGAGGTGTACATCATGATCTTGCCGGCGTTCGGCATCATCAGCCAGATCGTGCCGGCCTTCAGCCGCAAGAAGCTGTTCGGTTATGCGTCCATGGTGTATGCCACCAGCTCCATCGCCATCCTGAGCTTCATCGTCTGGGCGCACCACATGTTCACCACCGGTATGCCGGTGACGGGCCAGCTGTTCTTCATGTACGCCACCATGCTGATCGCCGTGCCCACGGCCGTGAAGATCTTCAACTGGATTGCCACCATGTGGCAGGGCTCCATGACGTTTGAAACACCCATGCTGTTTGCCGTGGGTTTTATCTTCGTGTTCACCATGGGCGGCTTTACCGGCCTGATCCTGGCGATGGCGCCGATCGACATCCAGCTGCAGGACACCTATTACGTGGTGGCCCACTTCCACTACGTGCTGGTAGCCGGCTCCTTGTATGCGCTGTTTGCGGGCTACTACTACTGGGCGCCCAAGTGGACGGGTGTGATGTACAACGAAGCGCGCGGCAAGATCCACTTCTGGTGGAGCCTGATCGCCTTCAACGTCACGTTCTTCCCGATGCACTTCCTGGGCCTGGCCGGCATGCCGCGCCGCTATGCCGACTACCCCATGCAATTCGCTGACTTCAACGCGATTGCCTCGGTGGGTGCATTTGCCTTCGGTCTGGCGCAGGTTTACTTCTTCCTGTTCATCGTGGTGCCCACGATGCGCGGCAAGGGTGAAAAGGCTGCGCAAAAGCCCTGGGAAGCCGCTGAAGGCCTGGAATGGGAAGTGCCTTCCCCCGCACCGTTCCATACCTTTGAGACCCCTCCCAAGCTGGACGCTACCGCCACCAAGGTGATCGGCTGACATCATGGCCATGACGCCTGAACAAAAGAAGAACAACCTGCGCATGGCGCTGATCCTGGCGTCCGTGGTGGCCGTGTTTTTCATCGGCTTCATGGTCAAGATGGTTTTGCTGACCTCGCGCTGAACCGGCCTCGCACATGAGCATCCGCAACGAAAACGTCAAGATGGTGGGCAAGCTCGCCATCGTCACGGCGGGCATGTTCGCTTTCGGCTATGCGCTGGTGCCTCTGTACAAGGCCATCTGTGAAATGACGGGTATCAATATCCTGTCGCTGTCCGAGCGCCAGGTGCCCGGCAACGGTGTGGCGGGGCGTGACGTCAAGCTGCCGTCCAACACGCAGATTGACACCAGCCGCACCATCACCGTCGAATTTGACGCCAACTCGCGCGGCCCCTGGGAGTTCAAACCGGCGCAGCGTTCTGTGCAGGTGCACCCCGGCCAGCTCACCACGGTCATGTACGAGTTCCAGAACGTACAAAACCGCCGCATGGCCGCGCAAGCCATCCCAAGCTACGCGCCCAACCAGGCAGCGGCGCATTTCAACAAGCTCGAATGCTTCTGCTTCAACCAGTACACACTGGAAGCGGGCGAAAAAAAGCAGTGGCCGGTGGCCTTTGTGATCGACCCCAAGCTTTCGAAGGACGTCACGACCATCACACTGTCGTACACGTTCTTTGAAGTGGGCGGCAAGACCCCTGCGGCACCAACGGCGGATGCGACGACGGTGCTGAAGACACAGGTGGGTTCATGAACACACCGCTGCAACAAGCCAAGCCTTCGTTTCTGCGCACGGTCAAGACCGTGGCGTGGTCATTCGTCGGTATCCGCAAGAACAGTGAATACAAGCAGGACCTGGCGCAGGCCAACCCCTTTCACATCATCGTCGTGGGCATAGGCGCTGCGGTGTTGTTTGTGGTGGGGCTGATCGTGCTGGTCAACTGGGTTGTCAAGTGACCGCCGAGCCCCCCGAAAACCAAGACAAGAATCCAAGAATCCGAGAGAGTCAGGAGCTGAAATGAGTTCAACCGCACACGGCACCACCCCTTATTACTACGTGCCCCAACCTTCGCGCCATCCCGTCATGGCGGCCATCGGCCTTTTCTTTGTGATTCTGGGCGCAGGCCAGTGGATCAACGGTAACGGCTGGGGCATGTATTCGCTGTTCTTCGGGCTGGCCTGGTGGCTGTTTGTGCTCTACCAGTGGTTTGGTCAGGCTGTTGGCGAAAGCGAGGGCGGGCAATACGGCTACAAGGTAGACCTGTCTTTCCGCTGGAGCATGAGCTGGTTCATCTTCTCAGAGGTGATGTTCTTCGGCGCCTTCTTCACCGCGTTGTGGTGGGCACGCTCGCACTCCGTACCCGCTCTGGGCAGCCTTGAAAACGCACTGCTGTGGCCTGACTTCAAGGCCGTGTGGCCCAGCGTCGTGGCCGGTGCCACTGCATCGCCTGCCGGTATCGTCGAGCCCTTCCAGACCATGGGCCCGTTCTGGCTGCCCACGATCAACACTGCGCTGCTGCTGACCTCGGGCGTGACGCTGACCATTGCCCACCATGCGCTGCGTGAAAACCAGCGTGGCAAGACCATCGCCTTCATGTGGATCACCGTGCTGCTGGGCATGACCTTCCTGGGCGTGCAGGGCTATGAATACTTCCATGCCTACACCGACCTGAACCTCAAGCTGTCGTCGGGCATCTTTGGCTCCACCTTCTTCATGCTGACGGGCTTTCACGGCTTTCACGTGTTCGTGGGCATGCTGATGCTGCTGTTCATCACGCTGCGCCTGCAAAAGGGCCACTTCACCGCTGACAGGCATTTCGGCTTTGAAGGCGCCGCCTGGTACTGGCACTTTGTGGACGTGGTCTGGCTCGGCCTGTATGTGCTGGTCTACTGGTTGTAAGCACCGCACCCACGAAAAAAGCGCCGTGAGGCGCTTTTTTTGTTGGGGCGCCCTGCAGCGCCACTTATCCGGTCACTTGCCCACTGGCAGGCCCGTGGGCTGGATGTAGCCCAGCTTCCACGCCACCAGGATACAGATGAACAGCAGGATGGAAAACCCCACACGCAGTGCCAGGGCACGGGCCATGTTGCTGGTCTTGGCCTTGCCGCCTGTGCCATCCTTCAGCATGAAATACAGCGCCGATGCGAGACTGCCCAGAATGGCAATGAAAGCGAACGCAACCAGATATGTCATGGGAAGGATTATCCCGTGACTGCGGTGCAATTGCGTTCGACACGCTTTTGGCTGGTGACCGTCGCCGCTGTGGCTGCCATGGCCGTGGCCTCGTCGCTGGGTTTCTGGCAGCTTTCGCGGGCCAGCCAGAAAGAGGCCCTGCAGGCCGCCACCGACGCCAAGAAGGCGCTTTCGGCCCTGGGCAATGCAGACATGTCTGCCATCGATAACGCCACCCTCCAGTTGCACCGCCCCGTGCAGTTGCAAGGCCGCTGGCTCGCGCACCACACCGTGTACCTGGACAACCGGCAGATGAACGGCAAGCCCGGCTTTTATGTGCTGACTCCGCTGGCCCTGGACGGCAGCGATGCGGTGGTGGTGGTGCAGCGCGGCTGGGTGCAGCGCAATTTTGTGGACCGCGAGCGCCTGCCCCCAGTTGAAACACCTGCGGGACCGGTTCAGATCCAGGGGCGCATCGCAGCGTCACCGCCGCGGCTTTTCGAGTTTTCAGGTGCCGCGCCGGCTGCGGGGTCTTCCGCCATCCGGCAAAATCTCGACTTGGTCGCTTTCAGCGCAGAAACCCGTCTGATGCTGCGGCCCTTCACCGTCGTGCAGTTGGGCGAGGCTTCGCAGGGCCTGCAGCGTGACTGGCCTGAGGCCGCAGCCGGCACAGGCAAGCACTACGGCTACGCATTTCAATGGTTTGGTCTTAGCGGCCTCTTGGGCGTTCTTTATGTCTGGTTCCAATTCATTGCCCCCTGGCGCAAAGCCCGCATCGCGTGACGAGCCGCTGGGCTTGACCGTGCATTCGCTGCCCGCGCCGCAAGAAGCTGTCGCGGCAGATGGACGTCGCACGGCCACGGGCCGCTGGAAGATGATTGCCGTGCTGCTGGTTTGTGCCGCGCCGGTCATCGCCTCGTACTTCACCTACTACGTGGTGCGCCCTGAGGGCCGACGCAACTATGGCGAGCTGATCGATCCGCAGCGGCCCGCCCCCCCGCTGGCCACCACCGCACTGGACGGCGCACAGTCCACGCTGCCCCAGCTCAAGGGCCAGTGGCTGCTGGTCAGTGTGGCGGGCGGCGCTTGCGACGCTACCTGTGAAAAACACCTGTACCTGCAACGCCAGCTGCGCGAAGGCCTGGGCAAGGACAAGGACCGGCTCGACTGGATCTGGCTGGTTCCCGACGCAGCGCCGGTCAAAGCCGGACTGCTGCCCGCCATCAAGCAGGCCACCGTGCTGCGCGTGGACGCCGCGCAGCTGGCGCAGTGGCTGGCGCCGGCCGCCGGCCGCGAGCTGCGCGACCACCTTTATGTGGTGGACCCCATGGGTAACTGGATGCTGCGCTTTCCTGCGGTGAACCTGGACGCGACGGTAGACACAGCCTCTGCCGCGAAGATCAAGCGCGACCTGGAGCGGCTGATGCGCGCGTCCGCGTCGTGGGACAAGGCGGGCCGTCCCTGATGGACACCCAGCCGCTTTACGACCTGGCACCTGCTGCCCGGCTCATGCTGATGGGCGTTGTGATTGCCCTGGGGCCGCTGGCGTGGGTATGGCTGCGCAACCGTGATGCCGAGCCTGCGCGGCGCCTGCGCACGCTCACGCTGCTCACGCTGTTCCTCACATTCGACCTCGTACTGTTTGGCGCCTTCACCCGCCTGACCGATTCAGGCCTGGGCTGCCCCGACTGGCCGGGCTGCTATGGCAATGCCAGCCCGGTGGGCGCGCGCGCGGAAATCACCGCTGCCCAAACAGCGATGCCCACCGGCCCCGTAACCCACGGCAAGGCCTGGATCGAGATGATCCACCGCTACCTGGCCACCGGCGTGGGCGTGTTGATCCTGACGCTGGCGGTCACCACCTGGCTGCAGCGCAGACGCAACCAGGGTGGTGTGCCCGTGAGCCCCTGGTGGCCCACGCTCACGCTGGTATGGGTGTGTGTGCAGGGCGCCTTCGGCGCGCTGACGGTCACCATGAAGCTCTTTCCCGCCATCGTCACGCTGCACCTGCTGGGCGGGCTGGCGCTGTTGGCGTTGCTGTGCGTGCAGGCCGTGCGGTACGCGCAGGCCTGGCATGAAACCACGCCTGTGCCTTTGTCGGCCCCCACACGCTGGCTGCTCATGGCTACCTTTGCAGCTGTCTGGATGCAGGTGGCGCTGGGCGGCTGGGTCAGCACCAATTACGCCGTGCTGGCCTGCAATGAATTCCCGCAGTGCCAGAACAGCTGGTGGCCGTACATGGAGTTTCACGACGGCTTCACACTGTGGCGCGAGCTGGGCAAGACGGCTGCCGGTGAGCACATCGGCTTTGGTGCGCTGACGGCCATCCATTACGTCCATCGCCTTGCGGCCTACGGCGTGCTCGCCCTGCTGGGCCTGCTGGCCTGGCGACTGCGCCATGTGCATGCGCTGCGCGCGCAGGCCCGCTGGATCGCTGGGCTGGCGCTGTGGCAGTTCGCCACCGGCCTGTCCAACGTGGTGCTCGACTGGCCGCTGGTGGCTGCCGTGTCGCACACGGGTGGCGCTGCCGCGCTGGTCGTGGTGCTGACCTGGGCGCTGTGTGAAAGCCGTTTTGCGACGGATACTGTCAGTGCTTCCAACTTCAATGCATCGAGCCTGTCGGCATGAGCACAGCAACCCATACCCTCAAGGCGCCCTCGCGCATCCGGCAGTTCAACGCGCTGACCAAGCCGCGCGTGATCCAGCTCATCGTGTTTTGCGCACTCATCGGCATGGTGCTGGCCGTGCCGGGCGCGCCGTCGTGGGCCCAGGTGCGGCTGGCTGCCATCGCCTGCGTGGGTATCTGGCTGGTGGCCGGTGCCGCCGCCGCCTTCAACTGCATTGTTGAAAAAGGCATTGATGCCAAGATGAAGCGCACCTCATGGCGGCCCACGGCCAAGGGCGAGCTGAGCGACTGGCAGACCCTGCTGTTTTCAGCCGTGCTGTGCGCGGTGGGCTCGTGGCTGCTGTATGCGTGGGTCAATCCGCTGACCATGTGGCTGACCTTTGCCACCTTTGTGGGCTATGCCGTGGTCTACACCGTGATCCTCAAGCCGCTGACGCCGCAGAACATCGTGATCGGCGGCGCGTCGGGAGCCATGCCGCCGGTGCTGGGCTGGGCCGCGATGACGGGCGACGTGGGCCCCGAGGCGTTGATACTTTTTCTGATCATCTTCCTGTGGACGCCGCCGCACTTCTGGGCGCTGGCGCTGTACCGGGTGGAGGACTACCGCAAGTCGGGCCTGCCGATGCTGCCGGTGACGCACGGCAACGAGTTCACGCGGCTGCAGGTATTTTTGTATACGCTGGTGCTGTTTGCTGCCTGCCTGATGCCATTCGCTTATGGCATGAGCGGCTGGCTTTACCTGGTGGCGGCCATCGGTTTGAGCGTGGGCTTTACCTGGTATGCCTTCATGTTGTGGCGCAACTACTCGGACGCGCTGGCGCGTCGCACCTTCCGCTTTTCACTGATCCACCTGAGCGCGCTGTTTGCAGCCTTGCTGGTGGACCACTACCTACTATGACCCACCCCCGAAACGCCTTCGGCGTCTCCCCCTCAAGGGGGCGCCCCCAGCGGCCCGGCAAAGCCGGTTCCGCGGCGGCCCTGGAACGCCGCGCATTCCTGCTGGCTTCCTTGGCCTTTCTCTCCGCATGCTCGCCCGACAAACCGCAGTTTCGCGCCATTGATATCACCGGCGCCGAGTACGCGCGAGACTTCCAGCTGACCGACCACAACGGCCAGCCACGCACCATCAAGGACTTTGCAGGCAAGGTGGTGGTGGTGTTCTTTGGCTTCACGCAGTGCCCCGACGTCTGCCCCACGGCACTGGCCGAGCTGGCCGAAGTCAAGCGCACGCTGGGCAAGGACGGCGACAAGCTGCAAGGTATCTTTGTCACCGTGGACCCGGACCGCGACACGCCCGAGGTGCTCAAGGGCTACATGGCCAACTTCGACCCCAGCTTCCTGGCGCTGCGCGGCACGCCCGAACAGCTGGCCGCCATGGCCAAGGACTACAAGGTCTACTACAAGAAGGTGGACGGCAAGACGCCCACCAGTTACACCATGGACCATTCTGCGGGCAGCTTTGTGTACGACACGCAGGGCCGCATCCGCCTGTACACCCGCTACGGCAGCGGGGCGCAGGCGCTGGCGGACGATATTCGCTTGCTGCTCAAGTCGTAAAAAAAGGGCCCAAGTGGCCCTTTTTTTTACAGCGACAGATTTTTGATCACTGCGCCTTGATGCCGCGCATCGCGATCACACCCCCCAGCAGGTTGGTATCGGCTTTCACGCGGTTGGCCAGTCCTTCAGCCGACGTACCCGCCACCTGCCAGCCCTGCTGGAACAGCTTCTGGCGTACCTCCGGTGTGCGGGCAATCTCGCTGATCAGCCCCGACAGCTTGGCCACGATGGGCTTGGGCAAAGACGCCGGGCCGGCGGCGGCCGTCCAGATCTCCAGCTGGAAGCCGCGCACGCCGCCTTCGTCCAGGCTCGGGTATTCAGGCACCAGCGGGCTGCGGCTGACGGACGTGACACCCACCGCCTTGAGCTTGCCGGCGCGGATCTGTGCGGCGGCCAGGCCCGGCGGCAGCAGCGACAGCTGAATCTGCCCGCCGATCATGGCGTTGATCACCTGCGGGTTGCCAGGGTAGGGCACATGCACCGGGTTGATATTGGTCTTGGTCTTGAGCAGCTCCATGCCGATGTGGCCTACCGTGCCCACGCCTGGCGTGCCGTAGCTCCACTTGTCGCCGGCGTTGCGCGCGGCCAGGAAAAACTCCTGCGCGTTGTTGAACGTGGCCGTGGCGGGTGCCGTGAGCATCAGCGGCGCTGTGCCGATCAGGCTGATGGGGGTCAGGTCTTTCAACGGGTCAAACGGTGTGGCGGGGTTGAGCAACTTTGCGATGGTCATGTTGCCGTTGATCATCACGCCGATGGTGTGGTCGTCAGTGGCCTTGGCCACCACGTCGGCGGCGATGTTGCCGCCTGCGCCCACGCGGTTTTCTACCACCACGGGCTGGCCCAGCGCTTTGGACAATGGCTCGGCAATCGTGCGGGCCACCAGATCGGGCGTGGAGCCACCCGGAAAACCGACCATGATGCGTACGGCCTTGGTGGGCCAGCTCAGCGGCGCAGTGGCGGGCTTGGTGGCCTTGGCCGGTTTGGGCGGGGTTTGCGCCAGGGCGCCACCACAGGCCAGGGCCACGGCGGCCAGCAGCGCGGCGCGGCGGGGAAATTGATTGATCATGAGTCGGGTCTTTCGGAAGTTGGGAATCTCAAGGCCGCCATGCTACAGCCACATGGGGCGGGTGCGGCGCTCAGAAATTGGCCGCGCGGATGGATTTGCGCTGGTCCTGCGCCATGTCATTGACCACGGCCAGCAACCACTGCAACGTTGCTGGCGCGTCGCGATTCTCGTGGGGCAGCATCGCCAGCGCCACATGAAAGCGCAACGTCACCCCCGCCGGCAGTACTTCGGATTCGCGCAGGCCGTTGGCCACCACGCGGGTGGCGCAGTCCTGGGCGACGACATCGGTGGTGGGGCCCTCCAGCAGCAGCGCAAAGTGTTGCTCGCCCACACGTGCGGCCAGGTCCACATCGGCAATGCAGCGGCGCAGGCGCGACGCTGTCAGCACCAGCGCGCGGTCCGCGGCTTCCTTGCCGTGCTGCGTCGCAATGGCTTCGTGGTTGGACACCCGCACCATCAGCAGCGCACTGCGATGTCCCTGGCCCCGGCTGCGCGCCAGCGCGCCTTCCAGCCGCGCCAGCAAAGACCGTGCATGGGCCAGCCCGGTGAGCGGGTCGGTGCGCGACAGCGCAGCGGCTCGCACCTGGGCTTCGCGCCGCAGTGTGCCGCGCAGGCTCAGGGCGTAAAACAGGATGGGCATTTCCAGCGCGGCGCCAATGGTCAGGCCGTAGCGGGTCAGGCCGCTGGTGGGAATCAGGTTGAGACCGCGCGCCAGCGGGAACAACGCCATCACCGCCACCGGCAAGAACCCAAAAGCAATCACGCGGATGGCGGGGTCGTCGCCCTGCGCCCACACCATGCCGATCAGCAGCATGATGAGCGCCAGCGCCAGCACCGTCAGCAGCATGACGGCGGCGAAAGTGGGGCGCGACTGCATGACGGTGTCCAGCGCCACGGCGGCCAGCAAGAGGCCGATCAGCGCCCACACGGCCAGATCCAGCTTGCGCGAAAAGCGCGCGGGCTCGGTCACCATGCGCACAAACCACAGCCCCACGGCCGATGAGATGCCAGGCAACACAAAGGTGGCGTGGAAATTCCAGGTCAGCCAGTGTGTCCACACATGTTGTGCACCCACGCCCAGATAAGCCAGCTGGCCTACTCCCAGTGCCAGCACATAGGCGGCATAGGCCGCAAACACGCGGTCGCGAAAGGCCACCGCATTGGCGGCAGCCACGAGGGTGATCAGCGCGGCCAGCCCGAAATACGCACCCAGCAAAAACTGCTCGCGTTCACGCGACGCGGTCACCGTGGCCTGGCTGGCAATGGCGATGGGCGTGGCGAAGTTCACCCGGGTGTGCTCAATGCGAAGCCAAAAGCGCGTGACCTCGCTGCGGTGGCCTGACACCTCAAAGGTAGGAAAACGCCCTGGCAGCGGCCAGTCGGAAACGGCGCGCGTGTCGCCCGCCTCCTGCATGACCCAGCCGCCGTTGTCCGCACGATGGAACAGCTGCACCCGGTCCAGCCCGGACGAGGCCAGCTCCAGGAACCAGTGGCTTTGGTTGTCCTGGGGCAGCACGTCAAACCGCACCCACAACGCCTTTGCGTCAATGTTGTACTGGCGCGCCGGCATGCGCACCTGCCAGTTAGCGGTGGCGTCCGTGGCGACCTGGTCGATCGTGGCCGTGCCAGCGGGGTCCACCCAGAACACGCTGCGCCCGTCCAGTGACACCAGAGGCAACTGCGCATCCAGCGCAATCGCCGCGGGCAGTTCCTGGGCGACTGCCCCATGGACCAGGCCCAGCAGCCACAGCAGACCGGTCCAGCAGAGGTTCTTGTAATTCACCGGAGGATTGTTACAAGAAAAAGGCCCGGGATGACCGGGCCGTGGGGCTGATACCAGGCGTTACGCCACAGGCGCGCACTTTGTCATGCGTACGCTGCCAGCGCCTTCTTCATCTTCTTCATGGCCGCCACCTCGATCTGGCGGATGCGTTCGGCGCTCACACCGTACTCGGCCGCCAGGTCGTGCAGCGTGAGGCCGCCCGAGCCGTCGTCGTTGACCTTGAGCCAGCGCTCTTCCACGATGCGGCGGCTGCGCGGGTCCAGTGCCTCCAGCGCGGTGGCAATGCCGTCGCTGGCCAGCACATCGCGCTGGCGCGACTCCATCATCTGGGTCGGTTCATGGCTGGCGTCAGCCAGGTAGGCGATCGGGCCAAAGCCTTCTTCGCCATCGTCATTGGGCGCCGGGTCCAGCATCACGTCGCCGCCGGACATGCGCGTTTCCATCTCGATGACTTCCTCGCGCTTGACGTTCAGCTCCTTGGCCATCACGTCAATCTGCGCGTCGGTGAGTGTGTCGCGGTGGGTTTGCACATCGGCGTCGTCCTTGAAGCCCTGCTTCATCGAGCGCAGGTTGAAGAACAGCTTGCGCTGGGCCTTGGTCGTGGCGACCTTGACCATACGCCAGTTCTTCAGGATGTACTCGTGGATTTCGGCTTTGATCCAGTGCAGGGCGTAGCTCACCAGGCGCACGCCCTGGTCGGGGTCAAAGCGCTTGACGGCCTTCATCAGCCCGATGTTGCCCTCCTGGATCAGGTCGCCATGGGGCAGACCGTAACCCAGGTACTTGCGCGACACCGACACCACCAGGCGCAGGTGCGACAGCACCAGCTTTCCGGCGGAATCGATATCGTTGGTTTCTTTCAGCTTGCGCGCGAACGACTGCTCTTCTTCCAGCGTGAGCATGGGCAGCCGGTTGACGGCAGAGATGTACGCGTCCAGGTTGCCCAGCGAGGGCACCACAGCCCAGGGGTTGGCAACGGTCAGCGCAGCGGTAGAGGCTCCAGTCAGGTTTGTCATACCAGAACTCCTTTCAAGTCCTAAATATTAGCACTCCTATGGATCGAGTGCTAAACGCACAGTTCAATCCAACAGTCAGTGAATTCCCTAAGGGTAAGCCCGTATTCTTAGGCGACTGTGAGTGGCAGGTAAATTTATGTAAGTTGGCACACGCTCACTATTTTTGACTTTGCAGCGAACGCACCATCCAGCGCGAGACCAGCGGCACCCCTGCGAGCAGCGCCAGCGCGCCCAGCACGCCCGGGCTGACCAGGCCCTGCAGCGAATCCAGCCGGGCCAGTTCGCGCCCGGCGTTCACATAGGCGGCTGTGCCCGGCAGCATGCCGACAAAGCTGGTCCACACAAAGGTGGACACGCGCAGCGGTACCACGCCGGCCATCAGGTTGACCGGTACGAACGGGATCACCGGCAGCAGCCGTAGCGACAGCATGTAAAAGGCGCCGTCGCGCGCCACAGTGCTGGCAAACGCGGCGGCATGCTCTCCCAGGCGGCGCTGCACCATCGGGCGCAGCAGGTGGCGCGCGGCCAGCATGGTCAGCAGCGCGCCCGTGGTGGATGCCAGCGTGGCCAGCAGGCTGCCCCACACCAGCCCGAAGGTCGCGCCCGCCACCAGCAGCAGCACCGCTGCGCCCGGCAAACAGGCTGCGGTGAGCAGTGTGAACACTGCAAAGTAGCCCAGCACCACCGCCAGCGGCGCGCGGGCGTAGGCCTGCGCAAACCCGGTTTGCGCCGCGCGCACGTCTTCCAGGCGCAGGTACTGCCAGGGCCTCCACACCCAGCACAGCAGGCACACGGCGGCCAGGGCCAGCACCAGCGCCCCGGCCTGCCAGCCCCATGGGGTGCGCCTGCCCGTCATGGGGCGGCCCCGGCGTGCAGCGCCAGCAGTTGCGCGCGCCGCGCCATCGTCTGCTGGTAGCCCTGCTGCATCGCCATTTCGCGCCAGGCGCGGCGCATGCCGGCGTAATAGCCGATGTCGGGGTGCAGCAGCAAGTCGGCATTGCGGGCGTCGGGCGCGGTCAGCGCGCGCTTGCGCAGGTCGGCGTCGCGCCAGCGTTCGGTGCCCGGTGGGGCCTTGTCTTCGTGGGCCGACACATCCACCGCCAGCACGCGCCGCGCGCCCAGGCTGCGCGCCAGGCGCACCGGCAGCGGCAGCGCCAGATCGGCGTCCAGGTAGCGCTGGCCGTGGATGGTCACGGGCTCAAACCGCCCCTCGATCGAGCACGCCGCCTGGATGGCCGCACCCGCCCGTCCGTGGGTGAAGGCCACGGGCTGGCGGCTGGCTTCATGCAGGGCCACAGCGGCGAAGGCTGTGTTGAACTGCTCCAGCCGCCGCTGGCCTGTCAGGTCGTCAAACCAGCCGACCAGGCCCGATGCGTTCAGCCAGGCGTCGCCGGCCATCTGCGGGCGCACCACGTCCATCACGTCCACATCCAGCGCCAGCTGCTCGATGCGCTGCGCCGGCAGCCCGGCGGCATACAGCCCGCCCACCAGCGCGCCGACCGATGCACCCACCACCAGCGCGGGCTTCAGGCCCAGCTCGTGCAGCGCCTTGAGCACGCCCACATGGGCAAAGCCGCGCGGTCCGCCCGAGCTGAGCACCCAGGCCACGCCAGGCGGCACGGCCAGCGGGCCGGGGCGTGGGGCGTCAGGCCCGTCATGGGATCCGCCGCAACCGCTCAGGCCGGTCGCAGCCCCTGCCACTGCTGCCCCCAGGCCCCAGCCCAGGACCGTGCGGCGGCGAGGCTGGTGGGGCTGGGTCGCGTCCATGGGCGGCCCTCAGGCAACCAGCGTGACGGGCTCCAGCGCATCGCCGCTGGCCAGGATGCGGCCGATGACGGCCGTGTGTTCATAGCCCGCCTCGCGCAGCGCCGCCACGCAGTCCTGCACGCGGTCCGCCGGCACGCTGGCGAGCAGTCCGCCCGCGGTCTGTGGGTCAAACAGCAGGGCGTAGCGCGGGTGGTTCACAAAACCAGCCTGGTTGCGCAGCGCCCGACGCAGCCGCACATTGGCCGGCGCCAGCGAGCTGGTGATGCCCGCGGCCACGCATTCCTCGGCGCCGTCCATCAGCGGCAGCGCGTGCAGCCACAGCTCGGCGTCCACGCCCGACGGTTTGGTCATCTCCACCAGGTGGCCCAGCAGGCCAAAGCCCGTCAGGTCGGTGCACGCCGTGGCGCCGTGCGCCAGCAGCACCTGCGCGCCGCGCTGGTTGGACACGACCATGGACTGCAACGCCGCATCGATCCAGCGCCCGCGCGCCGCGCCGCGCGCATGCGCCGCAAACAGCGTACCGGTGCCCATGGGCTTGGTCAGGATCAGCGCGTCGCCGGGTTTGAGGCCGCCCTTGCGCAACACGGTGCGCAGGTCGTCGTCTACCAGGCCGTTTACCGCAAAGCCCAGGGCCAGCTCCTTTCCCTCACCGGTGTGGCCACCCACCAGCGCGCAGTTGGCTGCGTTCAGCACCTCCATGGCGCCGGTCATCATCTGGAACAGCAGGTCTTCCACCTTGGACTCCAGCCCCGGCGGTACGGTGACCACGGCGGTGGCCGATTGCGGCTCGCCGCCCATGGCAAACACATCGCCCAGCGCATGGTTGGCGGCCACCTTGCCAAACAGGTAGGGGTCGTCAATGAACGCGCGAAAGAAATCCACCGTGTGCACCATGGCCTTGCCCGGCGGCACGCGCACCACGGCCGCGTCGTCCGGCGCGTGCAGGCCAATCACCACGTCGTCGCGGTCCACCGGATGAAGTGCGCCCAACGCGCGCTGCAGCACCGTGGCGCCCACCTTGGCGCCGCAGCCGCCGCAGCGCATGGCAATGGCCGAGATGGCCTGTTGCGACTCGTCGGCCGTCAGCGCCAGCTGCGCCGCTGCGGTGGCGCTGCGCTGCGCGTCCATGGGCGGGAATTCGCTGAAGCGCTGCATGAAGCGGCGGTCAATCCAGTCCTTCCAGCGCCAGACCCATTCGCCGCCCAAGCGCAGGCCCAGCGGTCCCTGGCCGCGTGAGGCCACCGCATAGCGGTCGCCGGTGCTGATCAGGGCCAGCCAGTGGCGCTGCGGGCGGTACGGGCGCAAGGCTTCGCCGCGCGCGCTGCGGCGCAGGTTGTCGGCCAGCGGTGGGCCCATGCGCACGGCAAACACACCGGCCTTTTCCAGCGGGCGGGGCTCGAACGCCGCTACATCGCCCGCGGCAAAGATGCGCGCGTCGCTCACGCTTTGCAGGTCGGCGTTCACGCGCACAAAGCCGTTGTCGTCCAGCGCCAGCCCCGTGTCACCCAGCCACGCGGGGCCGCCGGCCTGGGTCACCCACATGATTTCGTCAGCGGCCAGCGTCTGGCCATCGGCGGTGGCCAGGTGGCCGGCTGTGACCTCGCGCACCTCAGCGCCGGTGTGCAGCCGCACGCCGCGCTGCGCCAGCACCCGCGCAAAGCGCCCGCGCACCCCGGCGTTGTGCGTGGGCATGATGTGCGCGTCGCGTGTGAACAGGTGAAACACCAGCTCATCCGGGTTGCGGCCCAGCGCCTGCAGTTCGCGGCGCAACCGGTGCTGCATGGCCAGCGTCAGCTCCACACCCCCCGCGCCACCGCCCACCACGGCGATGGTGGTGACGCCCGCATGGGCGCTCACCCGCTCCAGCAGCGCCAGCCAGCGCTGGTTGAACTGGTGGATGGGCTTGACCGGCACCGCGTGCGCAGCCGCGCCCGGCACGCGCGCTACCTGTGGCGTAGAGCCGGTGTTGATGGAGCACAGGTCGTAGGGCACCGGCGGGCGGTTGCGGCACAGCACCTTGCCTGCGGCGCGGTCGATGCCGATGACCTCGTCGCGGTAAAAGCGTGCGCCGGCAAACACCGCCAGACGGCCCAGATCAATATGCACATCGTCATAGCCATAGTGGCCCGCGATGTAGCCCGGCAGCATGCCCGAATAGGGCGTGTGGGCGTCGGTGCAGATCAGCGTGATGCGCACGCCGGGCTCCGGGTTCATGCCAAAGCGGCGCAGCACGCCCACATGGCTGTGGCCGCCGCCAATCAGCACGATGTCGCGCAGCACGGGTTGGTCGGTGGATTGCATCAGGGCTTCCAGAGTTGGTTGACCAGGCGGCACAGCGCAGCCTGCTCGGTGTCGGGGTCAAACAGCGGCGCGCGCCGCGCGCAATGCGCGGCCAGCCGCGCCATCAGGCTGCGCGGGCCGGGCTGGGCCAGGCCGTCATGGCAGCGCTGCAGCAGCGCGGCCAGGCCAGTCGCGTCGCCCGGCTCAAAGTAGCCTGAGTAGCCCGCGCCCAGCATGCCGGTGTTGCCGTCAATGCGCGAGGCCAGCACCGGCGTGCCGCAGCGCACGGCCTCCATCACCACATGGGCGCCGCCTTCCATGCGGCTGGCGTGCACAAGCAGGTGCGCGCGCTGGATGTGCCGGCGCGTGGCTTCATGGGGCAGGGCGCCCAGCCAGCGGTAGCCGGGACACTGGCGCATGGTGGCCCGCGCAGCCCGGCCCAGCGCCGCGTCCAGCGGCGCGCCGATGTGGTCGATGCGGATGCCGGGCTGGTCGCGCAGCAGCTTTGCGGCGGCCATCAGCGTGAGCGGGTCTTTTTCGTCGCGCAGGTGGCCCACCATCACGGCACGCAGGTGACGTTGTGTCTTGGGCAACGTGGCGCGTTGCGAGGTGGACTGGTAGATGACGCGCGCCTTGCCCCGCAGCGCAACGGGCAGTGCCAGCGGGGCCTGGTCCTGCAGCACCACCAGGCGCTGCGCGGCACGGGCGCACGCGCGCGCGACGGGGTCGGCTTGAAGGTCGCGGTACAGGTCGGTGCCGGTCATCACCACGGCCAGGCCCCGGCTGCCGTGGCGCTTGACCCAGGCCTGCACGGCCGGGGCCGATTTGCGTGCGTGCAGGGCCAGCATCACGTCGTCCGCATCTGCTGCGGCGTCGGGCCAGTCGCGCACGATGCGGGCAGAATGGCAGGCGCTGAGCATGCGCTGCCAGCGCCGCGCGGTCTGCCAGTTGCCGTTGTTGGCATCGGCCAGTGCGGGGCTCACGATCACGACGTTCGCTCGGTTCATGAAAGGGTTATAGCGTGAATGATTCCCGCACGGCTGACGCCGCCGCGCTGGCGCAAGCGCTGCGTGCCACGCGCGAACGCACGCTGGGCCTGCTGGCGGCCTGGCAGCAGGCGCTGCCCGGCCTGCGGGTGCCGTATGCGGGCGAACTGAACCCGCCGCTGTGGGAACTGGGCCATGTGGGCTGGTTCCAGGAATGGTGGATAGGGCGCAACTGCGAACGCGCGCTGGGTGTGGCCTGCAACCCCGTGCATGCGCGCGCGGCGTCGCACCTGCAAGGCGCCGACGCGCTGTTCAATTCCAGCGAGGTGCCGCACCTCACACGCTGGGACCTGCCCCTGCCGGACCTGGACGCGCTGCTGCATTACCTGGCGCAGGTGCAGGCTGACACGCTCGCGCTGCTGCACGAAGCGGGCAAGAGTGATGCCGCCCTGTACTTCTGGCGCCTGGTGCTGTTCCATGAGCAGATGCACAACGAGGCGTCGGTGTACATGGCGCAGGCGCTGGACGTGCCCATCCCTACGGCGCTGGCGCGCGGCCATGCGCCGCGCGCGCGCTGTACCGGCGAGCTGCACGTGAGCGCCCAGACCGTGCAGCTGGGCCACACCGGCGAAGGCTTTGCGTTTGACAACGAACGGGCTGCCCACCCGGTGGATGTGGGCGATTTTCAGATCGACGCCGCGCCCGTGACCTGGGCGCGCTACCTGCCGTTCATTGAGGCCACCGGCCACCCTGTACCCCCGCATGTGCGCCGGCAGGGCGGGCAGTGGCAGCAGCGGCACTTTGGCCGCTGGTTGCCGCTGGACGCACAGGCCAGTGCCGTGCACCTGAGCTGGCACGACGCGCAGGCCTGGTGCCAGTGGGCGGGCCGGCGCCTGCCCACCGAGGCGCAGTGGGAATGCGCCGCGCGGGAGCATGGGGACGCCATGGGCTGGGGCGAGGTGTGGGAATGGACGGCCAGCGCATTCGAGCCCTACCCCGGTTTTGTGGCCCACCCCTACCGCGACTATTCGCAGCCCTGGTTTGGCGGCAGCCGGTATGTGCTGCGCGGCGGCTGCGCTGCGACTGACGCACAGATGCTGCATGTGGCCTACCGCAATTACTTCACGCCCGAGCGACAAGATATCTTTGCAGGCTTTCGCTCCGTCGTCTGATCGCATGAGGCGGCGCCTCAGCACGCGGCCCAGAACACTGCAAAGCGCGCATCGTCGTCCGTCCAGTACTGGTGCGAAGCAAAGCCTGCGTCCTGCAGCAGCTGCGCAAAGCGCGGCACCGTCCACTTGTACGAATTTTCGGTGTGGATGCGCTCGCCTGCGGCGAAGGTGCGCTCGCCACCGGGCCAGCGCACGGTGGCGGGGCGCACGGCCTGCAGGTGCATCTCGATGCGGGCCAAGGCCTCGTCATACAGCGCCACGTGGCGCCAGTCGGCCAGGGCAAAGTCGGTGCCCGCCAGCCGGTTGATGTGGGGCAGCAGGTTGCGGTTGAAGGCGGCCGTCACGCCCAAGGCGTCGTCATAGGCGGCCTCCAGCTCGGCCGTGCCCTTGACCAGGTCCACGCCGATCAGCAGGCCGCTGCCGGCCACCGGCCCGCAGGCGGCGCACACGCTGCGCAGGAACGCCAACGCCTCGGCGGGCGTGAAGTTGCCAATGCTGGAGCCGGGATAGAACAGCACGCGGGGCCCCTCACCGCCGGCGCCTGCCTCGGGCGGCAGCGTGAGCCCGGCCGAAAAATCAAGCCCCAGGCCCACCATGTCCAGCTGCGGGTACTGGCGCTGCAGGCTTTCCAGGGCGTTGCGCAAAAACTCCACCGAAATGTCCACCGCCACATAGCGGCTGGGCGTGAAACGGCCAAACAGCCGCGCGGCCTTGTGGCAGTTGCCCGCGCCCAGGTCGATCAGCGTGGCGCCGCCCGGCACGCAGGCCGCCATGGCGGCGCCGTGGGCTTCAAAAATGGCTGCCTCGGTGCGCGTGGGGTAGTACTCGGGCAGCTCGGTGATGGCCTCAAACAGGCGCGAGCCCAGCGCGTCGTACAGGTACTTGGGCGATGTGTGGGCCTGCGGCGCGCGCAGACCCTGCAGCAGCTCGGCACGCACCGCGGCCTGGTCATCGTGGTGGAGCTGGACAAAAAGAGGGGATTTCATGGGGGGGCGGTACCAGGTTTGGGGCTGATCGTAGCCGGGCATTGCCCCGCGTGTTGGCCCAGCCGTGTCAGTACGCCCAAACCTTACAGCCAGATTCAGGGGGTTTGCAGCAGGACAGGGGGATTGTTTTCGCGCTTTAATCCGGGTCTACCTTCAACCCTGTTCCAGGAGCCCGACATGATCAGTTTTTCTCCGTCCCGCACGTTCAAGGTCATGATGACCTGCGCCGTCATCTGCTTTGGCGGCCTGTCGCACGCGCAGCAAATCTTTCGCGTCACCACCATCCCCGAAGAAGCCGCTACCGAGCAGGTGCGCAAGTTCACACCGCTGGCAAGCTACCTGGAAAAGCAGCTGGGCGTGAAGGTGGAGTTCACCCCGGTCAGCGACTACCCCGCCGCGGTCGAGGCCCTGGTCAACAAGAAGGTGGACCTGGTCTGGTTTGGCGGCTTCACGTTTGTGCAGGCCAACTTGCGCTCGGGCGGCAAGGTCGTGCCGCTGGCCCAGCGCGAGGAAGACACCAAGTTCCAGTCGGTCTTCATTGCCAAGACTGACTCGGGCATCAAGACCCTGAACGACATGAAGGGCAAGCAGATTTCATTCGGCTCGCAAAGCAGCACCTCGGGCCACCTGATGCCGCGCAGCTTCCTGCTGCAAGCCAGCATCAATCCTGAAAAAGACTTCAAGCGCATTGCCTACAGTGGCGCGCACGACGCCACCATCGCCTCGGTGGTCAGCGGCAAGGTGGACGCCGCCGCACTGGACATCACCGTGTGGAAGAAATTCGTGGGTGAAAACAAGGTAGACACCAAGGCCGTGGATGTGTTCTACACCACGCCGGGTTACTTCAACTACAACTGGTCGGTGCATGCCGACATGCCCGCCGACATGCAGGCCAAGGTCAAGGCCGCGCTGCTGGCGCTGAACCCGGCGGACGCCGCGCAGGGCGAAATCCTCAAGCTCAACCGCGCCACGCGCTACATCGCCACCACGCCCGACAACTACAAGGGCCTGGAGGCCGCCGCGCGCAGCGCCGGCCTGCTGTAAGGCGTACGCGCGTTGCGCATCGAACTCCAAGGCGTTGCGGCCCGCCACCCGGCCGCGCGCGCGGGCGCCGCACCGGCGCTGCAGCCGCTGGACCTGGCCATTGCCGCCGGCGAACAGGTGGCCGTGATCGGCCCGTCGGGCGCCGGCAAGACGACCTTGCTGCAGGTGCTCGCGTGCGCCCTCAAGCCGGCGGCAGGCCGGCTGCAGCTGGACGCCCAGGACCCCTGGCAACTGCCGCGCGGCGACCTGCAACGCCTGCGCGGGCGGCTGTTCCTGGCGCCGCAGGTGCCGCCGCTGCCACCGCGCCAGCGTGTGGTCACGTCGGTGCTGGCTGGGCGGCTGCCGGCCATGGGGCTGGCAGCCAGCGTGCGCTCGCTGTTCTATCCCAGCGACATCCCGGCGGCCTACGAGGCGCTTGAGCGCTTTGACCTGTCAGACAAGCTGTTCGAGCGGGTGGACCGACTGTCGGGCGGCGAACGCCAGCGCGTAGGCCTGGCCCGAGCGCTGCTGGCGCCCGCCAGCCTGTGGCTGGTGGACGAGCCGCTGTCGGCGCTGGACCCATCGCGCGCGCGCCAGGCGGTAACGACGCTGGTGGACGGTGCACGCGAGCGCGGTGCCACGTTGGTGGCCACGCTGCACCAGGTGGACGTGGCGCTGGCGAGCTTCCCGCGCATCATCGGCCTGCGCGACGGCGCGTTGGCATTTGACTTGCCCGCCAGTGAGGTCACGCGCGAGCGCCTGGCCCACCTGTACGACCAGCACGAACACGAGCTGCGCGGCGAGGCACCGCAAGCGTTGCCGGATGCCAACGCCGCACCGCAGCCCGTGGTCATGCACTGCCGCTGAACCCCTGCATGAACGCAGCCTCCGCCCCACCTGCCGCTGCCCGCCTGCGCCGCGCGCCTGATCGTGACCCGGCCTGGCTGTCGCGGCTCTTGCTGATCAGCGCGCTGGTGGTGGTGCTGTGGCCGCTGGGCGTGGCCACCGAATTCAAGCCCTGGGTGCTGCTGGAGCCGGGCAACCTCAAGATCAGCGCGCGGTTCATCGGCAGCTTCTGGCCGCTGGCGTTCAGCGGCGAATTTCTGGCCATGGTGGCGCGCGACACCTGGCGCACCGTGGCCATGGCCACAGCCGGCGTCACGCTGGCGCTGGTACTGGCCATACCGCTGACGCTGCTGTCCACGCGCGTGCTGTCGGTGTCGGCCCTGTCGGGGCGCATGGCGCGCGGGCCGTTCTGGCTGCGCCAGGCCGTGCGCTGGCTCTTGATATTGCTGCGCAGCATCCCCGAGCTGGTGTGGGCGCTGGTGTTTGTGCGGGTGGTGGGCCTGGGGCCCACGGCCGGTGTGCTGGCCATTGCGCTGACCTATGGCGGCATGCTGGGCAAGGTCTATGGCGAGATCCTGGAAAGCGGCGAACACCACGCCACCGAAACCCTGCTGCGCAACGGCTCGGGCCGGCTGCAGGCCTTCATGTTCGGGCTGCTGCCCACCAACGCAGCCGAGCTGACCAGCTACACCGTGTACCGCTGGGAATGCGCGATCCGCTCGTCGGTGGTGCTGGGCTTTGTGGGCGCGGGCGGCCTGGGCCAGCAGCTGGACAACTCCATGAAGATGTTCAACGGCGGTGAAGTGGCCAGCATGCTGCTGGTGTTCATTGCGCTTGTCGCTTTGGCTGACCGTGTGAGCGCCTGGCTTAGAAAAGCGCTGGGATAACCCGATGACCCAACCCCGAGCCGCCAATACGCCCTACAAGCTGCCGCCGCCGCTGTTTGACGCGCGCTGTCGCGCCTGCTGGTTCACGCTGGCGATTATCGTGCTGGTGGTGGCGAGCTTCTGGACACTCAACCTGCAGTGGAAGCAGTTCTTGTCGCTGGACGCCGCGCGCAGCATGGGCAAATTCCTGGGCGAATTTTTCCCGCCCGACCTGTCGCCTGCCTTCGTGACCAAGGTGGCCATCGGCGCGTGGGAGACATTGGCCATGTCGGCGCTGGGCACCTTGCTGGCAGCGGCCGGCGGGCTGGCGCTGGCGCTGCCCGCCAGCCGGCTGCACCAGGGCGACGCCGCCCGCACGCGCGGCGCCACGCGCCTGGTCCTCAACGCGCTGCGCAGCATTCCCGAGCTGGTGTGGGCGGCGCTGCTGCTCATCTCTGCCGGCTTGGGGCCCTTTGCCGGCACGCTGGCGCTGGCGCTGCACACCACGGGCGTGCTGGGCCGCCTGTTTGCCGAAGCCATTGAAAACGCGCCGGCCGGCCCCGGCGACGCATTGCGCGCGCAGGGTGTGGGCAATGGCCGGGTGTTCCTGTATGCCACCTTGCCGCAGGTGCTGCCCCAGCTCATGAGCTACACGCTGTACCGCTGGGAAAACAACATCCGCGCCGCCGCCGTGCTGGGCGTGGTGGGCGCGGGCGGCCTGGGCCAGTTGCTGGCCTTTCACATGGGCCTGTTCCAGATGGGCAAGACAGCCACCATCCTGGGCGCGATGCTGCTGATGGTGGTGCTGGTGGACGCCTTGAGCTATGTTTGGCGTCGCGCATTGATGCGTTAAGGAGGTTCCCATGCGCCACTGGCTGAATCGCATCCTGATCCTGACCGCCGCCTTGCTGCTGTCGGCCTGCGGCACGCCCTATGCCACCGTGCCCAACAAGGCGGGCGAGCCCGTGATGCTGCTGGGCCATGACCCGGTGGCCTACTTCACCCAGGGCAAGCCGGTGCGCGGCACCCCGGCCAACCAGGTGAGCCTGCCTGAGCGCATCTATTACTTTGCCAATGCAGAACACCAGCGCCTGTTCCAGGCCGACCCGGCAAAGTACGAGCCGCAGTACGGCGGCTTTTGCGCCAGCGGCGCGGCCTTTGCCATCAAGCTGGGCAGCGACCCCACGGCCTGGCAGATCTACAACGGCCGCCTGTTCATCTTCGGCGACGCACTGGGCCACACCGCCTGGGCCGTGGACCCGGCCTGGAACGTGGGCCACGGCGACCGCCTGTGGCCGCAGATCAAGGACAAGGGCTGGCGCGCCGCGTCCCTTGCGGCCTACACCAGCAAGGTACCCCACTACAAAACCGGCGCGCAGATCAGGGCCGAACACGAAGCGAAGAACCCCGGCCAACCCTGGCCCTCTTACAACCCCGGCGGCATGATGACCAACCTGTTCCTCAAGCGGCCCGGATGGCGTGCGGCTGAGGGGTTTGGGCAGCCTGCGTTGGGGTATCCGGAGTAGTTTTCTCCGGCGGCACGCCCGACGCGACGGGGAGGCGCTTTCGCCACCAGAGCCCGGCCCCCTTCGGGGTGAGCCGCTGCAGTACTCAGCCCGGCGACACACACCTCACGCTCCGCTATGACCCGTGCGCCAGGCCTCCGTGCTTCGCGCCCGGGCTCTTGATCGGTGGCAAAAGCGCCGCCCCATCGCGTCGGGCTTCGGGTGATCGGGCTGTTCAAAAACCTTCGCAGGCGTACAGCATGCGTAGCACCATGCGCCTGCTGCGCGGGATGAAGCTGCTGCTGCCCCGC
>CALRYY010000007.1:0-81559 GCA_943372515.1 Ramlibacter sp. 2FC | reverse complement strand
CCCCACCCACAACCTTGCAGCCTGCATAACAGGTACGCAACTGGTCACGATGGCCAACAGCCTGGCTGTTGAGCGGTTGCGCGCCAACAATAGCTCTGCAAGGACGGGGGGTAGGGCCGCAGCGGCGCCTCTGCGGTGCCGAGCACCGGAGTGCAGCGGGGGGAGTCCGACCGAAGGGCGGACCGGCGAGGACGATTTATGGAATGGCGCGTATCAGCGCCATTGCGAAGCGACCGCAGCCGCCCCGCGGAACGAGGAGCGCAGGGGAGTCCGGCCACAGGCCGGACCACCGCAGTGAAGCCGCTGCGGCCCTACCCCCCGTCCTTGCCGACGGGACGATGCACGCATAACGCTTGCCGTACCATCGGCTCCTGCCAACCCAACCAAGAACCCAAGCCCGCAATGCGTATCCTGCTCGTCGAAGATGACAAGATGCTGGCCGACGCCATCAGCCGGGCGCTGGTGCAGTCTGCCTACGCCGTGGACGTGGTGGACACCGGCGAGCGTGCCGACGAGGCGCTGGCGGCGCATACCTTTGACCTGGCCATTCTTGACATCGGCCTGCCCGGTTTGAGCGGTCTGGAAGTGCTGCGCCGCCTGCGCGCGCGCAAGTCGGTCATGCCGGTGATGATGCTCACCGCCTTTGACACGCTGCAAGACCGGGTCAAGGGCCTGGACCTGGGCGCGGACGATTACCTGGCCAAGCCGTTTGACCTGCCCGAGCTGGAAGCCCGCGTGCGCGCCCTGCTGCGCCGCGGCGCCGGCACCACGCCCGAGATGACCTATGGCCCGCTGACGTTTGACACCGTGGGGCGGCGCGTCTTCTGCGCGGGCAAGCCGGTGGACCTGTCCGCACGCGAGCTGGCGCTGCTGGAAATGCTGCTGCTGCGCCAGGGCCGTGTCGTGAGCAAGGAGCACCTGGTCAACCATCTGTACGGCTGGGGGGATGAGGTTGGCGACAACGCGGTAGAGGTGCATGTGTACCGCCTGCGCCGCAAGATCGAACCGCTGGGCTGCGAGATCCGCACCGTGCGCGGCATGGGCTACCTGATGGAACGGCTGGATGAACCCCAGTGACCTGCGGCTTCAGCGCAAGCTGCTGGCCTGGCTGCTCAGCCCGCTGCTGGCGCTGCTGGTGCTGGACGCGGGAGTGACCTGGTGGTCGTCGCGCCATCTGTCCAACCTGGCGTACGACCGCTCGCTGCAGGAAGTCGCGCGCGAAATCGTTCTGGACGTGAACCCCGGCGCCGATGGCCCACAGCTGGAGCTGACCCAGGCGGCCGAGCGCATCCTGCTGATCGACCCCGACGACCGTTTGTTCTTTCGCGTCACAGCCGAAGACGGCCGCGCGCTGGGTGGCGACCCGTCGTTTGCGCCGCCGCCCGCCGCCCTGCGCAAGGGCGGCCCCGCTGTGTACTACGACGCGGTGCTGCAGGGCGAGCCGGTGCGCGCGCTTGCGTGGTGGGCGCCGCTGCAGGCGGCCGGCACACAGCATGTGGTGCTGGTGCAGGTGGGCGAAACGCTCAACAAGCGCGGGCGGCTGTCGCGCGACATCGTGACGCAGACGGTGTTGCCCCAACTGCTGCTGATGCTGATGGCCACCGTGGCCGTGTACGTCGGCGTGTCGCGTGGCCTGGGGCCGCTGCGCCAGCTGGCACGCGCGGTGTCCAACCGCTCCCACCTGGACCTGAGCCCCATCGACACTGAAAGCGTGCCGGGCGAGGTGCGCCCGCTGGTGCAGGAAGTCAATGACCTGATGCTGCGCCTGGGCAAGATCCTGGACTATCAAAGCCGCTTTGTGGCTGACGCCGCCCACCAGCTCAAGACACCCGTGAGCGGCCTGAAGGCCCAGATCGAGCTGGCACTGCGCGAACAGGACCCGCAGCGCCTGCGCCATTCGCTGGCGCAGCTGTACATCGGCGCCGACCGGATGTCGCGGCTGGTGCAGCAGCTGCTGTCGCTGGCGCGCAATGAGCCGGCGGCCGCACAGGCGGTGCGCCGCGAGCCCGTGGACCTGAAGGCGCTGGCCATGCAGGCCACCATGGAATGGGTGCCGCTGGCGCTCAAATCCGGCATCGACCTGGGTTTTGACGGCCATGAGGGCCCGGTGGTCATCCACGCCGACCCCGAGCGCCTGCGCGAACTCATCAACAACCTGGTGGACAACGCCATCCGCTACAGCCACAAGGGTGGGCGGGCCACGGTGGGCGTGGCCATCACAGATGCCAGCCATGCGCGACTGTCGGTCAGCGACGACGGCCCGCACATCCCCGTAGAAGAACGCTCGCGCATCTTCGAACGCTTTCACCGGCTGCTGGGCACGCAGACCGACGGCAGCGGTCTGGGCCTGGCCATCGTGAGCGAGATCGCCGCCCTGCACGGCGCGCAGATCGTGCTGGAGGACGACGGCGACGGCGTGGGCAACCGCTTCAGCGTGCTTTTTGCCCTGAGCCCCGCGCTGCACCCCGGCCCCATGTCAGCTGGCTGACAGTTTGGCGACAAGTGGCTGACAGCGCGGCGGCAGGGGCTGGAAAGCCGCCGTGCCTAAGCTGGCCTGATCCGTGTGCGCATCCCGCGCCACCGGAGTTCAGGAGACAACATGCTTTCATTTGCCAGTCCGGAGTTCTGGATTGCCCTGTCGCAGATCGTGCTGATCAACATCGTGCTCAGCGGCGACAACGCCGTCGTGATCGCGCTGGCCTGCCGGTCATTGCCCCCCCACCAGCAGAAAAAGGCCATTGTGTTCGGCAGCGTCGGCGCCATCGTGCTGCGCGTGGTGCTGACCTTCTTTGCCGTGATGCTGCTGGACCTGCCCTACCTGAAGCTTATCGGCGCGGCTGCGCTGCTGTGGATCGGCGTGGGCCTGCTCAAGAGCGACGATGGCGATGAAAACCTCGAGGGCCATTCCAACCTGGCCTCGGCCATCAAGACCATCGTGGTGGCCGACCTGGTGATGAGCCTGGACAACGTCATTGGCGTGGCAGCCGCGGCCAAGGGCAACGTGGTGCTGCTGGTGGTGGGCCTGGTCATCAGCATTCCGCTGATCATCTTTGGCAGCGCCATCCTGCTGCGCATCATGGGCCGCTTTCCCATCATCATCACGCTGGGTGCCGGCCTGCTGGGCTGGGTGGCCGGTGAAATGGCGATGTCCGACCCCGCCATCAGTGTCTGGAGCGCCCAGCAGCACACGCTGCACATGCTGGCCCCGGCCGCAGGCGCACTGGCCGTGGTGGCACTGGGCAAATGGCTGACCAGCCGTGCCGCAGCGGCAGCGGCGCCCGCCGCCTGAAGCCGGCAGAAACCGGTAAAAGCCCATGGCCAAGGTACTCGTACCCATGCAGCCCGACCAGCCGGCCAAGACACAGGCCGCGGTCGAGGCGGCAATCCGGCTGCACCGCCAGGAAAACGCAGCCGTGCACCTGCTCAGCGTGCAATCGCGCGTCAACGGCCACGTGGCCTCCTACTTTGGCGCGGACGAACTGCGCCAGTTGCAACAGAAGATGGCCCGCGAAGACCTGGCCGACGCGCGCAGGCGGCTGGACGCGGCCGGTGTGCCCTACACCACCAGCATGGCCATCGGCCGCAGGGCCGACACCATCGCGGATACGGCACATGAATACGGCTGCCGCCGGGTGCTGCTGGGCGCCCCCCCGGAAAGCGATGTGGTGGGCACGATGTTTGGCTCGCTGGCCGATCAGCTTCGCCACATGATCCGCAGCACCGGTGGCTTTGAAGTCATCGGTTCCTGATCGCAGCGCAGCGACCTGTCGGCGTTGTCCTACGCGCTAGTGTGCGCAAGGGGACAGCCGCAGGGTGCCAAGTTGCATAGAGTGGTCTGGTAGCGCGGCGCCATGCTTCACACAGGGTAGAAAGCAGGCGGCCGCAGGAGTACTGCCATGCGACCCACCCTTTCCCGTACAGCCCGCGGCATGGCCGCAGCTGACATTGTTTCCAGCGACTTTGCGGGCCTGGCCACCCACCTGCACACCTGCAACCGGTCACGCGGACGCTTCTTCGTGCTGCAGTCCACGCTGGAAGTCCTGCATTCACAGGTCAGCCCCAGGATCGTGACCACGGCCACGGCATGTGCGGCCATGGGCATCGTGATGCTGTTTGCCCTGGCCTGAGGCCCGCGTGGCCGGGCCCCTGCTGCCGCTGCTGGACGCGCTGACCCCTTACGCCCGCAGCCTGCTGGCAGAGCCCGCGCACGAGCCCGAGCCACCGGTACGCGCCGAACTCTTCGGGCAACATCGCTTTGAAACCCATGGGCACAGCCTGGCCCAGGCCCAGGCCATCGACCACAACGAGGCTGCCCCGGCCGGGCCGGGGTTCTTTCCGCGGGTGCACGACAACATCGCAACGCTGCGCCGTGCCTATGACTATGTCGCACTGACTTCGCGCAGCGGCCTGTATGTGACGCCTGCGGCCGAATGGCTGCTGGACAACTTCCACCTGGTTGAAACGCAGCTTCAGGAGATCCGTGAAGGGCTGCCCCGGCGCTACTACGCCCAGCTGCCCAAGCTCACGCTGCAGCCCCTGCAGGGCCTGCCGCGCGTGTATGGCATTGCCTGGGCCTATGTGGCCCACACCGACAGCGTGCTGGACACGACCCTGTTCAGCCGCTTCATCCAGGCCTACCAGGAGGTCACGCCGCTGCGCATGGCCGAGCTGTGGGCTCTGCCCACCACACTGCGCGTGGTGCTGCTGGAAAACCTGCGCCGGGTGGCCGACAGCATCGCCTGGGCCAAGGCCGCGCGCGAAGTGGCCCACGCCGTGTGGGACGAACCGGGGGAGATGACCAATGCGCAGCTGGACGAGCTGCTGGCGCTGATGCAGGGCCACGGGCTGGCTCGTGCCTACCTGGCGCAGCTGTGGCAGCGTGTGCCTGCCGACCAGAGCGCCAGTGCGTCCAACCTGTCCGCCTGGGTCGAGCGGCACTGCCCCGACGGCCCGCTGCTGGTCACCGAGAGCCAGGCCGTGCAGGTCGCCACCAACCTGTCGGTGGGCAACATCATCACCACGCTGCGCCTGATCAGCCAGACCGAATGGGCCGACGTGATCGAGCCGCTGGCCCATCCGCTGCGCGTGCTGCACCAGTCGCCCGATTTCGCCGCAGAAAGTGAAATGACACGGCGCCAGATCACCCACGTGCTGGAGCGCCTGGCGCGGCGCAGCGGCCGGCCCGAGCGCGCCGTCGCGCAGCAGGCGGTAGCGGCTGCCACGCGCGGTGGCGACGCTGCACAACGCACGGTCGCCTGGCACCTGATAGGCCCGGGCCGCGCGGCGCTGGAAACCGCCCTGGGCCTGCGCACGGTGCCCACGGGCGCACGCAGGCCCACGCGCCTGGCGCTGTACCTGGGCACACTGGCGGCCGGTACGGTGGCGGTGGTGGCCTGGGCTGCGGTACACGGCGGCGCCCACGCGGACACCGCCAGCATGCTGGCCCTGTTCCTGGCGGCCTGGCCGGCGTCAGAGGCGGTGGTGTCGTTCGTCCACCGCCTGCTGGCGGAGTCGGTCAAGGTCCAGCCCCTGCCACGCCTGGACAGCACCCATGGCATTTCAGCCACGCAGCGCGTGCTGGTGGTGATCCCCACGATGCTCACGTCAGCGGCGTTCACCCGCGAGCTGGTCGCCCGGCTCGAACAGCACTGGCTGGCCAACCGCGAAAACCATGCCCAGTTCGCCCTGCTGACCGACTGGGCCGACGCACCCGAACAGCAGCGCCTGGGCGACGCTCCGCTGCTGGAAGACGCCACCACGCTGGTCCACACCCTGAACGTGCGCTACCCGCCCGATGCGGGTCAGCCCGCGCGGTTTTTGCTGATCCACCGCGAACGCAGCTGGAGCGAAACGCAGCACCGCTGGCTTGGCTGGGAACGCAAGCGCGGCAAGCTCGAACACCTGGTGCGCTGGCTGGCTACGGGGCAAAGCGATGGCTTCATGCCGCTGGCCGAGGGCATGACGCTTCACAGCGGCACCCGCTATGTGCTCACGCTGGACAGCGACACCACCCTGCCGCCCGGCGCCCTGCGTGAGCTGGTGGCCGTGGCCGCGCACCCGCTGAACACACCGCAGGTTGACGCCGCCACACGGCGCGTGACACGCGGCCACGCCATCCTGCAGCCGCGCGTGGTCACACCACTGCCCGCTCCGCGTGAACGCACGCTGTACCAGCGCATGTTCGCCGGCCAATGCGGCATCGACCCCTACAGCAACGGTGTGTCCGACATCTACCAGGACGTGTTCGGCACAGGCAGCTTCAGCGGCAAGGGGATGCTGCACGTGCAGGCGCTGCACGCGGTGCTGGACGCGCGCCTGCCCGAGGGCAGCGTGCTCAGTCACGATTTGCTGGAGGGCAGCGTGGCGCGCTGCGGCTACGTGAGCGACATCGTGCTGATCGAAGACCACCCCCATCACGCCGGCGTGGCCGACACGCGCGTGCACCGCTGGACGCGAGGCGACTGGCAGCTGCTGCCCCTGATGCGCCAGGCGCGCCGCTACGGCATGGACGCATTGAGCCTGTGGAAGATGGCCGACAACCTGCGCCGCTCGCTGGTGATGCCCGCGTCGTGGGCGCTGCTGGTGTGGGTGCTGTTCACCGGCGCGCTGCACCTGGGCGCGGCGCTGGCCGTGGTGTGCGCCGCGCTGCTGGCCGGCCCGCTGATGGGCGCTGCCGCCGGCCTGGTGCCCACGCGCCGAGGCATCGCCTGGAGACACTTTTTTTATGTGGGCGCCCGGGACGTCGCGCGCAGCACCGTTACGGCCGCCTACCAGTTCAGCCAGCTGGCGCTGCAGGCCGCCTTGTTCGCCCACGCCATTGCCGTGACGCTGGGCCGCCTGCGCAGCGGGCGCGGCCTGCTTGAATGGACCACCGCCGCACAGGCCCAGGCCGGCGCCTGGCAAGGCCCCACGGCCTTCTTGCGCGGGCACGCCCGCATGGTGGCCACCTGCGTGCTGGGGGCGGGTGCATCGCTGGCGGGGCCACACCCGCTGGCCGGATTCACGCTGTTTGCGCTGTGGGCACTGGCGCCGCTGATCGCCTGGCGGGCCAGCCGTGCGCCGCAGGCCGACACGGCCGCGGCATTGCCCGGGGCCGACCAGGCCCACCTGCTGACGCTGGCGCGCGACACCTGGCGCTACTTTGAGCGCTGCGTGACCCCGCAAGACAACCACCTGCCGCCCGACAACCTGCAGATGGTGCCCGAGCCCATGCTGGCCCACCGCACGTCGCCCACCAACATCGGCCTGTACCTGCTGGGCGCGGCCTGCGCCCGCGAATTTGGCTGGATCAGCACCGACGAGCTGGCCCGGCGCCTGCACGCCACGCTGGACACCGTCGAGCGCCTGCCCAAACACAATGGCCACCTGCTGAACTGGTACGACACCCAGACGCTGCAGGTGCTGGCGCCCGCCTATGTGTCCACCGTGGACAGCGGCAACCTGGCCGGCCTGCTGCTGGCGGTGGCACAGGCCTGCATGGACCTGGCCACGCGGGACGGTCACAGCCAGGCCCAGCAACACACGCTGGTGGCGCTGGCCGTGCGTTGCCGCGCGCTGTTTGCCGGCATGGATTTCAGCGGCCTGTACGACAGGCGCCGCCACCTGTTTCACATCGGCCTGCGGGTGGAAGAAAACGTGCTGGACGCCAGCCACTACGACCTGCTGGCGTCTGAGTCGCGCCTGACCAGCCTGCTGGCCATCGCCAAGGGCGACGTTCCGCAGCGCCACTGGCAGGCGCTGGGCCGGCCGTTCCTCACGGCCGGCGTGGTACCCGGCCTGAAGTCATGGTCGGGCTCGATGTTCGAATACCTGATGCCGGCGCTTTTGATGCCCGAGCCCGCCCACGGCCTGCTGGCCGAGGCCTGCCGCGCGGCCGTGGCCGAACAGCGCGCGTTCGGCCTGCAAACCGGGCTGCCCTGGGGCGTGTCTGAATCCGCCTATTTCGCGCAGGACCATTCGCTGGCGTTCCAGTACTCGCCGTTTGGCGTGCCGCGCCTGGCTCTGCGCCGCACGCCGCCGGCCGACCGGGTGGTGGCACCGTATGCCAGCGCGATGGCGCTGATGTTTGACCCGCAGGCCGCCAGCAACAACCTGCGCCGCCTGGAAGCCCTGGGCGCGCGCGGCGACATGGGCTTTTACGAAGCGGTGGACTTCACCACGCTGCGACAGCCCGAAGCCCAGGCGTTCAGCCTGGTCGAAACCTTCATGGCCCACCACCAGGGCATGACACTGGCCGCGCTGTGCAACCTGCTGTGCGACCAGGCGCCGCGGCGCTGGTTTGGCGCCGACGCCCTGGTGCGCGCCCACGCATCACTGCTGCACGAACGCACGCCGCGCCAGATCATTCAAAGCCCCGACCCACGCCGCCCGCCGCAACTGCAGGGCGAGGCGCTGCTGCCGTTCCAGCCGCGCGATGTGAACCCGGCGCGCGCCGGCTGGCAGCCCACGCACCTGCTGTCCAACGGCCGCTATGCCGTGGCATTGCGGGCCAACGGCGCGGGCACCAGCCGCTGGAATGGCGCGCTGGTGTCGCGCTGGCGCGATGACCTGCTGCGCGACGGCTACGGCACGTTCTTTTACCTGCGCCGCCCGGGCCGCGCGCCGGTGTCGCTGACCGCCGCCCCGGCGCCAGGGGCCCTGTGGCGGTATCGCGCGCGCTTTCTGGCCGACCGCGTGCACTACGACGCGCAGGGCGAGGGCATCACCGCCACCGTCACGGTGCTGGTCAGCCCCGAAGACGACACCGAACTGCGCGTGGTCACGCTGCACAACACGGGCGACACCACCATCACCTGTGAAGTGGTGTCGTGCTTTGAGCCGGTGCTGGCCGACGCCCGCGCCGACGAAGCACACCCCGCGTTCTCGGGCCTGTTCATCAACAGCACCTGGCGGCCCGAATGGCGCGCGCTGGTCATGTCGCGCACGCCCCGCCTGGCCCAGGACCCCACCATGGCCGTGGCGCATTTTCTGGCCGAGGTGGACGCGGACCTGCCGGCAGACGGCAGCGCCATCCGCTGCACCACCTCGCGCCGCGCCCTGTACGGGCGCGGGCGCAATGCCGCCCACCCGGCCTTTGAAGAGCAAGCCCCCCTGGCCGATGGAACGCCGCCCAACGGGCTGGACCCGGTGGCCAGCCTGGGCGTGAAACTGGTGCTGATGCCTGGCGCGATCGTGCGCCTGGGCTTTGCCACGGCGGCGGCGAAAGACGAAGCGGAGCTGGCCGAACGCATCGACACCTGGCTGCAGCCGGTGCACGTGCAGCGCGCCGCGCGCATGGCGGCCACGCTGGCCCAGGTACGCCTGCGCGACCTGGGCATCAGCCCCGACGAAAACACCGCCCTGCAGGACCTGACCACGGCGCTGATGTACACCGCCGCACGCCCGGGCGCCGAAAAGGCGCCGGTGGACCAGCGTCAGCTGTGGCGCTTTGGCATCTCGGGCGACCGGCCCATCGTGCTGGTGCGCATCCATTCGTCCAACGGCTTGCCGCTGGTGCATGCCCTGCTGCGCGCGGCGCCGTGGTGGCATTTTGGCGGGCTGGCGGTCGACATCGTGGTGCTCAACGGCGAGCCCAATTCGTACCTGATGCCGTTGCAGCGCGACATCATGGCGCTGCGCGACCGGCTACGCCAGCAGGCGCAGCACAGCTTTGCACAGCATCCGGGCGCGGGCTTCTTTTTGCTGCGCGAGCAGGAGGTCCAGCCCACCGAGCGCGCCGCCCTGACCGGGCTGGCGCGTGTGGTCATGTCGGCCGACGGGCGACCGCTGGATGTGCAGGTGGCTGCGCTGCGCGACAGCTGGAACGCCCGACAGGCGCCATCGCGCGCACTGCCCTCGCCCCACCTGCCCGCGCCACTGCACACACCGGCGCCACAGGGCAGCTTTGACGCTGCCAGCGGCGAATTCAGTTTTGAGCTGGCGCCCGGCCAGACCACGCCGCGCCCCTGGGTCAACGTCATTGCCAACCCGCAGTTCGGCTTTCAGGTGTCGGAGACGGGCGCGGGCTTTACCTGGGCTGTGAACAGCCGCCTGCACCAGCTCACCCACTGGTCCAACGACGCGGTGCGCGACCCGCCCGGCGAACACTGGCTGCTGCACGACCTGGACACACAGCAGCCGCTGGCGCTGCTGCCCGGCGCTGCGCCAGCGGGTGCTGCCCCCTGCACCGTGCGGCACGGCCAGGGCTACACGGTGTTTGACACGACGACGCAGGGCCTGGCGCTTGAGACCACGCTGTTTGCCGACACGGCGCAGGCGGTGAAGGTGGTGCAGATCATGGTGCGCAACACCGGGCCGCAGCGCCGGCGCCTGCGCGCCCTGGCCCTGGCCGAATGGCAGCTGGGCGGCGCGCGTGGCGACCGCCGCACCCTGCAAACGGCCAAGCCCGACGGCCTGCCTGCCGTGCTGGCCACCCAGCGCGAGCAGCGCGCGGGCCAGGGCGGCGCTACCGCATTTCTGGCGTTGGCCCACCCACGGGCAGCCACCCATCCCGTGCAGTGGACCTGCGACCGCAGCGAATTCTTCGACGCCCTGGGCCGCCAGGTGGTGCCGTCCGCGCTGGCGCAGCGCGCCGGCGCGGGGCTGGACCCTTGCGCCGCGCTGGCAGTGGATGTGGTGCTGGCCCCGGGTGAATCCATCACCGTCGCCTTTGCGCTGGGCCATGCCGCCACGGCGCCGGCCGCACTGGAGCTGGCACGCGCCTGGACCGCGCGCGACACCGCCCCGGCGCTGGCGGCCGTGCGCGCGTTGTGGGACGGCCTGCTGGGCCAGCTGCAGGTGGCCACGCCCGACCCGCTGTTTGATGCGCTGGTCAACCGCTGGCTGCTGTACCAGACGGTGGCATGCCGCATGTGGTCCAAGGCGGGCTTCTACCAGGCAGGCGGCGCCTACGGCTTTCGCGACCAGCTGCAAGACGCCATGGCGCTGGCCCTGGCCGACCCCACCGCGTTGCGCGCACAGATCGTGCTGCATGCGTCGCGCCAGTTCCCCGAGGGCGATGTGCAGCACTGGTGGCACCTGCCCGGCGGTGAAGGCGTGCGCACGCATTTTTCAGACGACCTGCTGTGGCTGCCCTATGCCTGCGCGCACTACATCAGCGTCACGGGCGACACAGGCGTGCTGGACGAACAGGTGCCCTTCATTGACGGCCCCGCCATCCCCGAAGGCGCCGAAGACGCCTACTACGCGCCGCAGCCCACCACCCACACCGCCAGCGTGTACGACCACTGCGCACGCGCCATCGACCACAGCCTGAAGGTTGGGGTGCACGGCCTGCCGCTGATGGGCACGGGCGACTGGAACGACGGCATGAACCGCGTGGGCCACGAAGGCCGGGGCGAATCGGTGTGGCTCGCCTGGTTTTTGTGCAACGTGGTGGACCAGTTTGCGCCGCAGGCACAGGCACGTGGCGACACACAGCGCGTGCAGCGCTGGCAGCAGGCGCGCACGGGCTGGGTCACGGCCCTGCACGACGCCGGCTGGGACGGTGCCTGGTTTCGCCGCGCGTTCTTTGACAACGGCGCGCCACTGGGCAGCGCCGCCAACGCCGAATGCCGCATCGACCTGATCGCCCAGGCCTGGGCCGTGCTGTCGGGTGCGTCCAGCCCCACCTACACCGACAGCGCCCTGCACCAAATGAAGCAGCAGCTGATGAACGCCGACATGGGCCTCATCAAGCTGCTGGCGCCGCCGCTGAAAGAGTCCACCAACAACCCCGGCTACATCCAGGCCTACCCGCGCGGCGTGCGCGAAAACGGCGGCCAGTACAACCACGCCGCTGTCTGGGCGCTGATGGCCCAGGCCATGAGCGGCGATGTGGACAGCGCCTGGGCCAGCTTTGAAGCCATGAGCCCCGCGCACCGCAGCCGCCACCCGCTGCGCGCCGCCGCGTACGAGCTGGAGCCGTATGTGATGGCGGGCGACATCTATGGCGCCGACCCCTACCTGGGCCGCGGCGGCTGGAGCTGGTACACAGGATCTGCCGCCTGGCTGTACCGCGCGGCGGTGGAAACACTGCTGGGCCTGGTGGTGAAAGGCGGCAAGCTGTCGCTGTCGCCGCGCGTGCCCACGCACTGGGACCAGTTCACGATCCGGCTGAAACTGCATGGCCATGACCTGACGCTGCGGTGGGACCGCGTTGCAACGACCGCGCAAGCTGAAGATGAGGCTCAGGCCAGGCTGGCGTGGGGCGAATGGATTGAGCTGACGGGGCTGCCGCAGGTGGCGTTGTTGCAGGTCAGCGGCGCACAGCCATCGACTTGATGCGGTCACCCGGCGACTCGATCAGCCGGAACCCGGGTGCGCTCGCAGAAATGCGATGCTGCATCGCGCGCAAGGCCGGGGGTGGGGCCGTCGGCGCTTCACTTTGGCGCCCCTTCGCTTGTCCGCTGGCGCGGACCGACCCTCGATTCCTCCGTTAACCCTCATCGGTGCAGAGAGAAAGACATGGAACCATACAACCCAGTGACGATTTCAGCCTTCTCGTCGCCAGTTCGTACGTATCTGAATCCTCCAAACGCGGTTTGGGATTCGGCTGGAATGTCACTGGCAACGTCCGCAAGCGTTGCTGGGTAGCGTCCATGTCTCGAACGATAGCTGTCGACGGCGCGCATGGCGTGCTCATACGCCGTCTCGACGCTTCGGCTAAGCCGTTCGGCTCCTTCACACGCACCGACTGGCACGTCCACTCGCTTAATCTCCATTCCGCCTTCGCACAATGTGCTGTATCGACGGTAAGCGTTTCGGAAGTCTCCGCGCGCCTCAAGCGCAGAAGCTTCAGCAAACATGGTTTGGGAGCGAGCAACGCGCTCGCCATAGCGCTTTTCACCCACTACCACGAACGCCACTAACAAAACGCTCAACAGCGCAGCCAAGACATACAGAGGCCGATTCATAAGAGTTGACGTTGAAGTGACCGGCCGCCGAAGGCGGTCAGGTCGAATGGCAAGTCAGAACTCAGGCCACCCATGCAACCAAGAGCTTGTCGGCACCGACCACAACCGCGCCAGTAGCAAAGAAGCCCCCGATATACACGGCAGCCCAGCCTCGCATATTTGAGGGAACATAGCTCGGCCATACTCCAGCCTCTCGTGCGAACGCCAGATGCTTTTGCATTTGTGAGCGCATAAGAAGTTGCACCAGATAGTACGGATACACGAAAAGCAACAGCAGCAAGGCGAGACCAGCATATTCTGCTCCCAGCACGCTTTTCGCCAACAAGGCAACCACAATCAGAGCAGCGAAAAGAGGATGCCCCACCTTTGGGGATAGCGGGCCCCTCGAGGTTTTCTCGATAAGGCGCTCGTACTTAAAGGGCTCGTACACTGAGTTCTTACGTAAAAATGACCGGCCCCCCAACATGCGCGGCGAAGCCGCCTCCTGCTGTTGTGGGTCCGCGTCGATTGACAAGTTTCCCCTCAAGCGACCTCCTTGAGCCGCCTTGGATCCAGCCATCTTGAGGTGAGTAGCACCTTAGCGAGCACAGCCACAGCCAGCGCTGCAGCGAACAAGCCGAACGCCAAGGGAAGTGGCGAGTCATCGAAGGCCACCTTCTCCATGGACGATTGCCAGGATTTATACGTCACGAAGCCATCCCCTGTAGAGAAGTAAATGCAGAATTCGCCGGCGCGGCTACCGCAACGATTGCCTATGGCAAATCCGTTTCCTTCAAACCGAAATCCTTTCGCGTCCATCTCTCGCGTCCAGACCTCAAACTCCGAGCTCTCAGGGACGGCGCCGGTCGCCAACTGCCGGTGCCCTACGAATTTCACCGCTGCCACGAGATGCTCGCGCTCGTGCGCACGCAGCGTATGTTGTGTCGATGTAGCCGCGAGCAGGGCAAGCGCAAAGATCGCCAGCGCCACGATGGCCGGCACAACACCACCAAAAACTTGAAACGCTCGTTTCATGAGGGATAGCGTTGGAGGCCAGGCGCGGCCGAAGGCCGTCGCCTCTGGGCCGACTTGTTAGCCCTCAGCGTGACCATGTGAGAAAGGCAGTAACAGCCACGGCAAGCATGATTAATCCGATGGTAGCCCACCAAATGCGCCGGTCTCGGCCGGCGCAACGGGCACAAGCTCGCGCCGTAGTCGCGAGTTCAGCCCCTGCGACTCGGATACTCGTGGATCCCATCGGGCCCAGCGGCACCCCACAGCGGATGCAGTTCCACGAGGTGCGAGCGTCCTTTGCCCTCCGGTGCGTCCGCCGATCCAATGCGTACACAGTCACCGCGAATGCAGCAAGAGCGAGGAACGCAAGATGCTTCGATTCCATGAGGGCTAATTTTGATATATCCCGCAAAACTGCGGAATAACGTGGCGACGTGCGGAATAACATGGCCCGCAAAAATACGTAAAGTCTATAGATATCAACGACTTGCAGCAATTAACTGTGTGCATGCACTGGTATAACAATTTCAGCAAAACCGCCGCCATACCGCCTCCTTGAATCTGCCCCTGCGCGCCACTATAGCCAGCCAGTGCCAACCGGTCGATAGCAGGCGTCCCCCAATCTCAGGGCGGCGGCACTTGCTTGGGGTAGAGGTCAGTCCTGCCCCTCTGGCCCCGCACAAGCATTGTCGGAGACCACCGTTGGCGCACCAACCCTGCCGGCTGCAAGGCTGTGGGTGGGGCCGGCGGCGCGCCTCTTTGGCGCCGAGCACCGCAAGAATCGAGGGTCGGTCCGCGCCAGCGGACAAGCGAAGGAGCGATTTTTGCGATGGCGCGTTCAGCGCCCATCGCACAAATCGACCCGTAGCGTCCCCTCGATTACGAGGAGCGCAGGGGACCCCGCAGCGCAGCGAAGGGGCGCCAAAGTGAAGCGCCGACGGCCCCACCCACAGCCTTGCGCGCGATGCGGGATCCAGGTTGGCGTGCCGCTATGGATGCCGGATCAAGTCCGGCATGACAACTGGCTCTGGTGCACAAGCCCCGGGCTACGACCCCAGCAGCTCACCCACCGGCTTGAGGTCGTCGACCCGGTCGCACACGGCCTTGATGGCCATCATGATGGGGATGCCCAGCAGCAGGCCCCACAGGCCCCACAGCCAGCCCCAGAACAGCACGCCCACAAAGATCACCACCGGGCTCATGCTGCTGGTCTTGCTGGTCAGCCAGGGCATGAGCAGGTTGCCCTCAATCACATTGATCAGCAGCGACGCGCCGCCCACCACCAGTGCCATGTTGAGCGTGCCAAATTGCAAAAACGCCACCAGCGCCGCGCCTGCGGTGACCGCAATGGAGCCCACATAGGGCACCAGGTTCAGCACCGCCGCCGCTGCGCCCCACACCGCCGCGTATTCCACCCCCAGCGCCCAGAACGCCAGCCCGGTGGTCACGCCCACCAGCACGCTCAGCAGCAGCTGCACCAGCAGGTAGCGCTGCACCTGCTCAGAGATTTCGTCCAGCGCCTGCACGGTGAGCTTCTTTTTTGTCAGGGTCGGCCCCGCGATCTTGACCAGCTTGCGCCGGAATGTATTGCCCGCCGCCGCCAGGAAGTACCCCAGGAACAGCACCACCACCAGCTGGCCCACGGCCCCCGCCAGGCCCAGCGTGCCCACCACCAGGTAGTCCTTGATGTCAAAGCGCGGCTTTTCCACCGTCACGCGCGTCACGCCGCGCGTGGCCAGCGGCGGCGCGGCCGCTTCTTCGATGCGGGTGGCCGCCTTTTGCACCTGGTCCAGGGCGCTGGGCTGGCCACGCTGGTTGCGCACGGCGTCGCGCAGCTTTTGCGCGGCCAGCGGCAATGAATCAATCACACGTGCCGCGTCGTCGGCCAGTGAATACACCGTGCCGGCCCCGCTGATGACCAGCGCGATCAGCACCACGGCCGCGCCGGCATGGCGCGGCACACGCCTGCGCTCCAGCCAGTTGACCGCGGGCGTGACCGCGTAGCTGAGCATCACGCCCAGCGTCAGCGGGATCAGCACGGCGCTGGCCCATTTCAGGGCAGCCAGCGCGGCCAGCACCGCAAGCACCGCCAGCGACAGGCTGCGCACGCCCACGGGCATGTGCAGCAGCACTTGCGGGGCATCGGGTTCGTTGCGCTGGGCGGGTGGGTTGGGGTCCTGGTCAGGCATCGGGCATTGTGCCCCGCCTGCAGGTTTTTATGTGGCCAGCGCTTCGCGCACCGCAGCCAGCTGGCGGCGCGACACGGCCAGCAGCTCGTCCACGCCGTTCAGCCGCACCGCCCAGCCCTCGCCCTCTTCAGGGTCGTGGTGGCGCTCCAGGGCGCGCATGGCGTGGCGCAGCACCAGCGCGTTGCGGTGCACCCGCAAAAACTGCGCGGCATGGCGCTCTTCCAGCTCGTTGAGCGAGCCGTCAAAAATGTAACTGCGCGCGGCGGTGCGCACCGTGATGTATTTGAGCTCGGCCTTGAAATAAAGCACCTCGGCCACCGGGACGCGTTCGGTACGCCCCCGGTCCTGGATCAGCAGCGACTCCTGCGGGGCCATGGCCGATGCGCCGGGCTTGGCGCCGGCCAGCCGCTGCACCTTCTGCAGCGCCAGCTGCAGCCGCTCCAGCCGCACCGGCTTGGTCAGGTAGTCCACGGCCTCGATCTCGAAGGCGTGCACGGCATGTTCGGCATGGGCCGTGACGAACACCACAGCCGGCCGCCGGGGCAACGCCTGCAGCGCGCGGGCCAGTGCAATGCCGTCGGCGCCGGGCATGTGCACGTCCAGCAGCACGGCGTCAAAGTGCTCGTGCTGGATCAGCTGCATGGCCTGGGTGGCGTTGGCGGCTTCGGCGCCCACCTGCACCGCCGGTGCCGTGCAGTCGCCCAGCAGCGTGCGCATGCGCGAACGCGCCAGCTTTTCGTCGTCCACGATCAACACCTTGAGCGTCATGGTCACTCCGAGGGGATTTCAATGCGCGCCTGGTACACGCCGTCTTTCAAAACCGTCTGGAATTGCGACTGCACATCGTGCAGCAGCCGCAGGCGGTCGCGCACATTGTCCAGCGCCAGGCCATGGCCGGGGCGGCCCTGGCCGCCGGGCACGGTGTTGGTCACCTTGATGACCACCGAGCTGCCCCGGCGCTGCGTGCTGATGCGGATCTGCGCGCCGGTGGCGCTGGGCTCTACCCCGTGCTTGACGGCGTTTTCCACCAGCGGCTGCAGCAGCAGCGGCGGCAGTTTGGCGCTGCCCGCCATGGGGTCCAGCGCCCATTCGACCTGCAGCCGCTCGCCAAAGCGCACCTGCTCAATCGCCAGGTAGCGCTCGGCCAGGGTGATCTCCTGCGCCAGCGTGACCGATTCGCCCTGGTCCACCAGCGCATGGCGAAACAGGTCGCTCAGGTCTTCCAGCAGCGCCTCGGCGCGGGCCGGGTCCTCGCGCACCAGGGCGATGGCGCTGTTGAGCGTGTTGAACAGAAAGTGAGGGCGGATGCGCGCCTGCAGCTCGGTCAGGCGCGCCGTGGTGTCGGCCGGGGTGCGCGCCTTGGCCCGCCAGGCCAGCGCGGCCACCAGTGCGCTGGCCAGCAACGCACCGGCAAAGGCCGACGCCACCCACGGCACCGCGCCCAGGTAGCCCACCAGCGCCAGCAGGCCACAGCCATACAGCCCTGCCAGCACACCGAGAAGCACACCGCACACATACTGCGCCGGGTTGGGCAGCCGGGCCAGCAGCTTCTTGGCGCTGCAGGCGGCGATCAGCCACACCAGCGTGCCCGGCAGCGCCCCGCCGGTCAGCATGGCCACGCGCGCCAGCCAGTCCATGAACCCCACCGCGCCAAACATCGCCCCCACGCCCATCACACATTCGACAAACAGCACGGCGCGCAGGATCACCCCGGTCTGGCAGGCGTCAAAAATCAGCACGCGCGCAGGCCGCTGCGGCGCCACGGCTGCGGGCAGCTCCTGGAAGGTCGATAAAATTTGCGAGTCCTGCATCCAACAAGGCAATCGGGGTCAGAACCCGATTATTGTCCTACCCATGTCCCAGAACCAATTCGACAAAAAATCCGAGGCGTGGTCCGCGCTCTTTTCAGAGCCCATGAGCGACCTGGTCAAACGCTACACCTCCAGCGTTTTCTTTGACAAGCGCATGTGGCAGGCCGACATTGCCGGCTCGCTGGCCCACGCCGGCATGCTGGCCGCGCAGGGCATCATCTCCAAAGACGACCTGGCCTCCATCCAGAAGGGCATGACGCAGATCACGATGGAAATCGAATCGGGCGCTTTTGAATGGAAGCTGGACCTGGAAGACGTGCACCTGAACATCGAAGCGCGCCTGACCCAGCTGGTGGGCGACGCGGGCAAGCGGCTGCACACCGGGCGCAGCCGCAACGACCAGGTGGCCACCGACGTGCGCCTGTGGCTGCGCGCAGAGATCGACCTGATCGACGGCCTGCTGGCTGACCTGCAAAAGGCGCTGGTGGACATTGCCGACAAAAATGTGGAGGTCATCCTGCCGGGCTTCACGCATTTGCAGGTGGCCCAGCCGGTGAGCTTTGGCCACCACATGCTGGCCTATGTAGAGATGTTTGCGCGCGACGCCGAGCGCCTGGGCGATGTGCGCCGCCGCGTCAACCGCCTGCCGCTGGGCGCCGCCGCGCTGGCCGGCACCAGCTACCCGCTGGACCGTGAGGCCGTGGCCGCCGCGCTGGGCATGGTCGATGAGCAAGGCCTGCCCTGCGTGTGCCAGAACAGCCTGGACGCCGTGAGCGACCGCGACTTTGCCATTGAGTTCACCGCCGCGGCCAGCCTGTGCATGGTGCACATCAGCCGCTTCAGCGAAGAGCTGATCTTGTGGATGAGCCAGAACTTCGGCTTCATCCAGATTGCCGACCGCTTCACCACCGGCAGCTCGATCATGCCGCAGAAGAAAAACCCCGACGTGCCCGAGCTGGCGCGCGGCAAGACCGGCCGCGTGGTGGGCCACCTGATGGGCCTGATCACCCTGATGAAGGGCCAGCCCCTGGCCTACAACAAGGACAACCAGGAAGACAAGGAGCCGCTGTTTGACACGGTGGACACGCTGAAAGACACGCTGCGCATCTTTGCCGAGATGGTGGGCGGCATCACCGTCAAGCCCGAGGCCATGGAGCGCGCCGCTTTACGCGGCTACGCCACCGCCACCGACCTGGCCGACTACCTGGTCAAAAAGGGCCTGCCCTTCCGTGACGCACATGAGACCGTGGCCCACGCCGTGAAGGCCGCGATATCCCACAACGTGGACCTGTCGGAGCTGCCCCTGACCGTGCTCAAGGAATTCAATCCGGCCATCGAAAAAGACGTGTACGAGGCCCTGAGCCTGCGCGGGTCATTGAACGCGCGCAACACGCTGGGCGGCACGGCCCCCGCCCAGGTGCGCGCACAGGTCGCGCGGCACCGCCAGCGCCTGGGCTGACCCCATGCACGCCCTGGCCCGGGCCCTGCTGACGCTGTGCCTGGCCATGGTTGCGCTGGCAGCACCTGCCCACGCGGCCACTGCAGCGCAAGCCCGCCAGGGCGAGCTGGACCTGCGCAACCTGGGCGACGCCTTGGCCACCCCGGTGGTGGACCTGCAAGGCGAATGGGGCTTTGCCTGGCAGCGCTTTGTACCGCCCGGCGCTGCGGGCGCGCCCACGGCCTTTGCCGAGGTACCGGGCCACTGGAACACGACCACCGCCGATGGCAAAACCCCCGGCCCCGACGGCTACGCCACCTACACCCTGAACGTGCAGTGCCGCGCCGGCCAGAAGCTGGCGCTGTCGGTGCCCGCGCAGCGCACCGCCTTGCGTCTGTATGTCAACGACGAGCTGGTTGCCCGCCAGGGCGTGCCCGGTGCATCCGCCGCTGCGGCCCTGCCGGCCATCGGCGGGCGCGCGCTGCTGACCGAGCCATTTGCCTGCCCGCTGCGCCTGACGGTGCACCTGTCCAACTACAGCCACCGCGCCGGCGGCTTCATACGACCGCTGACCATCGGCCCGCGCGACGCACTGGCCGCACAGCAGCAGGCCCTGCTGGTGCAAGACGCCACCTTGCTGGGCGCGTACCTGGTGCTGGGGCTCATCCCCATCATCTTTTTTGCCGCGCGGCGCAAGGACGCCACGCCACTGCTGTTTGGCCTGTTCTGCCTGACGCAGGCGCTGTACGCCGACATGACCGGCGAACGCGTGCTGCTGCAGATGCTGGCACGCGAAACCGCCTGGGAAAGCTACCTGCGCATTGAATACCTGGCCTGGTTTGCCACCATGGGCCTGTTCTTGCTGCTGGTGCACAAGCTGTTTGTGGCCGAATTCCGCCTGCTGGCGGTGCGCATGCTGCTGGCCTGCTGCGCGCTGGGTGCCCTGGCGGTGCTGTTCACGCCCGCGCGCATCTACAGCCACCTGGCGCCGTTTGGCCAGGCGCTGACAGTGGCCATCGGCCTGTATGTGACCTGGGCCGTGGGCCGCGCCGCCTGGCGCGGGCGCCCAGGCGCGCCGGTGCTGCTGGGGGGCATGGCCTTTTTGCTGCTGGTGCTGGGGCTGGACGTGCTGCTGTACAACACCGGCGGCTCCACGCGCGCCTTCACACCGTTCGGGCTGATGGTGTTTGTGCTGTCGCCCGCCGTGGTGCTGGCGCGGCGGCTGGCCCGCGCGCTGAACGCCGAGGAGCTGCGCACCCTGGAGCAGCGCGAAAAAGCCGACCTGCTGGTGCGCACCACCAAGGCCGGCATCTACGACTGGGACGCCACGCGCAACCTGGTGACGTATTCGCCCCGGCTGAAAGAAATCCTGGGCTACCCCGGCGATACCGATACGTCCGGCTGGCCGGTGTTTTATGACTTTGTGCACCCCGAGGACCGCGACGCGGTGCGCGAACGCTCCATGGCCGCGCTGCGACCCACAGCGGTGACCAGCGGCGAGCGGCGCCACGACCCCACCGAATACCGGCTGCGCCGCGCGGACGGGTGCGACGTGTGGGTGCTGGCCGAAGCCATCAGCCTGACCGGCAGCGACGGCCGCGCGCTGCGCTACATCTGCTCGTTTCTGGACATCACCGAGCGGCGGGGCTGAAACCATGGTTATGCGCCAGATGCATAACCATGAACCAACCCGGCCTTGGACTTTAGGGGCCGACAAGCCTACGCTTGGCCACCATGGGTCAACAACCCGCCCCTTCAAGTCCATCAGGAGCCTTCATGTCCACATCCAACGGCGCCACATCCACGGCCGCCCCCTCCCCCAATGCCCTGCCGTCCTACCTGGACGCAGCCAACCTCGGCCCCTGGGGCATCTACCTGCAGCAGGTGGACCGCGTGACGCCGTATCTCGGCCACCTGTCGCGCTGGGTTGAAACGCTCAAGCGCCCCAAGCGTGCGCTGATCGTGGACGTGCCCATCCACCTGGACGACGGCACCGTGGCCCATTACGAAGGCTACCGCGTGCAGCACAACACATCACGCGGCCCGGGCAAGGGCGGCGTGCGCTTTCACCAGGACGTGACGCTGTCTGAGGTGATGGCGCTGTCGGCCTGGATGTCCATCAAGAACGCTGCGGTGAACGTGCCGTACGGCGGCGCCAAGGGCGGCATCCGCGTGGACCCGCGCACGCTGTCGCGCGGCGAGCTGGAGCGCATCACGCGCCGCTACACCAGCGAGATCGGCATCATCATCGGCCCCAACAAGGACATCCCCGCGCCCGACGTGAACACCGACGGCCAGATCATGGCCTGGATGATGGACACCTATTCCATGAACCAGGGATCCACCGCCACCGGCGTGGTCACGGGCAAGCCGATTGACCTGGGCGGCTCGCTGGGCCGTGTGGAAGCCACAGGCCGCGGCGTGTTCACCGTGGGCGTGGAAGCCGCCAAACACATCGGCCTGGACGTATCGCAAGCCAGGGTGGCCGTGCAGGGCTTTGGCAACGTGGGCGGCATTGCGGCCAAGCTGTTTGCCGAAACCGGCGCGCGCGTGGTGGCTGTGCAGGACCATGGCGGCACCATTTACCGAGAAGCCGGCTTCAACGTGCCCGAGCTGCTGCGCCACGTGGCACAGCACCGCACGGTAGCGGGTTTTGAAGGCGCAGAAGTCATCAGCAACGACCAGTTCTGGGACGTGGAATGCGACATCCTGATCCCCGCTGCGCTGGAAGCACAGATCACCAGGGACAACGCCGGGCGCATCAAGGCCCGCATGGTGATTGAAGGCGCCAACGGCCCGACCACCCCCGAGGCTGACGACATCCTGAAAGAACGCAACATCCTGGTGCTGCCCGACGTGATTGCCAACGCGGGCGGTGTGACAGTGAGCTACTTTGAATGGGTGCAGGATTTCTCGAGCTTCTTCTGGGACGAAGAAGAAATCAACGCCCGCCTGGTGCGCATCATGCGCGCGGCCTTCGCCAGCATCTGGCAAGTGGCGCAGGACCACAAGGTGACGCTGCGCACGGCCACGTTCATCGTGGCCTGCAAGCGGATCCTGCATACGCGCGAGCTGCGCGGGCTTTACCCCTGAGACTTGTTGTTCAGCAGCCGCGCCATCGCCAGTTGCCTGGCGTCGTCGATCACGTTGAACACCCAGTGCGGCGCCCGCATCACGCCGCGCGGATGGGGCAGCAACGGCGGCCCTATCTGGTCCAGCTGTTCGCCCCGGCGCAAGGCTTCGCGCGGGTCCAGGATGAACTCGCTTCTGTTCTGGTTGCCGACGATACGTGTCATTTCGCTATCTTAAGCCGGGCCTGAATTTAAGCTGAGTCATGTCTGACTGTGGACGTTGCGCTGCGCCTGCGGCGGGGGCAGCGAAGAGGTTTGCTGTTCGCTGAAGGTGATGTACTCTCAAACGCCATGCCGCCCCTGACACCACCCCCGCCGACCTGGCTGCAATCCGCCCGCGACCAATGGGCCTGGCGCGGCCAGGCGCGGCCGCCTTTTGCGGCGCAGCCCGGGCCGGACCAAACCTCGGTGTGGGACTTTCCGCGGCCGCCGCGCCTGGCACCTGAGGCGCGCGAGGTGCGCATCATGTGGGGCAGCACGCTGGTGGCAAGCAGCACGCGCACGCTGCGTGTGCTGGAGACCGCCCACCCACCCACCTACTACATCCCCTGGGACGATGTGGCGCGCGACCTGCTGGCGCCGGCGCCCGGTGGATCGTTTTGTGAATGGAAAGGCCCGGCACGCTACTGGAGCCTGGTGCACGGCGACCGTCAATTGCGGCACCACGCGTGGAGCTACCCGCAGCCGCTGGACGGCGCGCAGGCGCTGGCAGATTGCGTGGCCTTTTATGCCCGCGGCCTGACCTGCAGCGTGGGTGGCCTGCCGGCCACGCCGCAGCCGGGCGGCTTTTACGGCGGCTGGGTCACGCCCGATCTGGCGGGGCCTTTCAAGGGCGAACCTGGAAGCGAAGGCTGGTAAACCATGAACCCACGGGCCTGGCTGCGCCTTGGCGCCAAAGCCATCCACGACATCGCGTCCATCGCGTTCGGCGGCGCACTGACAGTGTGCCTGGTGATCAACCTGACGACGAGCGTTGCGGCACCTGAGCAATTCATGGCGGCGCGGCAAATCTTCAACGCCGTTGCGCAGTTCATCCTCGTCCCATCGATGGCCGTGGTGGTGGTCAGCGGCCTGATCGCCCTGGCGGCCACGCGTGCCTACCGCGACGCCGGCTGGGCCTGGCTGAAGGCGGTGCTGGGCGTGAGCGTGTTTGCGGCCACGCTGCTGGTGGTGGGCGCCGCCGGCCAGCAAGCCCAGCTGGCCGCAGCGGCCACGGCCGCGGACCTGGCCACGCTGCAGGGGCTGCTGCGATCCGAGCGCATCACGCTGTGGCTGCTGATCGCGCTGTGCGTGGTGAACGTGGTGCTGGCGGTGTTCCGGCCCAAGCTGACGATCACCGTGCGCTGATCACTCCGCCAGGGGCGCCGCCTTGGCGTGGCGGGCGTGGTTGCACCAGCTGTGGCTGATCGCCAGGTTGTCGATGTGGCTGCTGCCGCCGTCAACCCGCGGCTTGATGTGCTCCAGCGTTGCGTCTTCCAGCAGCACAGGCTCCCGGCAAATCCAGCAGGGCACCACACCGTGCAGCTGGCGCGCGACGGTGCGGTAGATCTTGACGCGGGTGAGGGACAGGCTGGTCATGGTTTTCAAGACTTAAAGAACCTGCAGTACCTCAAACTGCTGGCGGTTTGGCGCGGCCTGTATCGACACCTCATCGCCCTCGCATTTGCCCAGCAGGGCCCTGCCCAACGGGGCTTCGCTGCTGATGACCTGAACGAACTCAGTACCGCTGACCAGCTTCATGCTGCCCCCATCCGGCCCGAGAAAGAAGTGTTGCTGTTTGTCGTCGGCATCGGCCAGGCAGATCAGCGCGCCGAGCTGGATGCCTTTGCTGGCGTCGTACGGACGCGGGCGGAACTGGCGCCACACAGCCAGCGCCTGGTGGATGGCTTGGGCGCGCCGGACCTGGCCGGTGGCCAGGTAGGCGGCTTCGAGCCCCAAGGTGTCGTACTTGTTTTCGGCGATGTTTTCTTCGTGGGTCGCCGTTTCATGGGCCGCCCGCACGGCCTGTTCGGCTTGCAGCAGGTCGTCGGCGAGCCGGTTGAGCACCTGCTGTTGCAGCAAGAATTTATCCATGGCGAAAGGTGGGCATCCAACACAAGCGGGGGGCAGGCCTTGATTATGAAGGGCGCCACCAGCCACCAGCCCTTGACCGTCGCCCAGGTCAGGACCCAGCCCCGCTTCTCAGCGTCTTGTTGAAGAAGCCAATGACCTTGGTGTTGAAATCTGCGTGAAACGCCGGCCTGTCAAAGCCTGCAGCACTGGTGCAAATGGAAGGCGCGATCGACGCCAGCGCGTTGCTGCAAGGCACCATGAAGTCGTAGTGGCCGGCACCGGAGACGACGTGATACTCCGGCGCCTGCGGCAAGGCGCGCCGTACAGCTTGTGCATAGCGCGCCTGCGGAACCAGCGTATCGTGTTCGGCGCTCCAGAGCTGGACGGGCACTTTGACGTTCCGAAGCCCGTCTGGCGAAAATGCAAACCCCACCGCGGGCGCAGCGACCACTGCTGCCTTGATGCGAAAGTCAGCCAAGGTGACATTGACAGGCGCAACGGACGGCGCTGCTTTGCCACCGCTTTTTGCCATGAGCTGGCACACAAAGTCGCCTGGATACTGCCGGCACACCGGGCCCACTGTTGTGAAATCGGGAACGCCACCGATGTTCACCAGCGTGGTGAAGCCGCCCGCCGAGTAGCCGTACATGCCCACGCGCGTGGGGTCGATGAGGGCATGGCCCTCCCAGGCCGACAGCATGTGGTCAATCACCCGGCTGACCTGACGCGGCCGGTCCATCACGTCCGTGCTGCGGCTTTGGTCTGCATAGTTGTCGCCCGCGTGGCTGACCGCCGCCACCACAAAGCCGGCGTCGGCCAGCGCGATGGCCGTGTCGGAATGGCTGAGGGACGAGCTGGCGTGGCCATGCGAGATCACCACGAGCGGCAGGGCCTTGCCCAGGGCTGTGCCGTTCACCGCAACATTCATCGTCGTGGGACCCATCGTCACGGGCTGAACCCTCGATGGGCTCGGGTACCAGATGCTGATGTCCAGGGGCTTGCCATCAGGATCAGCAGCCACCCCGTGTTGATAGCCTGCAGCGTGGACGCCGGTGCCGGCGAGTGCGATGGCCAACGTGGTGGCAGCGAACAGAAGTCTGGATGTGAGCGTTTTCATGGGGTGGGGTCCGGTGGGTTGAGGTCAGGTTGCCGATACTCGGCCCAGACCTGCGCGCCGTCGTGCCCTTTGCGACGGAATGCGGATTCAAGTCGCCAGGCGCTGGCGCAGGGCCGCGAGATGACGCGGCATGTGCGCAGCTTTCAGCGCACGGCCTTGCGGGCTGGCGCCATCTTGTCGGGCATTCAGAGTGATTGCCGGCAGGGCAGACCGCAGCATGGCGTAACCCGTTGCTCAATGCCTGCAACCGTTTGATCGTGGCGTCAATGTCGTCGGCCTTCGCCTCGAGCGACTTGCGATCGATTGTGGCGCGCCCGTCGGCCGAAAACATGGCACCGACCTCGTCGAGCGAGAAGCCCGCCGCCTGGCCCAACGCAATCAGCGAGAGCTGGTGCATGACGGCTGGAGCGAATTTTCGCCATGATCGGCCGCTGGGTCGGGCACTGGCCGCGCGGCGTCTTCCGCCACGATGCCATCGCTCGGGTGTTGCAACCCTGAAAGCGGCCGGTCAGGCGCCGCACTTCCTGACTGCTGACAAGAACGAGGGTCAGTCGCGCGGTCCGCGGTCGCGCTGCGCATCGGGCATCGGGTTGACGTCAGGTGACTGTCCCGCACCCGGAATGCCTTCGCTGATGTGACGCTCGGTCTCGACGCCAACCTTGGGCGCTGTTCCTTCCTTTGTCGCGGCCAGGCCGCCGGCATCGGACTTGCCGCCCTCAGCGGTCGCTGCGTCCGCACGGGGGCGGTGATCGCCGTCGGCGCGGTACTCATGGTCTTTGCCGCTGATCGGTGTCGACTCCATGGCCTCGGTGGCCTCGGCGCGTTCGCCGGTCGGATCGAGCTTCTGGTTGCTGGACATGGCGTGTCTCCTGATAGTGTCCTTGCAGACTAGTACGTCAGCGTCGGCACTACTGTCGGACGGCGGCCCGAATGCCGATCAGCATGCGTCCCGAGGCGTACGTCGACTGCTTATCCACCTGCACCATTCGGCCGCGCCGCCCGCCCCTGCCTGTGGGAAGGTCCGCACTGGGCCGAAAGGCACCTCAGCGGCTGCGGGCGCAGCGAAAGCCGATGTACACGACGCTCGTGTCGGCGGGTTTGTCCTGCCGGTGTTCGTCGCGCATCTGCGCGGCGCCGTACCACCAGGAACCGCCGCGCGTGCGCTTGTCTGCGCCCGCACCGCTGTCGACCCACTCCCAGGCATTTCCACCCATGTCGTACAGACCGTTCACACCCGCCTGGGTGGAGCCAACTTCAGCATGCCCCCGGCCACGGGATGTCACCGCGTGCGCGACGGTCTTGACCGCACCGCAATCACCCAGACAGTTCGCGCCCACGGGGCTGGTCCCGGTCGGATACAGATAGCGGCGGCCCGTGACAAACCCGTCCGACGGCTTTGCGCGCCGTTCCACGTAGGCAGCCTCACCCCACTCGGCATCCGTCGGCAGGCGCTTGCCCGCCCAGCGGCAGAAAGCGTCGGCTTCCGCGTAGGTCACGTGCACCGCCGGCTCGCGCGGCCCCCCTGGCGTGCCGAAAGGGGCGCGCCACGTCCAGCCGGGCCGCTGCTGCCATCCGTTCTCATAGGTGCTGCCGCCGCCGGCCCGCTCGGCCGCTGTGACCGTCCCGGTTGCATCAACGAAGCGGCGGAACGCGCCGATCGTGGTCTCGATCTTGTCAATCTCGAAGTCGCCAACGGCCTGCATGTCGGCTCCTCGCGCGCTGAAACCCGTCAGGAGGGCCGCCGACCCGGTGGCGATACAAAGGAATCGGTTGAGCTTCATGTGCCCATTCTGCCGTGCGCGATCAGCGCCGGCGTGTCAGCCTCTTGACGCCTCGCCCAACTTGTACTGCCTGGGGTTCGACTGCACCTGGCCGCAAGCAGCCATTGGCCAGATAGAAGCTGCTGCGCAGAGCTGCTGTGACAGATCGACAACAACTTGAGTCTCCCCCCAGCGAGTTGTTTGCCGAGCTCAATCATCAGACGCCCGCTCGCCGGCTGCGTAGACGGTAAACATCTGGGCCTCGTTGTTTGGATGCCGAGCAGCTCTCGCGAACAGCCGGCTGGCCGTCAGGCGCTGAGCAAGATGTCCTAGTCCGCCGGCGCGCTTCATGAAGCATGCGACGACTATTCGAAATCCCGTTTCCGACTATCCGTCCTATTCCATTGTTAAAACACGTGGGGCGCACGAAACTTGTGCGATGCGATCAGGCGGCGCGCTCAAAAGAGACCTAGAGCCAGCGACTGCCACCAACCCTATTGCTCTGAGAGAAAGGCGAGAGACGTCCGTGGAGAGAACACCAGTCTTCTACGACCCGGCCCCCATGACGGCCGAAAAGGAAAGCTGGGCGCGTGGATTGTCGTTGTGCAACACGATCGGCGGCGCGGCCTGCGCGCATGGCGCACCGGTGGCCGTGGTCAATCCTGCAACAGGGATGCCTTTCGCCGAGGTGGCAGGCGCCGGCAGGGCCGATCTGGATCTTGCCTTTGACGCGGCGAGCACCAGCTTCGACCAGTGGCGCCGCACCCCTTGGGCCGACCGCACGGCCATCCTGTGCAAGTTCGCCGATGCCGTGGCCGCGGACGAGGAGACCCTGGCGACCCTGGTGACCCTGGAGCAGGGCCGCCCGCTGGCGTTCACGCGTGCCGAGGTGCGGCGCAATGCGGATGCGATCCGCCAGATGGCGCAGCTGGTGGTGCAGCCCGCCACCCTGAAGGACGACGACCGGTCCCACGCGGTGCTGCACTACCGCCCTCTGGGTGTGGTGGCGGCGATCGCGCCGTGGAACGTTCCGGTCACGATGGCGGTGGGCAAACTGCTCCATGCGCTGCACGCCGGCAACACCCTGGTCCTCAAGCCCTCGCCCTACACGCCGCTGGCCACCTTGAGGCTGGGGGAGATCGGGCGCGGCATTTTCCCGCCCGGCGTGTTCAATGTCGTGGCCGGCGGCAACGAACTCGGGCAATGGATGTCGCAGCATCCAGCGGCCGCCAAGGTCACGTTCACCGGATCCACGGCGACCGGGCGCAAGGTGGCACAGAGCGCCGCCAACGACTTCAAGCGCCTCACTCTGGAGCTGGGCGGCAACGACGCGGCTTTGGTGCTCGACGATGTCGACGTCGATGCGGTCGCCGCCCGCATTTTTGGCGCAGCCTTCGTCAACAGCGGCCAGATCTGCATGGCCATCAAGCGGCTGTACGTGCAGGAGGGTGTCTACGACCCGCTCGTCGAGCGGCTCGCGACCTTCGCGCGCAATGCTCGGGTGGGAAACGGTCTCGCGCCGCAGACGCAACTCGGCCCGGTGCAAAACGAGATGCAGTTCCGAATCGTGCAGGAATTCATTGATTCCGCACGGGCCGACGGCGCCGACTTCGCTGCAGGAGGCCAGGTGCTGGACCGCCCCGGCTATTTCGTGGCACCCACCATCGCGCTGGGCCTGGTCGAGGGCAGCCGCCTGGTCGACGGGGAGCCGTTCGGCCCCGTGCTGCCGATCATGCGGTTTCGCACCCTGGAACAAGGCATTGCGCGTGCCAATGCCACGCACTACGGCCTGGGCGCCTCGGTGTGGTCGGACGATGCGCAGCGGGTCGAGCGCGTTGTCGCCGAGCTGCAAGCAGGGACCATCTGGGTGAACGACCACGCGGCGCCGGACCCGATGGTGCCATTCGGCGGGATCAAGCAGTCTGGCCTGGGCCGCGAATCGGGCCTGCTTGGCCTGAAGTACTTCATGGAGCCGGTGTCGGTGATCACGCCGCGCATGCCGCGTGCATCGTGGTTCGTGCCGTGAGCGCCGTCTGCAGACCCCTTAGAACCTGAATTTCAACACGGAGACATCGCCAATGACCACTCGACGCAACGTCATCGCCTCGCTGCTCGCAGCCACTGCGTGGACCGGCAGCGCCCGCGCCCAGCTGGGCGCCCGACCCATCACCATCATCGTGCCGTACCCGCCGGGCGGTCCGGGGGACATGATGGCGCGCGCCATCAGCGAGGGCCTGGGTGAGCGGATGGGCAGGCCCGTGATCGTGGATTACAAGCCGGGCGGGGCCGGTTCCATTGCCGCGTCGGCGCTGATGCAGCAACCGCCCGACGGTAACACCCTGCTGGTGGCGGAGATGTCCGTGCTGTGCACCAACCGCCTGCTGTATCGCAAGCTCCAGTATGACCCGATGACGGATTTCACCGCCGTGGCCCCGCTGCCGCAGATGCCCGCAGTGCTGTACGTGCCGTTCAGCAGTCCGGTCAATTCAATCGCCGACCTGGTGGCCGCCTCGCGCGTGCGCTTTCTGAACTATGCGACGCAAGGCAACGGGTCGGTTGGCCACATTTTGGGCCAGTTGCTTGCGACGGCCACGGGTGCCCAGCTCAACCCGATCCCGTACAAGGGGGCGGCACCCGCGATCACTGACCTGCTGGGCGGGCAGGTCGATTTCCTGTTCGACGGCATGGGCCCGGGACTGCAGCACGTGAACACCCAGAAGCTCAAGGTGATCGCGGTGGCGGGCCCCAGGCGCCTGCCCCAGGTGCCGCAGGCGCCTACCACGGCCGAAGCCGGCGCGCCCGCGGTCTCGCTCACCGTCTGGTTTGGTGCGGTGGCCCGCGCCGGCACGCCGACGGCGATGGTCCAGCGCCTGAACCAGGAGATCAGCGCGGTGATGGCGTTGCCCAAGAACATGAGCCGCTTCGGCGACCTCGGCTTCCAGTTTGTGAACCAGTCGCCGGCCGATTTTCAGAAGTTCATCGTCAGCGAGTCGGCGAAATGGGGCGCCTTCTTCAAGGAACGCAACATCGTGCTGGAGTGACGCGGCGCGCTGACCATGCCTGCTTTCCCGATTCGACCCTCAATCCATGTTCAACAACAAGACCTTCATCGTCACGGGCGTGAGCTCGGGCATCGGCGCCGCAACGGCGCAACTCCTCCGGGCCCAGGGGGCCCGGGTGCTGGGAGTCGATGTACGTGAGCCCGCCGGCCACGTCGACGACTTTCACCAAGCCGACCTGGGCGACCGGGCGTCGCTTGACCGGCTGTTGGCCGCCTTGCCGCACGGGATCGACGGGCTGGCGAACATCGCCGGCCTGGCGCCGACCCATGCCGCAGCGCAGGTGCTGCGCGTGAACCTGCTGGCGCCCAAGTACCTGACTCGGGCGTTGGTGCCCAAGCTGGCCGACGGTGCGTCCATCGTGAACCTGGCATCGGCGGCTGGCGCCGGCTGGGCGCGCGCCGTTGCGGTCATCCGGGCCGGTGCCGAACTGGATTTCCCGGACGTCGAAGCATTCTGCGAGGCCCATGGCATCGAAGGCCCGCGCAGCTATTTCTTCTCGAAGGAGGCGCTGATCGCGTGGACGATCCAGAACCGCTGGACCTGGCGCACCCGCGGCATCCGCATGAACGCCGTCAGCCCCGGGCCGGTGGACACACCCATCCTCGGCGACTTCGTCCGCACGCTCGGGCCGGCGGCCGGCGAACGCATGCGCACCATGGATCGCCATGGCACGCCTGCCGACATTGCGCCGGTCGTCGCCTTTCTGCTCAGCCCGGCATCCGCCTGGATCAGGGGCACCAATATCGCCGTGGATGGCGGACTGTCGGCGCACGGGCTGGATGAGCTTCATGGGCTGTCGGCAGGTGCGGCCCAACCACCGCAACATCAGCAAGGAACTTCATGAGTACCGCAACCCACCCGAACTCCGGCCGCTCGATCGAGATCGGGGGCGTGACGCATGCCGCTCCGATTCCTGCGGGCGCTCGGGTCGGCAACATCCTGTACTCGTCCGGAATCATGGGCAAGGACCCGTCCACCGACCAGTTGCCGCCCGATGGTGCCGCGCAGGCGCGGTTCACCTTCCAGAACCTGCGCACGCTGCTGGCCAACGGGGGCGCGACCCTGGGCGACGTGGTGCGCATCACGGCCTACATCAAGGACAACAGCCAGCGCGACGTACTGAATGCCGAGTGGCTCCAATGCTTTCCGGATCCCCACGACCGGCCGGCCCGCCACACGCAGGTGGCCGACCTGCCCGGCGGCATGCTGCTGCAGATCGAGGCCGTGGCGGTGATCCGCGCGCGCTGACCGGCCCCACCACAACAACACACTCACCAGCTATTCCAAATGATCATCGATTCTCACGCGCACGTCATCGTGCCGCCCGAAAGCTACAAGTTCATGGGCGAACTGGTGGCCAGCCGGGCCAATCCCGCGCTGCTGCCCAAGCTGACTGACAACGCCGTGCGCGAGGCGGCCCAGGTCATCCTGGACATCATGGACAAGGTCGGAACCGACATCCAGTTCCTGTCGCCGCGTCCCTACATGCAGATGCACTCGGTCAAGCCGGCCACCGTGACCGCGCTGTGGACCCAACACATGAACGACCTGGTCTTTCGCACCGTTCAGATGTTCCCCACGCGCTTCCGCGCGGTGGCGGGCCTGCCCCAGTACCGGGACGAGAGCCCGGCCAACTGCCTCAAGGAACTCGACTTCCGTGTCAAGGAGCAGGGCTTCATCGGCTGCCTGCTGAACCCCGACCCGACCGAGGGCGACGGTGCGCCGCCCCCCGGGCTGGGCGAAGCGTTCTGGTACCCACTGTACGAAAAGCTGTGCGAACTGGACATCCCCGCGCTGATCCACTCGGCCGGCAGCTGCAGCCCGCGGGAGAGCTACACGCTCAAATTTATCAACGAGGAGAGCATCTCCATCATCTCGTTGATGAACTCGCGAGTGTTCGAGAAATTCCCCAACCTGAAGCTGATCGTGCCGCACGGCGGCGGCGCCATTCCGTACCACATGGGCAGGTTCCGCGCGTGGACCGTGCGCGCTGGCGGCGAGTTCTTCGACGACAGGCTCAAGCGCCTTCACTTCGACACCACCACCTACGACAAGGACGCGCTGGAGCTGCTGTTCAAGGTGGTGGGGCCGGACCGCGTGCTGTTCGCCACCGAGAACCCCGGTACCGGCAGCGTTATCGATCCCGTGAGCGGCCGCGCCTATGACGACCTCAAGCCCGTGATCGAGGAGATGGCGGCGCTGAGCGAGCAGGACCGCCGCAACGTCTTCGAGTGCAACTGCACCCGCCTGTACACCCGCTTTCGCAAGGACGAGTAAGGAGCGCACGATATGGCACAGGTTGTACTGGGCATCGGCGCGTCGCACACGCCGCTGCTGACCTTGACTGTGGAGCAGTGGCAGCACCGGGCTGCGGCGGACTACGCGAACAGGGAGCTGAACCTGTCCGACGGCCGGCTGCTGACGTACGAGCAGGTGCTGGCCGAACTCGGCCCGCGCAGCGCCGACGTGGTCACGCCCGGGATCCTCGCGGCCAAGGAGCGTGCGTGCGCCGCCGCCCTGGACCGCCTGGCCGATGAACTCGTACGCGCCGCGCCCGACGTGGTGGTGATCGTGGGGGACGACCACCACGAGATGTTCACCTCTGCCAACCAGCCGGCCATCTCCATCTACCACGGCGCCGAAATGGTGACCAGCGACCTGTTCGGCGACGAGGGTGCGCCCCCCTGGGTGCACGACATGGGCCGCGGCTACCTGATGGACGCGCAGCACCGGCTGGCCGGCGCGCCGGACTTCGCGCTTGATTTGATCCGCGGTCTGGTGGATGCGCACTTCGACATCGGTGCCTGCAGCCACATCGAAGCGAACGGCCACGTGGGCCTGGGGCACGCCTACGGGTTCATCGTGCAGCGGCTGTTGCGCCGGCGCAGCGTACCGATCGTGCCGGTGTTGCTGAACACCTACTACGGGCCGAACGTACCGACCGCCGCGCGCTGCCACGACCTGGGCCAGGCGATCCACCGCACGATAGAGGCCATGCCGGGGGACCAGCGGGTCGCGGTGGTCGGCTCCGGCGGCCTGAGCCATTTCGTGGTCGACGAGGACCTGGACCAGCGCGTGCTCGGCGCCATCCGCAGCGGTGACCACGCGGCCTTGCGCTCGATACCGCGGGGGGCCTTGAACTCCGGCTCTTCGGAGATCCTGAACTGGATCGTGGCCGCGGGCGCCGTGGGCCCCCTGCCCCTGGCCTGGAGCGAGTACCAGCCGCTGTTTCGCACGCCGGCCGGAACCGGCGTGGGTGCCGGATTCGCTGCGTGGAGACCGTGATGACCCACGAACATCAGCGCCAGACGCTGGGCGACCTGCTGCGTCGCACCGCACGCCGCCATCCGAACAAGCTGGCCATCCGCTGCGGCGCGGTGGAATGGACGTACGCCCAGTTCGATGCCGTCTGTTCGCGCCTGGCGGCCGGGCTGGCAGCACAAGGGGTGGCGGTCGGTGACCGGGTGGCGGTGCTGGCGCGCAACTCGCATGCTTTCGCGGCACTGCGCTTCGCCCTGGCGCGGCTGGGCGCCGTGCTGGTGCCGATCAACTTCATGCTCAATGCCGAAGAAGTCCGGTTCATCCTGGCGCATTCAGGTGCGCAGCTGCTGTGCGTGGACGCTGGCCTGACGGCACTGGGCCGCCAGGCCAGTGAGGCAACGGCGGTGCGCACGCTGGTGTGGCTGCCCTCGGAAGACGAGACCTCGCCCGAGCCCGGCTTGATCACCTTTGACCAGTTGCAGCAGCAGGGCGAACAGCCGCCGAAACGCGAACTGAACGGGACGATGCTGGCGCAGATCATCTACACCAGCGGCACCGAGTCCCGGCCCAAGGGCGCGATGCTGACGCACGACGCGGTCATCTCGGAATACGTCACCTGCCTGGTGGACGCCGAGGTCGCAGAGAGCGACACCGTGCTGCACGCCTTGCCGCTGTACCACTGCGCCCAGCTGGACGTCTTCCTCGGGCCCTGCGTGTACGTGGGCGCCTCCAACGTCATCACCTCAAAGCCCACGCCAGACAACCTGCTGGCGATGATGGCGTCAAACGGCATCACCTCGTTCTTTGCGCCTCCCACGGTGTGGATCTCCCTGCTGCGCTCGGCTGCGTTCGACGGCACCGACCTCACCCGGCTGGCCAAGGGCTACTACGGCGCTTCCATCATGCCGGTGGCGGTGCTCCATGAGATGCAGCAGCGCCTGCCGCAGGTGCGGCTGTGGAACCTGTACGGGCAGACCGAAATCGCACCGGTGGCCACCGTGCTCAAACCCGAAGACCAGCTGCGCAAGGCGGGGTCGGCCGGCCGGCCTGGGCTCAACGTGGAGACCCGCGTGGTCGACGACGAGATGCGCGACGTGGCCGTGGGAGAGGTGGGCGAGATCGTGCACCGATCGCCGCAGCTGCTGACCGGCTACTACCACGACGACGAACGCACCCGCGCCGCTTTCGAGGGCGGCTGGTTCCACAGCGGCGACCTGGCCACCATGGATGCGCAGGGCTACATCACCGTGGTCGACCGCAAGAAGGACATCATCAAGAGCGGCGGCGAGAACGTTGCCAGCCGCGAGGTCGAGGAAGCCATGTACGGCATCCCCGGCGTGTCCGAGGTGGCCGTGATCGGCCTGCCCGATCCGCGCTGGATCGAGGCCGTCACCGCGGTTGTGGTCGCCAAGCCGGGCCATGCGCTGACCGAAGCCGGCCTGCTGGCCGCCTGCCGCGAGCGGCTGGCCGGCTTCAAGGTGCCCAAGCGCGTCATCCTCACCGACGCCCTTCCCAAGAACCCCAGCGGCAAGCTGCTCAAGCGGGAGCTGCGCCAACGCTATGCCTGACCCCACCATGCAAGACAACATTCCCCAGCGCCTGCTGCGCATCGACTGCTGCGCCGTGTCCGACGCGATGGACAAGCTCGGCCTGAAAGACCAGGTCGCCAGCGGCCTGGAGCAGCGGGCCACCACCCAGCGCATCGCCGGACGTGTGGTCACCTACCGCCTGGTCGCGGCTGCCGACGCGCCGCCGGCCACCGGCGCGCCGCGCCACCTGGGCACCACCGCCATTGAACTCGCGACTGCCGGCGACGTGATCGTCGTGGAACAGCGCACGGGCATCGACGCGGGCAGCTGGGGCGGCATCCTGACCCTGGGCGCCAAGGTCAAGGGCATTGCCGGCGTCGTGGCTGACGGACCCGTTCGCGACATCGACGAGGCTCGCGCGTATGGCTTTCCGGTCTACTGCCGTTCGCTCACGGCCCGCACCGCACGCGGCCGGGTGGCAGAGGTCGAGGTCAACGGCGCCGTCACCATCGGCAGTGTGCTGGTGAACGCAGGCGATTACGTCATCGCTGATGCCAGCGGCGTGGCCTTCATTCCGGCGGCCGATGCCGTGCGGGTACTGGACGCTGCCGAGGCCATCGCAGCGCGGGAGGCGGCCATGGCCAAGGCCCTGCTTGCGCAGCAGCCCATCACGCAGGTCATGGGCGCAGATTACGAACACATGCTGCGCTGAAGGCGCAAGAAAAATGCTCATGAAAGAAGACACCAATGTCGCGCGCGCGTCGCGCCTGGACACTGCCACCCTCAGCGACGCACTGGACCGCCACGGCCTGGCCGGGCAGTGCTACAGGATCAAGCCCCGGTCCGCTTCGTTTCGCATGACGGGCCGCGCCTGGACGCTCCAGTACGGTCCGGCCGGCGCCCCGCCAGGTACCGTGGGCGACTTCATCGACGACATCGAGCCGGGCACCGTGGTCGTTCTGGCCAACAACGGCCGCGATGACGTCACCGTCTGGGGTGACATCCTCACTGAAGTGGCGCACCACAAAGGCATCGCCGGCACAGTCATCGACGGGATCAACCGCGACGTCGCGCTCGCCCTGGAACTCGGCTACCCGATCTACAGCCGCGACAACTGGATGCGCACCGGCAAGGACCGGGTGCAGGTGGAGGCAACACAGGTCCCGGTGAGCATCGGCAACGTGCGCATCGCGCCGGGCGACCTGCTGCGCGGCGATGCCGACGGTGTGGTGGCCATTCCGCGCGAATTCGAGGACAAGGTGCTCGACTCGGCCGAGCAGATCCAGACGGCCGAGGACGCGATCCGCCAGTCGGTGCGTGCCGGCATGAGCCTGCGCGAGGCGCGCGAAAAGCACCGCTACCACCAGCTGCAGACGCGGGAGACGACATGAGCGCGCTCGCTATGCCCAGCGGCCCCACGATCGCGCAGGAGATCGCCCGCCCCGATGCGGCGACGGTCGAGGCCGCCCGCCAGCTGCCGGTGGCCACGCTACACGAGGCAGGCGGCCGCATCGGTGTGATGCCGCACGCCATCAAGCCGGTTGCGCCGACTTTCCGCATCTGCGGGCCGGCCGTGACCGTCCACTCGCCCGGCGGAGACAACCTGTGGCTGCATCGCGCCATCTACGTGGCCCAGCCGGGCGATGTGCTGGTGGTGCACGTGAGCGACGCGCACGACTTCGGCTACTGGGGCGAGATCATGTCCTGCGCGGCCCAGACCCGCCGTCTGGGCGGTCTGGTCATCGACGGCTGCGTACGCGACGGCGCCATCCTGGCCGACTTCGGCTTCCCGGTGTTCGCCCGCGGGCTGTGCATCCGCGGTACCGGCAAGGACTTCGGCGCTCGCGGCTGGATCAACCATCCCACACGTTTCGGCGACCTGACCGTCCATGCAGGCGACCTCGTGGTGGGCGATGCCGATGGCGTGGTCGCCATCCCCCGGGAGCGGGCCGGTGCGGTGGTGCAGGCGGCGGTGGCGCGCGAGCGCAAGGAAGCGGATGTGATCTCGCAAATCCGCCGCGGCGCCCGTACGCTTGAGGTGTATGGCTTCTGAGTCGCCCTCGCGGCTGAGCATGTTTCAGTATTCGAATTTGCGTTTCCTTCTATTGGAGGAATGACATTGTCGAAATAGTAGTGCGCAAACAAAATTCCCATGCTCGCCGGCAGCGATTCAACCCCTATCAACAAACGGAGACAACCTCATCATGAACAACACACAGCGTCCCCCCACGATTTCGCCCAGACACCGGGTGCAAGGCAGGACCACCGCGTGCGCATTGGCTTGCGCCACACTGGCACTCGGCGCGTCCGGTGCTTGCGCACAGAGCAGCGTCACCTTGTACGGCAACGTGGATGCCAGCCTGGTGTCCAGCCGCAGTGGTGCGCCCGGCACGGGCGCGCTGACGGCCGTGACCTCAGGCATCGGGTCCTCGTCCCACTGGGGCGTGCGCGGCGTGGAGGATCTCGGCGGCGGCATGAAGGCCCTGTTCCAGCTCGAGATGGGTTTCGATCTGGACACCGGCGCCTCCAAGCAGTACACGGGCGACTACGGCAGCGCCACGCCCACCGCGCCCACCGGAACGGCGGTGGCGGGCTTCAATCGCCGCTCCGCCGTTGGTCTGGAGACGCCCTATGGCACGGTGACACTCGGGCGCGACTACACGCCCCTGTTCTATACCGCCGTGACCACCGACACCATCCGGGGCGCCCAGTACCTGGGCAACATCCAGCTGCTGACGTCCCTGCTCGGCGGGCCGGAGCGCAGTGCGCGCAACAGCAACGTACTCACCTACACCTCGCCGGTCATCGGCGGGTTCAGGGCGCGCGCGGCCTATGGGCTGGGTTCGGAGAGCAGCGGTGGCGCAGGACGGCCGCCTAGCGACACGAATAAATTCATCGGGGTCGGGGGTGAGTACGTCGGCGGCGGGCTGACCGTGAGCGGCTCGTTGCAGCAAGTCAAGCAGGCACTGACCGCAGGCACGCCGGCGGCCTTCACCGGCATCGCGAACCGCACGGACATGGCCCTGGGCACGCGCTATGTGTTCGGCAATTACTCGGCATCGGTCGGCCACTTCCGCGTGAATGGGCCGGTGGACGGATCCGACACCTGGCTGGGCGGTTCGGTCGCGTTCGGCGCCAGCACCGTGTACGCGCAGGTTCAGCGCATCCGTCAGGACAACCCGACCGGCGCCGAACGGCGAGGCACCAGCCTGGGTCTGACCTACACCTACAACCTGTCCAGGCGCACCATCGCATACACCTCGTTCGGCCGCACCTCGAACAATGCGACCGGCCAGTTCGCCCTGCTTGGCAACGACGTGGCCTTTGCGGCGGGCGCACCGGGTGCAACCCCCCGCGCCCTGGCGATCGGGATGCGCCACTCCTTCTGACAGTCTGCCTTTCGCCCGGCACATGCCCCTGTTCAGGTAGGGCAACGTGCCGGGCCGCAGCGCCATGCTCAGCAGCATCAATCTGCACCGTCTGGATTTGCCATCGCTGCGCCTGGTCGTGGAGTGCACGCGGGCGGGTTCCCTCTCGGCAGCCGCGCAGGTCTGCCATATGTCCGTCTCCGGCGCGAGCCACAAGCTTGCGCGGCTCGAAGAAGGGCTGGGCGCCGCACTGTTCCTGCGCCACCGCCGCGGCCTGGAGGCCACGGAGGCGGGGCGGCGGGTCGCGCTGGCGAGCCTGGAAATCTTCGAGTCGCTGGATGCGATGGCCAGGCTGCTCGAAGAGTCGAAAGCCGGCGTGTCAGTCGTGCGCGCCGCGCTTACTTCAACTGGATTCCGCGTACGAGGGCCTCGACGGTAGCGGTCTCGTCCCTGATGCGGTTCCTCAGGCCGTCTGGCGACGTGCCCACCGCCTGCCAGCCCTGGTTCAGCAATTTCTGGCGAGTCTCGGCGTTGCGCACGATGGAGGGAACCACCGCCGCCAGCCGGTCCTGCGCGGCCTTCGGCAGGCTGGCCGGGCCGATCAGTGCGGCCCAGACCTCCACGTTGAAGTCGCGCACGCCGGCGTCGGCGAGCGGCTGCGCCTCGGGCGCGACCGCGCTGCGCCCCCCGGCCAGCCCGATGACCTTGAGCCTGCCGGCCTTGGCCTGCGGGATGGCGATGCCCGGTGGGACGAGGGCCATGTGAATCTCCCCGCCGATCATGCTGGTCACGACATCGGGATTGCCCTTGAACGGGACGTGCGTGGGCGCCAGTCCCTTGACCTTGGTCTTGAGCACTTCCATGCCCAAATGGCCCATGGAGCCGTTGCCGACCGAGCCGTAGTTCCACTTGTCGCCCTGCTGCACGGCGGCCGCGAAGAATGCTGCGCCCGTGGGGGCTTGCGCAGGCGCGACCAGGACCAGGGGCGCCGTTGCCAGCAGCGAGATGAAGCTGAAGTCCTTGGCCGCGTCGTAGGGCAGCTTGGTGCCCAGCATCTTTGCCGTGACCAGGCTGTTGCTGGCCAGCGCGAGGGTGTGGTGGTCCGTGGCCCGGGCAACCTGCTCCATGGCGATCTGTCCACCCGCCCCGGCCTTGTTTTCGACAATCACCGGTTGGCCCAGTGCCGTGGACAGCGGCTCTGCCAGGGTGCGGGCCAGGGTGTCGGGAGTGGAGCCGGCCGGGAAGCCGACCAGCAGCCGCACGGTCTTCGTGGGCCATGCCGCCCCGGCGCCACGCTGCTGGGCCTGCGCCATCGGCGCCAGGCAAGTCACCGCTGCGGCCAAAGCCGCCTTGTTCAGACTGCGTCGTCTCATGGTTGGCTCCAGGAATCGGGTGGGATCGGTTATAGGATGTCGCGACCGAGGTAGGCTCCATCGGCTTGCAGGCGCTGCTGCAGCTGTGCGACCGGGAGGTCCCGCGGGCGAACGCCAGCGTTCACCGCCAGCGCCGCGGCAGTCCCGGCTGCCTGCCCCATCACGAAACAGCCGCCGGAGACGCGTGCCGCCGCCTGGCCCATATGCGTCATGGAAGCGCAGCGCCCGGCCACCAGGAGATTGTCCACGCGCTGCGGCAGCAGAATACGGTAAGGCAGTTGGTTGAACCCGCGGCAGTTGGGAATGTCCTGCCACCGGAAGGAGATGTTCCCGGCCACGTGCTCCTCGATCATCCAGCCGTTGACGCCAATGCTGTCCTCGAAGCTGGCGCACTGAAGGACGTCATCCTCGGTCAGCTGGTACTCGCCGACGACGCGGCGGGTTTCGCGCACACCGACCTGCGGGGCGATCTCCAGGATGTAGGAGTTCCCGAACCCGGGTGCCGACCCGCGCAGGAACTGAAAGAAATCCACAATCTGCCGGCGGCCCTCGACCTCGGCATCGCTGAGCTGGGCCGCGTCGGTGCCGTCCACCGGATGGCCAGCCGCATTCGCCAGCTGGGTGACGTTGGCCCGCCACTCAGCCGGGTTCTTTTGCGGGCGGATGATGGGCGTCTTGCGCGGGAACTTGCGGCCGGACTTCTCGGCCTCGTCCATGAGGTGTCCGAACCGGTCATACGCGTCCCCCGCCACCTCGGCGTCGACCCCGTTGACCCGGAACATGGTGGACGGGTACATCATGTCGCGCGCACTGGTTCCCTTTTCAAACGGAGCTCCAGCCTGCGCTGCAAGGTCGCCGTCGCCGGTGCAATCGATGAAGGTCTTCGCCAGTACCGCGTAACGGCCGGACTTGGTCTCGATCAGGGCGGCGTGGATGTTACTGGGGCTATGCATCAGGACGCCAACCAGTTGGGCGTGGAACAGCAGTTGGGCACCACTGCTCAGCACCAGGTTATCCGCCGCCACCTTGAAGGCCGCGTTGTCGTACGCCTGAGCGGCTATCTTGCCGAGGATTACGTGCGGCTCGCTCAGGCCGTTCAGCGCCCGGATTCCGGCCAGCAGGTCGTCGGCCACGCCGTGCACCACCTGCTGGATCTGGCCGTACACGTTTGCGTGCAGCCCGCAAAAGTTCGTCACGCCAGCGGCGGTGCCCATGCCACCCAGAAAGCCGTAGCTTTCGACGAGCAGGGTGGAGCGGCCCAGGCGCGCCGAAGCAGCGGCAGCGACGATGCCGGCCGGACCGCCGCCGAGCACGACGACGTCGTACTCGCCCCAGACCGGGGTGTCGCGGCTGGGCTCCTGCACAGTGGCCGGCTTGATGGTGTGCATGCGGATGTCCCCTGTATGAGCAAACGTTGTCATTGCCACCATTCTGGTTTTGGCACACTATTTGGGCAATGCGATGGCTCCAATATTCAATAACGGGAAAGTAAATAATGGATCTGAAACTTCTGGCTGTCTTCGACGAGGTCTACAAGACCCGCAGCGTCTCCCGGGCCGGCGACAACCTCGGGGTGGCGCAGTCCTCGGTCAGCATCTCTCTGGCGCGATTGCGGCGCCACTTCGGGGACCCTCTGTTCGTGCGCACCGCCGACGGCATGCAGCCGACGCCGCATGCCACCTCGCTGGTGGCACCGGTGCGCCAGGCCCTGGAACTGCTGCGCGGCATCACCCGGCAGCAGGCCGTGTTCGACCCGGCCACCGCGCAACGCACGTTCCGCATCTGCATGACCGACATCACGCACCTGGCGCTACTGCCGCCCCTGGTCAACCGGCTGCGCGAGATCGCCCCGGGCATCAACCTGGAGATCACGCACATCTCGACTCAGACACCGAAGATGCTGGAATCCGGCGAGGCGGACCTGGCCGTCGGTTTCATGCCGCAGCTGGAGGCGGGGTTCTACCAGCAGAAGCTTTTCGAGCTGGACTTCGCCTGCGTCGTGCGAAGCGGCCACCCGCGCGTGCGGTCCAGGCTCACCGAGGCAATGTTCCGGCGGGAGAACCACGTCGTGGTGACCGCGTCCGGGACCGGGCAGAACCTGGTGGAGGAAGAGCTGCAACGACTGGGCGTGGAGCGCAACGTGGCGTTGCGCCTGCCGAACTTTCTGGGCCTGGGCGGGCTGGTGGCCAGCACGGACCTGATGGTGACGCTGCCCACCCGGGTGGCGCATACGCTGGTGGGCATCGCCGACGTCAAGGCCTTGCGGCCGCCGTTTGCGCTGCCGACGTTCTCCATCAAGCAGCATTGGCATGAGCGCTACAAGCAGGACCCGGCCAACGGATGGCTGCGTGCTGTGATCTCGGATCTTTTCCTGGCATAGCGCAAACACCAGGCTCAGCCTCACCGTCACGGCGCGCCCGCCTCCATCGCCCCCTGCACCACACCCCCAACCATATCCGCCGTGACGGCAGACAGCGTCCACCCCAAATGGCCATGCCCGGTGTTGTAAAAAACGTTGGGTGATTTTCCCCGGCCCACGCGAGGCATCATGTTGGGCATCATGGGGCGCAGGCCGGCCCAGGGCACGACCTGGCGGGTGTTGATGCCAGGAAAGCACTGGTTGACCCAGGCGATCAGGGGCCGAATGCGGTCGGCGCGGATGTCTTTGTTGTAGCCGTTGAACTCTGCCGTGCCTGCGACACGGAAGCGGTCCGTGCCCAGACGGCTGGTGACCAGCTTGGTCTCGTCGTCCAGCAGGCTCACGGTGGGCGCTGCAGCCTGGCTTGATGCGTCCGGCAGGTTAACGGTGATGGAATAGCCCTTCACCGGGTAGATGTTGACCCTGTCTCCCAGTTGGGCGGCAAAGTTGCGGCTCTCAACGCCTGCGCACACGATCAGCCCATCAAAGTGGTGCGTGACGTGGCCGTCGCCGTCAGCCACCGTCACTTCTGCCGTTACGCCATCGCTGTGCACGGCCAGGACATCTTGCCCGTGAAGGCAGTGCACGCCCAGGCGTTCAGCCGCTTTGGCCATGCCGGTGGTGAACTTGTGAATGTCGCCGGTTGAGTCGCTCTCGGTGAAGTAACCCCCATAGTAATTGCCGGCCAGCGTCGGCTCGATGGCCTTCATTTCGGCCGGCGTCACTGCACGGCGCTGCAAGCCGCCCTTTGCCAACAGAATGCTGACCTGCCCGGCGTGGTCAAAACCCTTTTTGTCGCGGTAGATGTGCAGGATGCCTTCTTTTTTCAGATCGAAATCCACGCCTTCGGCTTGTGACCAGTTGAACAAATGTTCACGTGCCGCGATCGCCAGGCGTGTGGACTCAACCGTGTTGCGTTCGTAATGCGGTATGTTGCTGATGAACTCCACAAACCAGCTCAGCTTGTGCCAGCCGGGCTTGGGGTTGACCAGCAGGGGCGCGTCGCTTCTGAGCATCCACTTCAGGCCTTTGACGATGGTGGACCAGTGGTTCCACACCTCGGCATTCGACGCGGACAGCTGCCCGCCATTGGCAAACGATGTCTCCATCGCCACGTAGCGGCTTTTCTCGAACAGGGTGACGGCGAAGCCGCGCCGGGCCAGGGCGTAAGCGGTAGTGACACCAGTGATGCCGCCGCCAATGATTGCGATTGATTTCATGGTCCAGCTGTGATGGGGTCACCAGCGTTCAGATCGGTCCTTTTGCCTGGGACTTTCAGGGGTGGTTGCTCCTTCGGTGCAAAGTGGCGCTGCACCAACGCCATCCAGAAGGCAGCTCCCGGCGCGATGATGTCGTCATTGAAGTCGTAGCCAGGGTTGTGCACGTTGCAAGCGCCAGGTGTGCCGGGGCCGCCGTTTCCCACAAAAAAGTAGCAGCCCGGCACCCGCTGCAACATGAAAGAAAAATCCTCACTCGCCGTGAACATGGGGCCATTGGGGTCAACGCGCTGCGGGCCAAACAGCGTCAAGGCCACCGCCGTTGCCAATTCGGTTTCTGCGGGCGTATTGACGAGCACGGCATAGCCCTCCCGCCAATCGATGCAAGCTTGCACGCCATAGCTCGCCGCCTGCAGTTCGACAAGCGCCATGATCCGCTCCTTGAGCAAGGCCCTGACGTCGGTGTCCAGTGCCCTGATGCTCAACTCCAGCCGGGCCTCTTCAGGAATAACGTTATTGGCCTCGCCTGCGTGCAAGGCACCCACCGTGACCACCGCCGTCTTCAACGGATCTACGTTTCTGGACACGATGGTCTGCAATGCCATCACGATGCAGGCGGCTGCCACCACTGTATCCACCGACTGGTGCGGAAAAGCGCCATGGCCACCGCGCCCCTTCAAGCGGATGGTCACGTTGTCGCTGGACGCCATCGTGGGGCCGCTTCTGAACACGAAGCGCCCCGCCTCGATACCCGGCATGTTGTGCAAGGCAAAAACCGCGTCGCAGGGGAAACGCTCAAACAGGCCGTCCGCCATCATCTGCACCGCGCCACCGGCGCCTTCTTCTGCGGGCTGGAAAATCAGATGCAGCACGCCATCAAAATCAAGGTCCTGCGCGATCAGCCTGGCCGCAGCCAGGAGCGTGGCGGTGTGACCGTCGTGGCCGCAGCCATGCATCAGGCCCGGTTTTTTGCTGGCCCACGCATGTGTGCCTGCTTCAAGAATCGGCAGCGCATCCATGTCGGCACGCAGCCCCAGGGAGCGGGTGCTTTTGCCACGACGCAATGTGCCCACCACGCCGGTTTGCCCCAAACCGGTTGTGACCTCATAACCCCATTCGCGCAACTTGCCAGCCACCAGGGCGGCGGTGCGGTGCTCCTCAAAAGCAAGCTCCGGATGGGCATGAATGTCTCGGCGAATCTGGATGAATTCGCCGACCCGCCCGACCATCGCGTGCCCCAGGTAATTGCCGTCCCGCAGGGCCAACTCGTCGCGTTTGCTGTCGTTGGCACCCATGACGCTTACTGGGGTTCCAGCTTGATGGACCTGGCAATCGCCGCAGCCTTGACCACTTCCATTTTGTAGAAGGCATCAAGCTGTGCCAGGCTCATGGGTTCGGCCACTGTGCTGCCTGCGGTCTCAATGATTTTGCGAATGTCCGGGTTGGCCAGCGCGGTATAGGCTGCCTTGTGCACGGCGGCCACTTGTGAGTCAGGCGTTTTGGCACTGGCTTCAATGCCAATCCAGATGCTGAACTGGAAGTCCGCAAAGCCTTTGGTGGCGCTTGCCAGGGGCAACCTGGGCAGGCGTGGCAAGGGTTGACTGGATGCGAGCGCCAGCGCCTTGATCTGGCCGCTCTCAATGGCGCCCATCACCGGACCGACCAAAGGGACCACCGCAAAGTCAATCACACCGCCCATCAAATCCTTGACGTAGGGTGCCATGCCGTTGTACGGCGCGTGCAGGCCACGGGCACCAGCCGTTTGCAGCGCCTTTTCAGCCATCAGGTGATAGAGGGACCCGATGCCCGTAGAGCCGAAGCTCAGCGGCTTGTCAGACTTTTTTGCCAGTGCAACGAACTCTTCGAGCGTGTTCACCGGCAAATCCTTGCGCACGGCAATGGCAAGGGGGGTGTACCCCACCAAGGCGGCCAGGCGCATGTCCTCCGGCCTGTTTTTGGCCGCGGCCACGCCCAGCGGCGTGTAGATCAGCTCCAGCGGGGAGCCCGCCAGAAGTGTGTAGCCATCCGGCTGGGCATGGGCCGCCTTGAGCACCCCCAGGGAGCCGCCCACGCCCACCACGTTTTCAACAATGACGGGCTGGCCAAACACTTCAGCCATGCCTTTGCCGACAGCGCGGCCCAGCACATCGGAGCCCCCACCGGGCGGGAAGGCCACGATCATGCTCACGGGTTTGGACGGGTAAGTCTGCGCGGCCACTGAAGCGGCCAACGCAAGGCCGACAAACAGTGCGCTGCAATGACGAACCAAAGCGCGGGCGGTGGGATGCATGGCTGGCTCCAGAAAGTAGGGGTGAGGCGAATGGTAGGCGGCCATAAACAATGCGTCTAATGACTTATTTTTCTTGTTAACATTCATTTTCCTCATAAAGCACAGTTTGCTTTTCGATTGGTTTCTTCATTCACTTGAAGGGCTGCCCGCCATGAACATCAAACATCTGGAGCATCTGCTGGCCCTGGCCGACACCGGCTCCTTCAGCCGCGCGGCCGAGAAACTGTTCATCACCCAATCGGCGTTGAGCCGCAGCATCCAGAGCCTGGAAAGCGATTTGGGTGCCAAGGTGCTGGACCGCATCGGCAAGCGCAACGAGCTCACCCCGCTGGGCCTGGACGTGGTGACCCGGGCTCGCCATATCGTGCGGGATGCTGCCGAGCTGCGCCACAGTGCGCAATTGCTGCAACAAGAAGGCCAGGGTTCTGTCAGTGTTGGCATGGGCTCGGGGCCGGGCGCGCTGCTGATGACACCGCTGATGTGCGCCGCAGCCGGGTACTACCCTGGCATGAAGGTTTCCATCACACGCGGGCCTACCGAACTCCAGCTCCAGCAACTGCGAAGCCGCCAGCTTGATGCCATGGTGGTGGACATACGCCGCGTCACACCCGCCACAGACTTGAACATTGAATCGCTGGGGGACATCCGCGCGGGTTTTATCGTCAATGCCACCCACCCACTGGCAGCCAGACGCCCGGTCAGCTTTCAGGACATCACGCAGTACCCGGTGGCCTCTACACCCCTGTCCGATGAAGTGGTGCGCCAACTGGTGGATCAATACGGTGTGCTGGCCAACCCGTCGGCAATGGCTACGCTGATGTGTGAAGACATCGCCAGCATGCTGGCGACGGTTGCGCAGACCCAGGCCATTTATCTGGGCGTGGTGGCCGCGGCCCGGGCTGGCCTGCAAGACGGATCACTGGTTGAATTGCCCATCAAGCCCACGCTCAGGGCCGCTGCCCGATTTGCGTATGTCACGCTGGCTGGACGAACCGAAGCCCCGGTGATGAGCTGGTTTCGTGGTTTTGTGCGCGAGCACTTACACGATTGAACGCCGGCTCAAAAAGTCTGGATGCAGCCATCGGCGCCAGGCAAAGTGGCTACAGTCGCGCCATGACCTATGAACTGCACTACTGGCCGACGATCCCCGGTCGCGGCGAATTCGTCCGCCTGGCGCTCGAAGCGGCAGGCGCGACTTACGTGGACATCGCACGGGGCCCCGAGGACGCGGGCCGCGGCGTGCCTGCCCTGCTGCGCACGCTGGGCGACCGCAGCCTGCGCCAGCCGCCCTTCGCGCCGCCCTTTCTCAAGGACGGCGATTTCGTCATCGGCCAGACAGCCGCCATCCTGCAGTACCTGGCACCGGTGTTGAAGCTGGTGGCGCGCAGCGAGCAGGCGCGCGCCTGGACGATGCAGATCCAGCTGACCATCGCCGACATGGTGACCGAGGCGCACGACACGCATCACCCCATCGCGTCGAGCCTGTACTACGAAGACCAGAAAGCCGAGGCGCTGCGGCGCGCCGCCAACTTCTGCAGCGAGCGCATGCCGAAATTCCTGCAGTGGTTTGAGCGCATCCTTGCGCAGAACCCGGCCGGTGACCGCTGGCTGGTCGGCAACCGCATGAGCTATGCGGACTTGTCGCTGTTCCAGCTCGTCGAAGGACTGCGCTATGCATTCCCCCTGGCGGCCGGGCGCGTGCTCTCGCGCACACCGCGGGTCGTCGGCACGCACGGCCGTGTGGCCGCGCAGCCGCGCGTGGCCGCGTACCTGCGAAGCGAGCGCCGCATTGCATTCAACGAAGAAGGGATCTTTCGGCGGTATCCGGAGCTGGACACGCCTGCGGGCTAAGGCAACCCAAGTTCACACGGGCTGCAACTCGGCTAGCGCGATTCAGGCGACTGTCCCGCACCCGGAATGCCTTCGCTGATGTGACGCTCAGTCTCGACTCCAACCTGGGGCGCTGTTTCTTCCGTACTCGCGGCAAGGCCGCCGCCATCAGTCTTGCCGCCTGCAGCGGCCGCTGCGTCCTGACGGGGGCGGTGATCGCCGTCGGCACGGTACTCATGGTCTTTGCCGCTGATTGGTGTCGACTCCATTGCCTCGGTGGCCTCGGCGCGTTCGCCGGTCGGATCGAGCTTCTTGTTGCTGGACATGGCGTGTCTCCTGATAGTGTCATTGCAGACTAGTCCGTCAGCGACCGCAATACTGTCGGACGGCGGCTCGAATGCCGATCAGCATGCGTCCCGAGGCGTGCGTCGACTCTGTATTCATTGCATGTGCGCGTGCGAGCACGTAGGCCGAGTGGTGCCCCATTCGATCCATGCCCGTCCGTCGATCCCACTCCATTCGTCGTACAGAGGTCATTTCGGCGCCAGCAAGCTAATCCGCTTGGGGTCGTGCTCGAAGTTCCTCACGGTACTGATGTCTTTATGCGCCCCCGGCACCACGACGAACTAGCCACACGTTGGCGGAGACTAGAGCCCATGCTTCTTCCCTCGCTGGCACGTCTACTTTCGCAGAACATGGCTGCAACCATCTTGTCGATGTCCTTTGAGCATAAGTACCGTTGATTTCTGAACAAATCTGACCCCCCGGGGCTCAGGATTCAGTGGAAATCAACAGACTCACCTTCTCCGCCGCCAATGAAGATGGTTTTGTTGGAATCAAGCCAGGCTCGAAAAGCCTGCTCGACGCCGCCGAGATTGGCTTCAAGCAAGCCTCGAAACCTTTACTCCGCAGCTACGGCTTCAATGTCACTGATGCCCTTTGAGCCAATGAGCGTCACGGTGTACGACATACGGTTAAACGTTTTGTCCCTGCTTGCCGAAATGCACTCCTGCGATCTGGAAGGTGATGAGTCCGAAAGTACCAAGGGAATTTACTTACTTAGATATCTAAGCATTTGTAGAAGAATACTGTCAGAGCGCTCCTAAAACCCCAACCACGTATCGCTATGCCCGACGCTTTCATTCCCGTACTTGACCTCGCTGAGATCCCTGAAGGGGAATCTCGCCGCTGCCAGTTCGAGGGAAAAGATGTTGCGCTTTTCCGTGTCGAAGGCTGTGTCTACGCGACGCAGGACGAGTGCACGCATGGTCGCGCGTCGCTGGCCGACGGCTACCTGATAGGCGATGAAGTGGAGTGCCCGCTACACCAGGGAATGTTCAACGTGCGCACGGGAGCGGTGACTGCCGCGCCGTGCACACACGCACTTCGAACATATGCCGTCGCGATCAAGGATGGCGTGATCCACCTTGCAGCAGGGCAGACGACGACGAGTTGAGTTCACGACAAACCACAACGGAGACAACATGCATACTCTGAAGAAACTGGCCATTGGCCTCATCGCGGCTTGCGGCATCGCAGGTGCGCAGGCGCAGACACCACTGAAAATCGGGTTCATTGGTGAACTGTCGGGTCCGCAAGGAGCACTGGGCCAGGATCAGTACGACGGATTCATGATGGTGGTTGAGCGCAACGGCGGCAAGCTCGGCGGCGTGCCGGTGCAGATCATCAAGGAAGACACGCAGCTCAAGCCCGACGTGGCCAACCAGGTTGTGCAGCGATTGATCGAGCGCGACAAGGTGCCGATCATCACCGGCGTCACCTTCTCGAACATCATGATGGCCGTCCACAAGTCAATCACCGACAAGGAAATCTTCCTGGTCGGCTCCAACGCCGGACCTTCCCCGATCGCGGGCGCCGCCTGCTCTCCCTACCAGTTCCTGGTGTCATGGCAGGTCGACCAGCTGGCCGAAGTGTTTGGCGTGCACGCCAATGACAAAGGCTACAAGAAAATCTACCTGATGGCGCCCAACTACCAGGCGGGCAAGGATTTCCTGTCTGGCTTCAAGCGCACGTTCAAAGGCCAGATCCTCGACGAGGTCTACACGCCGCTGAACCAGCCGGACTTCTCCGCCGAACTCACGCAGCTGAGCGCGGCCAAGCCCGATGCCGTGTTCGTGTTCTATCCCGGCGGCCTGGGCATCAATTTCGTCAAGCAGTACCAGCAGGCAGGTCTGCTTGGCAAGGTGCCACTTATGTCTGGCGGTGCAGTGGATGGCACCACGCTGCCAGCGCTGAAGGAGACCGCACTTGGTGTGCTGGGCGCGTTCCCCTGGGGTCCGGACCTGGACAACCGGGCCAACAAGCGCTTCGTCGAAGACTTCGAGCGCAAGTACAACCGCATCCCGGCAGCTTTCGCGGCGCAGGGCTATGACTCCGCGTTGCTGCTGGACTCCGCGATCGCCAAGGTCAAGGGCAATGTGGGCGACAAGAAGGCATTCATGACCGCACTCAAGGCCGCTGATTTCGAATCCGTGCGCGGACCGTTCAAGTTCGGCAGCAACAACTTTCCGATCCAGAATTTCCACATCCAGGAAGTCGCCAAGGATGCGAAGGGCCGAATAAGTCTCAAGACCATCGCCACACCCTTCAAGTCGCAGGCCGATTCGTACCACACGCAGTGCGCGATGAAGTGAGCCGGACCTGAGCTGAATTGAACGAGACCGCACCCGATGACGACATCGCTCGTACTGACGCAGTTGCTCAATGGCATCCAGCTGGGAGCCCTGCTGTTTCTGCTGTCGGCGGGGCTGACACTGGTGTTCGGGATCATGAATTTCGTGAACCTGATGCACGGTTCGCTCTTCATGATGGGTGCCTACTTCGCGGCTGCAGGCTACAAGATGTCCGGATCGTTCGCCGTGGCGGCGCTGGCGGCGATCGTGGGCGGCCTCTTGCTAGGCATTCTCGTCGAGCGTCTGGTCGTCTCGCGCATGTACCGCCGCGAACATCTCGACCAGGTGCTCGTGACCTTCGGCATGGTGCTGTTTTTCAATGAGCTCGCTCGCATCGTCTGGGGTCCCTCGTCGGTTCACGCGGGCAGTCCAGCTGCATTTGAAGGCTCAGTCTCCCTGGCAGGGGCGGCATATCCTATCTATCGCCTGCTCATCATCGCCGTAGCATTTTCGATTGGCGCCGTCCTTTATGTCCTGATTCACCGCACCCGCATCGGTATGCTGGTGCGCGCGGGCGCCAGCAGGCCAGACATGGTGAGCGCGCTGGGTGTGAACATCGCCCGACTGAAATGTTGGCTGTTCGCATTCGGCGCCATGCTTGCAGCCATCGGCGGCTTGATGGCCGGCCCGATCACCTCCGTGCAGCCCGGCATGGGTGAACCGGTCCTGATCATGACCCTGGTGGTCATCGTGACTGGCGGCATCGGCTCCATCCGCGGAGCGTTCTACGGCGCGATGATCATCGGGATCGTGGACACCATAGGGCGTGCGTTCCTGCCCATGCTGCTGCGCGAAGTCTTCGAACGTTCCGTGGCGCAAGCCGCCGGGCCCGCGCTCGCATCTGTCCTCATCTATCTTTTCATGGCGTGTGTACTGGCCGTAAGGCCCAACGGCCTGTTCCCGGTGCGCCATGGCTGACTCGATACCGAATCTTCTTCGCCGCCACTGGCTACCTGCCCTCGTGGTGTTCGGGCTAGCGCTGCTGCCACTGGCCGCCAACGCGCTCGGCCAGGGCTACTACATCACCTTCGCCAGCCGAGTTCTTGTCCTGGCGATCGCAGCCGTGGGGCTGAACGTAGCCCTAGGTTACGGCGGCATGGTGAGTTTCGGCCATGCACTGTATGTGGGCCTGGGCGCCTACGTCGTGGCCGTCATGTCGGATGCCGGTGTCCAGTCCGGTCCGCTGCAGCTGGCGGTTGCACTGGCCGGGGGTGGCTGCATCGCCGCCGTGCTCGGCGTGGTCGCGCTGCGCACCAGCGGCATTGCATTCATCATGATCACATTGGCCTTCTCGCAGATGTTCCACTACGTGGTCATCAGCCTCAAGCGCTACGGTGGTGACGACGGCATGACGCTAGCGGCGCGCAGCAACCTCTTTGGGATTTCGCTGGAAGGACCGGTCCCCTTTTATTACCTCGTGCTCGCATTGCTAGCGATGGTCCTTGTGTTCGTGGCTTTGATGTCGCGATCTAGCTTTGGCTGGATCCTGCGCGGCAGCAAGCTCAACACGCGCCGCATGACCGCTCTGGGTTATCCCGTGCTTCGCTATAAGCTCACCGCCTATGTCATCTCCGCCTTGATCTGCATCGTCGCTGGTTTTTTGCTGGCCAACCTGTCGCGTTTCGCCTCGCCTTCCTATCTGCAATGGTCGCTCTCCGGTGAGTTGATTGTCATGGTCGTCCTGGGCGGTGCGGCCACCGTATTCGGTCCGCTCTACGGCGCCATCGCGCTGCTGGTGCTCGAGGAGTTGATCGCCAACGCGGCCCTGCCGCTGCCCATGGGCGCTGACGCCTTTGTCCGCACCCATTTCATGGGTCTCATTGGTATCTTCATCGTCCTGATGGCAATGGGCACAAAGCACGGGCTCTCCGGTCTCCTGGCACGCAAGGGGGCGGCATGACAAACACCTTGCTTCGGGTCGAGAACCTGGTCAAAAGTTTTCGCGGTGTGCGCGCATCGGACGGCATAGAGTTCGATGTGCGTCCAGGCGAGATCCATGCGGTCATCGGCCCCAACGGCGCCGGCAAGACCACGCTCATCAACCAGCTTGCGGGCGAGATCCAGCCGGACTCGGGACGCATCCTTCTCGAGGGTCGCGACATCACCAAGGAGTCGCCGCAGGGCCGCGCCGCCTTGGGCATGGCGCGCTCATACCAGATTACCGCCGTCTTCGACGAACTTTCGGTGCATGAGAACGTCATGATGGCCGTGCTGGCGGCGCACCGTGGTCACAGCCTGCGCTTCTTCGATGATGTAGCACGCAACGCCGGCGTCGCTGGCCCGGCGTTGGCGGCGATCGAATTGGTGGGGCTGAAGCCCATGAAGAATCGCCACGCCAGTGACCTCGCGCACGGGGCACGGCGCCAACTCGAGCTCGCAATGGTCATGGTGACCCAGCCGCGAATCATGCTGCTGGATGAGCCTATGGCTGGCACGGGACCCGCGGAGTCCCGCGAGATCGTGCAGCTTTTGCAGCGCATTCGTGGCACCACGGCCATCGTGCTGATCGAGCATGACTTGGAGGCGGTTTTTGCGCTGGCCGATCGGATCAGCGTCTTGGTCTATGGCAAGGTAATCGCCACCGGCAGCTGCGATGAAATCCGTGCCGACGTCGCCGTGCGGGAAGCCTATATCGGCGATGAAGAGGCCGTACTGTGAGCGCCAGCCTGGTCACGGCGAAGAATCTCGTTGCTCATTACGGGAGCAGCCAAGTTCTCTTCGGCCCCAGCCTGGATATCCAGCGCGGCGAGTTCGTCACGCTGCTCGGGCGAAACGGCATGGGCAAATCAACGCTCGTCAAGGTGCTGCTCGGCATGCTGGCACCGCGAAGCGGCTCCATCCTGTTTGAGGGCGTCGAGATCGCAGGGCGACCCGACCATGAGAACGCGCGCCGCGGCATCGGACTGGTGCCTGAAGGCCGCGGCATCTTTCCCAATCTCACCGTGCGGGAGAACCTGCTTGCCACCGAAATTCGGCGCGCGTCGCAGGGCCAGCCATGGACGCTGGACCGGGTCTACGGCATGTTCCCGCGCCTGCGCGAGCGCAACAAGAACCTGGGCAGCGACCTCTCAGGTGGCGAGCAGCAGATGCTGTCCATCGGCCGCGCCCTGATGACCAACCCGAAGCTTCTGATCCTTGACGAAGCCACTGAGGGCCTGGCGCCGCTGGTGCGCCGGGAGATCTGGCTGTGCCTGGTGCAGCTCAAGAGCGAAGGCTTGACCATGCTGGTCATCGATAAGAACCTCAAGCCGCTGCTGCATCTGGCAGACCGGCATTACGTGATCGACAAGGGCAGCGTGGCCTGGACCGGCACCTCTTCGCAGCTGCAAGCGGCGCCGGAAGTGCTGTCGCGCTACCTGAGCATGTAACCGTCAACGCGAAGACAACTGGAGCACACATGAAATTGACGATGCATGACATTCGCGGTTTGGTGGGCATCGTGCCCACGCCGGCCACCGCGGACGCGCAGAGCTGGAGCGCCACGCAGACGATCGAGATTGCGGAAACCGAAAAGATGGTGCGCGCCGTCGTCGATGCGGGTGTGGACGTGATCATGACGACCGGTACCTTCGGCGAGTGCGCCACGCTCACGGCCGAAGAGTTGCGCACCTTCGTGCAGACAGTGGTGCGCACTGTCGGCGGCAAGCGGCCCGTGTTTGCCGGCGTGACTACCCTCAACACGCGCGACACCATCACACGCGGGCGCGAACTGGTAGAGATCGGCGCTGACGGCCTGTTTGTGGGTCGCCCGATGTGGCTGGCCATGGATGACAAGGCCATCCTTCGTTTCTACCAGGACGTGGCACATGCGCTGCCCGGCGTACCGCTGGTGGTGTATGACAACCCGTCGGCGTTCAAGGGAAAGATTTCGCGCGAAGTTTACCGAGCACTAGCCGAGATTCCCGAAGTGGTTGCATCCAAGCATGTCGGCGGCCCTGCGCTGGTGCCCGACCTGCTGGAGATCGGGGACAAGATGCGCCTGCTGCCGCTGGACGTGGACTGGTGCGCACTGGCGCGCGAGTATCCGAAGCAGGCGCAGGCTTGCTGGTCGGGCGGAGTCGCTTGCGCTCCCGCGCCGCTGATGGCGCTGCGCAATGCCATCCTCGCCGGAGAATGGGAAAAGGCCAAGGCCATCAGCGAGAAAGTGAACTGGGCAGTGCGGGCCATGTTCCCGGGCGGAGACATGTCCAAGTTCATGGACTACAGCATCCAGCTCGGGCATGTGCGCTTCGAGGAAGCGGGCCTGTTCAGGCCGGGCCCATCGCGTCCTCCCTACCTGGAAGCGCCAGAAGACTACGTGGAAGGCTCGCGCATCTGCGGGCGTCGCTGGGCGGAACTGCAACGCGAATTCGCCGGCACCTGATCAACGACAAGGACACAAACATGAGCGCCAATCCCAAGATGCCGGTCAAGTCACTGGCGAATTTCGACAAGGACCTTGCCGAGGTCTCCATACGCGGCCAGTGGCAGTACGACGAGATGCTGGAGCGTCTGATCGACGGCCCCAAGACCATGGCGATTCCGATGCTGTGGAAGTGGGACGTAGTACAGCGCAAGCTGATGGAGGCTTGCGACGTGATGCAGGAAAGCTTCACGGCGCGCCGCAATCTGTCCTTCATCAACCCGGGTCTGGAGCGCGGCGGCACGTCGCAGACCATCCTGGCGGGCATGCAGGCGGTCAAGCCAGGCGAGGTGGCCTGGGCGCACCGCCACCCGATCTCGGCCCTGCGTTTCGTGATGGACGGCGATCCCAAGCTCTTTACCGTTGTCAACGGCGAGGTGCTGCCGATGGAGACTCACGACCTTGTACTGACGCCTGCCTGGACGTGGCACGACCACCATAACGAGAGCAACGGGCTGGGCGTCTGGCTGGACGTGCTTGATGTGCCGCTGATGCTGTCGCTCGGCCAGATGGCCTATCAGCCGCTGGGCAACACCACGCAGCCAATGCGCCCGGAGCGCCACGAATATTCGAGCGAACGGACTGGCATCGTCAGGCCCATGTGGGAGCAACCGGTGGGCGGCGCGTTGCCGCGCCGCTATCCTTGGGCTGACGTGAAACGGCAATTGGACTTGTTCTGCGAGGGCGGGCCGGCCAGCCCCTACGACGACGTCATCCTGGAGTACGTGGACCCAACAACGGGTGGGTCCACCCTTCCTACACTTCGCTGCTGCGTGCAGCGGCTTCGCCCCGGCTTTGTCGGTCAGCAACACCGCCGCAGCGCCAGCACTGTGTACTACGTGATCGAGGGCGAGGGCAGCACGCTTATCGGCGACACCGAATTGCACTGGGGGCCGCGCGACGTCTTTGTTGTGCCTACGTGGATGTGGCATGAGCACAGGCCGCTGGGTCAGGGCAAGGGTGCGACGCTGTTCAGCGTGAGTGACGCGCCGCTGTTGCAGGCCGCGCAGCTGTACCGGGAAGAGCCCGAGTCTCATGTCGGGCGCCATCCCTCCCCACCGCCGCCGCTGCACGCCCACAAAAAATCCGGCGCCGCACCTCTTGCTGCGCAAAAGGGGTAAGCCATGAACGACCAATCCATGCAGCTGCGTGTGGTGGACTTGTACACGCGCTACGCCGAAACACTTTGCGACCTCGAAATCTCAAAATGGCCGGACTATTTCACTGACGATTGTCTCTACCGCATCGTTTCGCGCCCCAACCATGACCGGGGCCACAGGATCGGCCCCATGTTTGCCGAGAGCAAGGGTGCCCTGGCAGACCGCGTCGCAGCCATCAGGGAAACGCTCGTCTATTCCGCCCGCAGCCTGACCCATATTGTGAGCGGCGCGCGCGTCGTGAGCAGTGATGAATCAGCAGTGCGCGCACGAAGCATGCTGGCCGTCTACCAGACGCTTGTCGATGGCACGACCCAGCTCCAGCTGGTGGGCCGAACATTCGATGTGATCGATGTGCGCGGACCCGAACTGAAGTTCCGTGAGCGGGTCGTGGTGTTCGACACCGATCTGCTCGCGGGCGCACTGGTCTATCCCGTTTGAAGGACTTGAAATCATGAACCAAGCATGCCCCCGCGCCGACGCTGGCGCCACAGGCCAAGCCGCCTCCGAACTGCGCCCGATCAAGATCTGGCCGCGCGAGGACAGTTCGCGCATCCCTCTTTGGGTGTATACGGACCAAGATAATTACCGCCGCGAACTGGAAGTGGTCTTCTATGGGCCGCACTGGCACATGGTCGGCCTTGAAAGCGAGATACCCAACCCGGGCGACTTCAAGCGCGCGACGATCGGCGAGCGATCCGTGATCGTGACCCGTGCGGACAACGGCGAGCTCAGCGTGCTGCTCAACAGTTGCGCGCACCGTGGGGTGGAAATTTGCCAGGCCGCGTACGGCACGCAAAAGGAGATCATGTGTCCCTACCACCAATGGACCTATGACCTCAAAGGCAACCTGATGGGCGTGCCTTTCAAGCGTGGCGTCAAGGGCAAGGGCGGATTCCCTGCCGACTTCGACACCAAGCAGCACGGCCTGCGCGTACTAAAGGCCGAGAGCGTCAATGGCTGCATCTTCGCCACCTTCGACCACAGCGCCCCCGCGATGCGCGAGTATCTGGGCGAAGGCAACTACGAGTACATCACACGCATCTTCAATGGGCGAAAAACCAAGATCCTGGGCCACCAGCGCCAGCGCATCAAGGGCAACTGGAAGCTGTACATGGAGAACATCAAGGACCCGTACCACGCGTCGCTGCTGCATGTTTTCCTGATCAGTTTTGGCCTATACCGCATTGACCAGAAGGGCGTTACGGTGACCGACGAACGAACCTTGGCCCACAACGTGTTCGCATCGATCCGCAACTCGGAGAGCCAGGCCGGCAGCGGCGGCGGCGCCGAGGACATGAAGTCTTTCCGAAAGGATCTCAAGCTCAACGATATGAACCTTGTGTCGGCTGCCAAGGAGTATGAGGACGACGTGACGATCCAGATCCAGACGGTGTTCCCGGACCTGGTGCTGCAGCAGCAGGGCAACAGCCTGCAGATGCGCTATGTCATTCCTCGTGGTCCGGACGAGTTCGAGCTGGAGTGGACTTATTTCGGCTATGAAGACGACAGCGAGGAGACGACTTTGCGCCGGCTACGCCAGGCCAATCTCACGGGGCCCTCCGGCTTCGTGTCGATCGACGACACCGAGGTTCTGGAGTACTCTGGCTCGGGCATCCGTGCCAATCCCTCGCACATTGCCGTCGTGGAACTGGGTGGACGCGAGGGCGCGGCACCGGAGGACGGGAACATGGTGACCGAAGGGCCGATCCGCGGCTTCTACGAGTACTACCGCCGCGTGATGTACGGCCAGGTACGGGGTACGCAGTGACCGCAGGGCAGAAGATGGCACGTACTGCGGCGACGCCCGCCGGCGTTTCGCTGCCTCAGTTGGGGGACAGCCTTGGCTTTCTCATCTGCGACACCGCGCGCTACGTCAAGCGCGTGCTGTACGCCCGGTTGGCACCCTACGGTATTCCGGGTAGTTGCTGGTTCGTGCTGCGCGCGTTGTGGCAGCAGGATGGCGTGTCGCAGCGCGAACTCAGCGCGACGCTGGGCCTTGCGGAGCCTCCTCTGATGATGACGCTTCGGACGATGGAAAAGCTGGGCCTGGTGAAGCGTGAGCGCGACCCGAATGACAAGCGCCGAATGTGCGTCAACCTCACCGCGCGGGCGCGGGGCCTGAAGAGGGAACTGCTGGGCGTCGCCACCGATGTCAACCGGTCCATGCATGCCGCGATGTCCGAGCCGCAGCGGATTGCCATGATGTTGGGACTGGCATCGGTTCACCAGCAATTGGCCGGCGCATGCGTGGATGTGGTGGCACCCGCTGCTGATCTGGCAGCCAATGAGTCTTTGTCCGGCGGGCGAAGCAATGGGCGTCCCCGCCCCGCGCTGGTGCGCAGTTCGCAGGTTCGAACGCGCGCCGGAGCCGCCCACAAAAAAGCCGGGAATTGAGCACCATGGAAAAGACCCTAGCCAGTACGATTGCGCCGGCCATTGCAGCCGTGTTGCCACGCCACCGCCAGCTCTATGCTGGCGGTCAGTGGACGGAACCTCACGGCGGTTACCGCGATACATGGAACCCCGCCACCGGCGAGTCACTGGGTCCGTGCGCGGAGGCGGATGCGTCCGATGTGCAGGCCGTGGTCAAGGAGGCGCAGAAGGGCTTCGAAGTATGGCGCCAGGTCAAGCCGCTGGAGCGCGCGGCTCTGATGCGCCTCATAGCGCAAGTGCTGCGCGACAACGCTGGTGAGCTCGCGATGATCGACGCCGCCAATTGCGGCAACCCGGTCAAGGAGATGGCGGGCGATGCGCTCGCGGCCGCCGCGCAGGTGGATTACTTTGCCGGGCTGGTCACCGAGATCAAGGGCGAAACGATGCCGATGGGCGACGGCGTGATCAACATGACCGTGCGCGAGCCCCTGGGTGTCTGCGCGCGCATCGTGGCCTACAACCATCCGCTGATGTTCGTCGCGGGCAAGCTGGCGCCGGTCATCGCCGCGGGCAATTCCGCCGTGATGAAAGCGCCACAGCAGGCGCCCCTGTCCACCTACCGGTTGATGGAACTGATCGAAGGCATTCTTCCGCCTGGCGTGCTCAACATCGTTACCGGCGGCGCGGCCGCCGGCCAGGCGCTGGTGGAGCACCCACTGGTACAGCACGTGGCGCTGATTGGAAGTGTCGCGACGGGCCGCGCGATCGCCCGCACTGCTGCCGACCAGCTCAAGAAGATTTCGCTGGAACTTGGCGGCAAGAACGCCTGCATCATCTTTCCCGATGCAAACATTGACGCCGCGATCCGCGGTGCCGTGGGCGGCATGAATTTCGGCTGGTGCGGACAGTCTTGCGGTTCCACCTCGCGCCTGTTCGTGCATGAGTCGGTCTATGACCGCGTCATCGAGGGCGTGCTTGCGCAGGTGCAGAATTTTCAGCCGGGCATGCCCACGGACATGGCGACCACCATGGGTGCATTGATATCCAGGGATCAGTTCGACAAGGTGCTGCGTTACATCGACATCGCGCACACGGACGGCGCGCAGCTGCTGCACGGCGGCAAGCGCTCGGCAGATCCCGCGCTGGCCAGGGGCTTCTTCGTCGAGCCCACGATCTTCGCTGGCGTGACACAGGACATGCGCATCGCGCAGGAAGAAGTGTTCGGCCCCATCCTGTCCATCTTCAAATGGAGCGACACGCAGGACATGCTGGCACAGGTCAATGCGGTCGATTATGGGTTGACCTGTTCCATCTGGACCGGCAGCCTGGCCAATGCGCATAGCGCGGCTGCGCAGGTGCAGGCCGGTTACGTCTGGGTGAACAATGCCAGCCGGCATTTCATCGGCGCGCCGTTCGGCGGCTACAAGCTGTCGGGCATTGGTCGCGAGGAATCGCTCGAAGAGTTACTGCACTACACGCAGGTTAAGAACATCAACATCACGCTGGCGCCCTGAGCCGCCGCCGCAACGCCGGGCCGCGAGCACGTATAGAACTTAGAGATCTAACAAAACACACAAGGATCACAACATGCTCACCGCGCAAGAAAACGATTTGCTATGCCGCGTCGAAGGCGACGCGCCCATGGGCCAACTGATGCGGCGTCACTGGACACCGGTGTGCCTGCGCGAAGAAGTCTCCGAACCTGATGGCCCACCCGTGCATGCGCGTGTCTTTGGCGAGGACCTGGTGGTGTTTCGCGACACTGAAGGCCGTGTGGGGGTCATGGAGGAGTTCTGCCCGCACCGCCGTGCATCGCTGGTTCTTGGCCGCAATGAAGAGGGCGGCTTGCGATGCCTCTATCACGGCTGGAAAATGGACGTGCAGGGCAATGTGCTGGAAATGGCATCGGAGCCCTGTGCCAGCGGCATGGCCGACAGGGTAAAGCACAAGGTCTTTCCGGTCCAGGAATGGGCTGGCCTGGTGTGGGCCTGGTTCGGGCCGGCTGAGTCGGTGCCCGAATTCCGGCCGCCGGCGTGGGCGCCCAATGAAGATGCCCGCGTCAGCATCGCCAAGACAATCCTGCCCTGCAACTGGGCGCAGGTGCTCGAGGGCGCGATCGATTCCGCCCACAGTTCCAGCCTGCATTCTTCCGACATGGTGCCCGCTCGCGTCGATGGCGCCAAGGCCACGGACAAGACCTGGCTGCGGCCCTCCACGGACAAGGCGCCGCGCATGCAGGTGCAGCGCACCGGCTACGGGTTCAGATATGCGGCACTGCGCCGGCCGATCACGAACTCCGCAACGCATGAGTACATCCGAACCACCGTGTTCGTGGCGCCGGCCACAGCCCTGATTCCGCCGAACAACCTGTACAACGTGGCGAACATCAACGTCCCCAGGGACGATACCTCCACGGCGTTCTATTTCATTGCCTGGGGCCATCCCGCACTGACTCCCGAGACCGACACCTGGCGCAAGTTCCTGCGCCAGCAGGTGGGCGTCGATCTCGATCCGTTGTACAAGCCACTGCGCACCCGCGAGAACCTGTTCTGGCAGGACCGACAGGCTATGAAGGCCGGCAACTTCACGGGGATCACCGGCTTTCCGAACCAGGATTTGGCCATGTGGGTCACGATGGGCCCGATCGCGGACCGCACGCGCGATCGCCTGGGGGCCAGTGATGTTGCGGTGGTCGAGTTCCGCAAGCAGATGCTTGAGGCGCTGGACACATTCTTGGCGGGCGGCACGGTGATCGGCACCGGCGGCGAATCCATTTCACCCGATGTCTGCGCCTACCAGGCGGTCGTTCCAAAGACCGTAGATTGGCGCACCTACGACGCTCGGCATGTCTGGCACGAGCAAGAGTCTGTGGGCGACGCTGGCTACCAGATCCAGGCATAAAGGATATCCAGATGGCCAAGCTTCAACTTTCCGTTGCAATGGGGGACTATGACCGCACGCGCCCTCTTTATGATGGCAGGGTGCAGATCGATGGTGTCGATCCGGTGTACATGCTGCTGAATCCGGAGGAAATGTTTTTCAGAGCCATGCGCAGCCAGGACTTTGATATCGCAGAGTTGTCGTTTTCCAGCTACCTGGTCAAGCATTCGCGCGGTGAATCGCCCTACATCGCTGTACCTGTGTTTCTGTCGCGCGCGTTCCGCCATACGTCCATCTACGTCCGCCGCGACCGCATAAAAAAGCCGGAAGACTTAAAGGGATGCCGCATCGGCGTGCCCGAATACCAGCTCACCGCCATCGTGTGGGCGAGGGCCCTGCTCGAAGATGAATACGGCGTCAAGCCTTCTGACGTGACTTGGTTGAGCGGAGGAATCGATACGCCGGGACGCCCGGAGAAAATCCGGGTGGAACTTCCTGTGGACGTCCGACTGGAAAGCGCGCCCGAGGGAAAGACCATCACGCAGATGCTTGACGAAGGCGAGATAGACGCTTTCATCGCACCGCGGCCGCCGGGTGCACAGGCCCTTCGCAATCCGCATGTAGGCTGGCTGTTTGAAGACCCCACGTCAGCAGCCAAGGACTTCTATCGCCGCAAGCGCGTGTTTCCGATCATGCATGTGGTGGGCATCCGCAATACGCTGGCACAGCATCACCCGTGGTTGCCCGGCGCGGTAATGAAGGCCTTCAGCCAGTCGAAGGCCACCGCGCTCGAACTGCTTGGCGACACTTCCGCCACCAAGGTGACCCTGCCTTTCGTGGAAGAGCAACTCCATGCGGCGCGAGGTCTCATGGGTGAGGACTATTGGTCCTACGGTGTCGCGCAAAACCAGCCTACCCTGGAAACCTTCCTGCGCTATCACCACTCCCAGGGCCTGTCGTCGCGCCACGTGCCGCTGAATGAGGTTTTTCACCCGGCCACGTACGAGAGCTACAGCATCTGACTGCCTTCATGAACGACGACCTCAATTCCGCGCTGGTACTGCGCATTTCGCGTGCGGACGCTGTCGCGGACGGCATCCGCAGTTTTGAACTGGTGCCACCGGCGGGACAGCTGCTGCCGGCTTTCACGGCCGGTGCGCACATCCGAGTGCGCACGCCCGCCGGCATCGTGCGCAAATATTCGTTGTGCAACGATCCGCAGGAGCGCGATCGCTATGTGATCGCGGTCAAGCGCGACGCGGCGGGTCGGGGCGGATCGGTGAGCATGGTGGACGACGCCCGTGAGGGCGACGAGCTGGCCGTCTCCGAGCCGGAAAATGCATTCCAGATGTCCAGGGGCGCGCGCCGGTACCTGTTCATCGCCGGCGGCATTGGCATTACGCCCATTCTGGCGATGATCCGCTCACTGCAGGGCAGCGATGCCAAGTGGCAGCTCATCTACCTGACGCGCTCGGCGGAAACGACGCCGTTCGTGCAAGAGCTCACGGAGCTGGGCGCCGCCAGTCAGGTCCGCATCCACCATGACCAGGGTGATCCGGTACGCACGCTGGATCTCTGGCCCTGGCTGGAGAAGCCGCAGCCCGACCAGCACGTCTATTGCTGCGGGCCGCGTCCGCTGATGGATGCGGTCAGGGACATGAGTGGGCACTGGAATGCAGGCAAGGTCCATTTCGAAAGCTTCACCGACGGGTCGGTTGCGCGCAAGGATGACCATGCCTTCACCGTCCATCTCGCGCGGTCGGGCAAGACGCTGCAAGTGGCGGTAGGCCAGTCGATTCTGGAGGCTGCCCGCCGCGCGGGTGTGCAGGTTGCGGCCTCGTGCGAGAGCGGCACCTGCGGCACTTGCCGCACGCCGCTGATCGCGGGCCAGGCGGATCACAGGGACATGGTGCTGATGCCCGAGGAGCAGTCTTCGCAGATCATGGTGTGTGTTTCGCGCGCGCTTGGCGGCGAACTGTCGCTGGACCTGTGAGCGATTCGCCCATCCGCATCGGCGTCATCGGGCTGGGCCGCGCGTTCAGCCTGATGGTCCCGACATTCTTTCGCGACCCGCGCGTGAAGATCGTGGCGGGCTTCGATACGCGAAAAGAGCCGCTGCGTCAGCTGGCGTCCGATTTCGGGGCCGCCACGCATCGCGAGGTCGAAGCGCTCTGCAGCGACCCCCTGGTCGAAGCCGTGTACGTGGCCAGTCCGCACCAGTTCCACGCCCAGCACGTGGAGATGGCAGCGCGGCACGGCAAGCACGTGCTGCTGGAAAAGCCGATGGCCCTCACGCTGGCCCAATGCGACGCGATGATCGCCGCCTGCGAACGCGCGAAGATGCACCTGATTGTGGGCCACTGCCATAGTTTCGACGCTCCCTACATCCTTGCCAGCGATTTGGCGGCAAGCGGCGAGTACGGCGCGGTGCGCATGATCCATGCGCTGAACTACACGGACTTTCTCTATCGGCCGCGCCGGCCTGAAGAGCTGCAAACGCAGGAGGGCGGCGGCGTTGTTTTCAGCCAGGCTGCGCACCAGCTCGACATCATCCGTCTGCTGGCCGGCAGCCCAGTCACACGTGTGCGGGCCGCGACGGGCCGTTGGGACGAAGCACGCCCCACGGAAGGAGCCTACGCCGCCATGCTGTGGTTTGCCAATGGCTGTTTCGCGTCCATGACCTACAGCGGCTATGCGCATTTCGATTCCGATGAGTGGTGCGGCTGGACCTCGGAGATGGGTGGCGAAAAATCCCCCGAGCGGCACCCGCGGGCCAGGCAGCGGCTGGCGCAAGTCGGCACGGCGGCCGATGAGGCGGCGCTGAAGGCGTCGACGACGTACGGCGGTCCGCAATACCGTGACGAGCGGGCCGCCGCGCCGGCGCGGGCGTACCAGCACTTCGGGCCGGTCATCGTCAGCTGCGAGCGCGCGGACCTGCGACCGATACCTGACGGTGTGTGGGTACATGCAGACGGAGAACGGCGAAAGTTTGAGCTGCCAGCCCCCGACGTTCCGCGAGCCGAAGTTATCGATGAACTGCACGGCGCATTGCGGCTAGGCCGCCGACCGCGGCATGACGGAATGTGGGCCCGGGGAACTCTAGCGGCTTGCCTCGCGTTGCTGCAGTCGAGCACCTCACAGGCCGACGTTGTGCTGCACAACCCTGTGCAAGAATCTCCGTCATGAGTGCAAAAAGGGAACGGCCTGAAGGCGAGATGACCGACCGTGTCCTGCGACACTGGCATGAGGCCGTTCCGAACGACCGGATGGCACATTTGATCAAGGATGCAACGCGCTGCTTCCTTCGTGCACTTCAGGTGAGGCTGGCGCGACACAACGTGCAGCTGGGGCATTGGACCTTCCTTCGAATCTTGTGGCAGCGTGATGGACTTACCAAGCGTGAGCTGAGCATGGAAGCCGGCCTGATGGAACCCACTACGTTCGTCGCCTTGAGGGCCATGGAGTCGTTGGGCTATGTCACGCTCGAGCGCAGGGCGGAAAACCGCAAAAACATCTATGTCTTTCTGACGCCACTGGGGCGCAACCTCAATGACGTGCTTGTACCGCTGGCCGAGGAAGTCAACGCGATTGCCTTGCAGGGTGTGCCTGCGTCCGACGTCGCCGCTACGCGAAGATGCCTGCTCAACGCGATAGAAAACCTGTCGCGTGACGAGATGCTTCCTGTGGATGGTGTTGATTTCTGAGCAAATCTGACCCCTTGGAGGTGCGGCTAAAAACATGGACTACCTGGAGGTAGTTCATGTATTCCTACGAAGACCGAATCCGAGCCGTCAAGATCTACATCAAGCTTGGCAAGCGCCTCAGGGCCACCATCCGCCAGTTGGGCTATCCGACCAAGAACTCCCTCATTGGTTGGTACCGGGAATACGAGCGGAGCCAAGAGCTGCGAGTCGGGTACTCGCGACCAAGACAGAAATACTCCGATCAGCAGAAGCAAGGTGCGGTGAAGCATTACCTTGATCACGATCGCTGCATTGCCTCGACCATGCGGGCATTGGGATATCCCGGTCGGGAGTTGCTGACCAAGTGGATTGATGATCTGCACCCCGAAGTTCGCAACCGCATGGTGGGCCGGGCACCGAACACCCTGCACTCCGACAAGCTTAAAAGTGCAGCGGTGATTGAGCTCTGCACCCGAAAGACCAGCGCACAAGAAATTGTCCAGAAGCTGGCGGTGTGTCGGACTACGATGTACAACTGGAAAAACCAGTTGCTCGGCCACGAGGTACCCGCATCCATGAACAGCAAGGCCGGATCGGCCTTGCGCCGCGCGGGCCGCACACCGGACCACATTCGGCTCTGGTCCTGGTGGGAAGGGCCGCGACAGGCGCTGGAGTGCTAGCCACTGCCTGTACAACGTTCTGACTTCGACCGCGTGGGTCACCGCAGCAACTCGCCATCCACAAAACACAGTCACCAGCACTGGCAGCCGGCCAGGTGAACGTCATTTTCGTGGCACCACGCAGTTCCATTTGGGATAGACGGAGGAGGTGCAGTCCCATTTTGAGAGCGTCCGAACCAGTCCGCCATGTCTGCTTTCGACGGAAGCGGTCATCGCCCGAAAGGTGCGCCCTGTCAAGCAAGCGCCACCAAGCGCTAGGGCGCTTACGCGTCGACCATCGACACGTTCCGCCCCCTCGTCGCGCGCCAACACCACCCCTCGGGGCGGGGGCGGCACCACGCGCTAAGTGAATTTGCAACCAGTTACCCGCCAATCAGCTACGCTCCCGTTCTGCACCGGAGGGAACCGAGCTTGGCAATCACAACACACAGAATCCTTGCCGCCGCGTTTGTCGCGGCCGTCTCATTTCAGGCGCATGCGCTGCAGGTCACCAGCCTCACGCCCCAGGGCGAGGTGGCCAAGGTCCGCCAGGTGGTGGTCAAGTTTGACGAACCCGCCGTCAACTTTGGCGACCCCAAGGCACCGCCGCCCGTATCGCTGAACTGCAGCGACGCGCAAACCACCCAGGGCACGGCCCGCTGGACCAGTGACCGCGAATGGCTGTTTGACTTTTCCAACGACCTGCCGCCCGGCGTGCGCTGCGCGGTGCAGGTGCGCAGCGGCTTTGCGTCGCCCAAGGGCGCGGCGCTGGCCGCGCGCAGCTGGGCCTTCAGCACCGGCGGGCCGTTTGTGCAGAGCCTGCGGCCCAGCGTCTACCAGCGCATTGACGAAGAACAGTACTTTGCCCTGCAGCTCAACGGCCCGGCCACGCCGGCCAGCGTGCAGGCCAACATGTGGTGCGTGGTGGAGGGGCTGGGCGAGCGGGTGCCGGTGCGTCTGGTCGACGGCGCCGACCGCGCGGCGATGCTCAAGGCCCAGGGCTGGGACAAGGCGGCCGCCACCGAGCCGCAGCGCTACCTCACGCTGGCCTGCAACCGGCGCCTGACGCCCGCCGCCAAAATCCAGCTGGTGTACGGCAAGGGCGTGGCCACGCCCAGCGGTGTGGCCAACAACACAGAGCGGCGCTACAACTTCCAGGTGCGCGAGCCGTTTGCGGCCATCATGAGCTGTGATCGCGAAAGCGCGCAGGCCGCCTGCCTGCCGATCCGGCCCATGACGCTGTCGTTCAACGCCCCGGTGGCGCGCAAGCTGGCCGAGGCCATCCGCCTCAAAGGCAGCAGTGACAGCCTCAAGCCGGTGCTGGAAGGTGATAACAGCACCGACGCCGAGGCCCTGGTCAACGGCATCACCTTCAAGCCGCCGTTTGCTGAAAAAGCCGCCTATACGCTGGAGCTGCCGCGCGATTTCAAGGACGCATCAGGCCGCACGCTGCGCAATGCGGACAACTTTCCGCTGAAGGTCGCCACGGGCGACATGCCGCCGCTGGCCAAGTTTGCGGCGTCGCCGTTTGGCATCGTCGAGCGGTTTGCCGAACCCGACGGCGTGGCCTTGCTGCCCGTGACCGTGCGCAAGGTGGAAGCGGCGCTGAACGCCAGCGCCATCAGTCCAGGCCAGGTCAGCGCCGTGCAGCCGCGCACCGATGCGGACATCATTGCCTGGTTCCTGAAGGTCGGCCGTTACGACGGCTTCTTTGCATCGCGCAAGCTGGCCGCTCAGGATGTGAAGGGCCCGCTGCCCAAGGTGCTGGACCCCGACCAGAAGGAGTACGTGCAGTCGCGCATGGTGTCGCTGCTGGCCGGTCAGGCCGGTGTACGCAAGCTGGACATGCCCACGCCTGTGGGCAACGACCCGCGCCCGTTTGAGGTGGTGGGCATCCCGCTCACGCCCGGCTTTCATGTGGTGGAGATTGCGTCGCCCCTGCTGGGCGCCACGCTGCTGGACACCCGCCACGGCAGCCCACGCACGATGTATGTGCGCACCACGGCCCTGGTCACCAACCTGGGCGTTCACTTCAAGCTGGGGCGCGAAAACGCGCTGGCCTGGGTCACCACGCTGGACAAGGGCCAGCCCGTGCCGGGCGCCCGCGTGCGCGTGTCGGATTGCCGCGGCAAAGAGCTGGCCACTGGCCTGACCGATGCGCGCGGCGTGGCCAATCTGCAGGGCCTGTCGCCCGACGCGCCCACCTGCGCCAATGGCGATGACGGCTACCGCAGCGCGTATTTCGTCAGCGCACGCGCCACCGACGCCAAGGGCACGGAGGAGCTGGCCTTTACCTTCAGTGACTGGACCAAGGGCATTGAATCCTGGCGCTTCAACGTGCCCACCAGCAGCACCATCAACCCCGACCAGCGCGCCCACACGGTGTTTGACCGCACGCTGCTGCGCGCGGGCGAGACGGTGAGCATGAAGCACATTTTGCGCACCGAAACGCGTAACGGCTTTGGCCTGCCGGCCACGCCGCTGGCGGTGCTGGCCATCACGCACGTGGGTAGCGGCCAGCAGGTGACGCAGCCGCTGCGCTGGCGCAAGACAGCCAGCGGTGGCCTGAGCGCCGAGAGCGAATTTGCCATTCCGCCCGCGGCCAAGCTGGGCGTGTACCAGGTGGATCTGCGCGAATCTGCCGGTAGCGGTGTGGTACTGCAAAGCGGTGAATTCCGGGTGGAAGAATTCCGCCTGCCGGTGTTTGAAGGCCGCATTGGCCCTGCGGCCAAGGATGCGCTGGTCAACGCCACCGCCGTGCCCACGGCGCTGCAGGTGGGCTATGTGTCGGGGGGACCGGCGGCGGCGCTGCCGGTGCGGGTGTCGGCCCTGGTGCGCAACAAGGCGCTGAGCTTTGCCGACCATGACGCCTTCAGCTTCAACCCGCCGCGCGGCCGGCGGGCAGCAGGTGATGAAGAAGAACCCACCGCAGGCGAAGACCAGCGCGTGGTGGCCGACAAGCTGCCGCTCACGCTGGACCGCAATGGTGCGGGACAGATCAACATCGACAAGCTGCCGCCATCGCGCCTGCCGCGCGATTTGCTGCTGGAAGCCAGCTACGCCGACCCCAACGGCGAGGTACAGACCCTGCGCAACGTGGCCACGCTGTGGCCTGCGGCGGTGGTGGCGGGCATCAAGACTGAAGGCTGGGTATCGGCCAGCCAGGCGCTGCGCTTTCAGGCGCTGGCGCTGGACACGCAGGGCAAGCCGGCGGCCGGTGTGCCGCTGTCGGTCAAGGCCGTGGCGCGGGTGGTGACCACCAGCCGCAAGCGCATGGTCGGCGGCTTTTACAGCTACGACAACAAGACCGAATACAAGGACCTGGGCGAAGTCTGCAAGGGCCAGAGCGATGCGCGCGGCCTGCTGCTGTGCGAAACCAGGCTGGGCCAGGCCGGCGAGGTGGAGCTGGTGGTGACAGCGCGCGACGCCAAAGGCAACAGCATTGACGCCGCATCGTCGGTGTGGGTCACGCGCCAGGGCGAGCTGTGGTTTGGCGGCGAGGACCATGACCGCATGGACGTGCTGCCCGAGAAGAAGAGCTATCAACCCGGCGAGGTGGCGAAATTCCAGGTGCGCATGCCGTTCCGCTTTGCCACCGCGCTGGTGGCCGTGGAGCGCGAAGGCATCATTGAAACGCAGGTGGTGCAGTTGAACGGCCAGGACCCGACCGTGACCCTGCAGGTCAAGGAAAGCTGGGGACCCAACGCCTACGTGAGCGTGCTGGCGCTGCGCGGGCGCCTGCGTGAAGTGCCCTGGTACAGCTTTTTCACCTGGGGGTTCAAGGCGCCGCGCGAATGGTGGTCGGCCTTTTGGTATGAAGGGCGCGAGTACGTGGCCCCCACTGCCATGGTCGACTTGAGCAAGCCGGCCTTCCGCCTGGGCCTGGCCGAGATCCGCGTGGGCACACAGGCCCACCAGCTGGCCGTGAGCGTGAAGGCCGACAAAGAGAGCTACCCCGTGCGCGGCACCGCCACCGTGACGATCAGCGCCAAATTGCCCAACGGCCAGCCCGCGGCGAATGCCGAGGTGGCCCTGGCCGCCGTGGACCAGGCCCTGCTGGAGCTGATGCCCAACACCAGCTGGAACCTGCTGGATGCGATGCTGCAACGCCGTGCCTGGGGCGTGGAAACCTCCACCGCACAGATGGAAATCATCGGCCGGCGCCACTACGGGCGCAAGGCCGTGCCCGCAGGCGGCGGTGGCGGCAAGAGCGCCACGCGTGAGCTGCTGGACACGCTGCTGGTGTGGAACCCGCGCGTGGTGCTGGACGCCCAAGGCCAGGCCGTGGTGAAGGTGCCGCTGAACGATGCACTCACCAGCTTTCGCATCGTGGCCGTGGCCGACGCGGCGCTGGGCCTGTTTGGCACGGGGCAGACCACCATTCGCGCCACACAGGACCTGCAGATCATCAGCGGCCTGCCGCCGCTGGTGCGCGAGGACGACCAGTTCCGCGCGCAGATCACGCTGCGCAACACCACGCCGCGCGTCATGAAGGTGGAGGTGAAGCCGCGCGCGACGCTGCTGGATCTTGCTGCGCAGACCATCGACATCCCCGCCGGTGAAGCGCGTGAAGTGGCCTGGAACGTGACCGCCCCCGCGCAGCTGGCGTTCACCCGGACCGAGGCCCTGCTGTGGGAAATCGAGGCGCGCGACACCGTGAACGGCGCGCGCGATGCCGTCAAGGCGCGCCAGCGCATCGTGCCTGCCGTGCCGCTGACGGTGCAGCAGGCCACGCTGGTGCAGCTGGATGGTTCGTTCACGCTGGACGCCGCGCCACCCGCAGACGCATTGAAGGTGGGCAACACACCGCGCGGCGGCCTCAAGCTGGCGCTGCAGCCCCGTTTGGCCGAGGGCATGCCCGGCGTGCGCGACTGGTTCATCAACTACCCGTTTGCCTGCCTGGAGCAAAAGACCAGCAAGGCCGTGGGCCTGCGCGACGCAAAGATGTGGCAAACCGTGGTGTCGCAGCTGCCCGGCTACCTGGACAGCGATGGCCTGGCGCATTACTTCCCCCCGCGCGAGGGGGACGCCAACCGCGGCAGCGACGTGCTTACCGCCTACCTGCTGGCTGCAAGCCATGAGGCATCTTCCATCAACCCCGCGTTCGCCCTGCCCGACGACGCCCGCGCGCCGATGGAGCGGGGGTTGATCGCGTTTGTAGAAGGCCGCATCCAGCGCGAGTTCTGGTCGCCGCGCAAGGACCTGGACATGCGCAAGCTCGCCGCGCTGGAGGCGCTGTCGCGCTACGGCAAGGCCCAGGGCCGCATGCTGGGCAGCATCACCATCGCGCCCAACCAGTGGCCCACGCATGCGGTGATCGACTGGCTGAACATCCTGCGCCGCGTGGCGGATGTGCCCCAGCGCGAGCAGCGCATGGCCGAGGCGCAGCAGGTATTGAAAAGCCGCCTGAGCTACCAGGGCACCAAGCTCGTCTTCAGCACCGAGCAGGGCGACTACTGGTGGTGGCTGATGCAAAACGGCGACGTCAACACCGCGCGGCTGCTGCTGGCGGTGATGGACGACCCGGCGTGGAAAGACGACATGGGGCGCCTGGCCAGCGGCTTCATCGGTCGCCAGCAGCGCGGCGCGTGGCTGACCACCACCGCCAACCTGTGGGGCGGGATGGCGCTGGAGAAGTTCTCGGCCAAATTTGAGTCCACCCCCGTGACCGGCAGCACCCGCGCCACACTGGGTACCGCGACGGCCACCGTGGATTGGCGCCAGCCGCGCAACACCGCCATGACGCTGCCGTGGGCCATCGCGGGCAAGGAAACACTGAATGCCACCCACCAAGGCACCGGCAAGCCCTGGCTCACGCTGCAGTCGCTGGCGGCGGTGGACCTGAAGGCGCCGTTCAGCGCGGGCTACCAGATCAAGAAAACCATCACGCCGGTAGAGCAGGCTGTGGCCGGCAAGTACAGCCGCGGCGACGTGCTGCGCGTGACGATAGAAGTGAACGCCAGCGCCGACATGACCTGGGTGGTGATCAGCGACCCGGTGCCCGGTGGCGCCACCATTCTGGGCAGCGGCCTGGGCCGCGATTCGCAGATCGCCACGCAGGGCGAAAAGCGATCCGGCCCCGGCTGGCCCGCGTTTGAAGAGCGCAGCTTTGAAGCATTCCGCAGCTATTACGAGTACCTGCCCAAGGGCACAGTCAAGATGGAATACACCCTGCGCCTGAACAACGTGGGCGACTTCGCCCTGCCCCCCAGCCGCGTGGAGGCCATGTACGCGCCTGAGATGTTTGGCGAGGCGCCGAATGCGCGGGTGAAGGTGGAGGCCGGCCGGTGACACCCCCCGTCACGACCGCTCCCTGTCCTGTCACCCCGGGCTCGACCCGGGGTCCATGGCAGCGCGCCAATGCCTTACTGGCGAAGACCACGGCACGCCTGCATGGATGGCGGGTCAAGCCCGCCATGACAGCCTGGGTGCTGTTGGCGGTATCGGCCGTAGCCCACGCCCTGCCCGCCTTCGACGAAGTGCGCCGCAGCCACCGCCCGTCCGACAGCCTGCTGCTGGACCGCGACGGCGTGGTCCTCCACCGCCTGCGTACCGACGCCACCGTGCGCCGTGGCAGCTGGGTGGCGCTGGCCGATGTGTCGCCCGCGCTGCGCACGGCCATGGTGCTCAGTGAGGACCGCCGCTTTTACGAGCACAGCGGGGTGGACTGGCAGGCAGTGTCGGCCGCAGCCTGGGCCAACCTGTGGAACACGCGCACGCGCGGTGCGTCCACACTCAGCATGCAGCTGGCCGGCCTGCTGGACGACAGCTGGGCCCAGGGCCCAGGCGGGCGCAGCGTGCCGCAAAAGCTGGGCCAGACCGTGGCCGCCCAGGTGCTGGACCGCCGCTGGCGCAAGGACCAGATCCTGGAGGCTTACCTCAACCTGGTGCCGTTTCGCGGCGAGCTGGTGGGCATTGATGCCCTGAGCCGCACGCTGTTTGGCAAGGCCGCGCACGGGCTGGACGAGCGCGAGGCCGCCATTGCCGCCGCGCTGGTGCGCGCACCCAATGCCGGCGTGCGCGCCGTGGCCCAGCGTGCCTGCGGTGTGCTGAAGGCGGTGCAATCTGCAAGCACTGCGCTGGATTGCGACGGGCTGGACCTGTTGGCCACAGGCGCCTTGCAGCGCCGCGCGTTGGAGGCGAGCGAAGGCATTGCGCCCCACATGGCGCGCAGGCTGCTGACCGGCCAGGCGGCATCCGTCACATCAACCCTGCGCGCCCCGCTGCAACGCATGGCCCTGCAAACGCTGCAGCAGCACCTGCGCGAGCTGAACGGCCGCCACGTGGAGGATGGCGCCGTGGTCGTGCTGGACAACGCCACCGGCCAGGTGCTGGCCTGGGTGGGATCATCCGGCGCGCTCAGCCGCGCGGCCGAGGTGGATGGCGTGACGGCGCTGCGCCAGGCCGGCTCGACGCTCAAGCCATTTCTGTATGCCCAGGCCATAGCAGACAAACGCCTGACGGCTGCGTCGTTGCTGGAGGACTCTGCCACCCAGATCCCCACGGCCGGCGGCCTGTACATCCCGCAGAACTACGACCGGCAGTTCAAGGGCTGGGTGTCGGCACGCACCGCGCTGGGCGCGTCGCTGAACGTGCCCGCCGTGCGCACCCTGGTCATGGTGTCGCCCGATGCGTTTGCGCGCCAGCTGCGCGCGGCCGGCCTGCCCTTGCAACAGTCTGGCGACCATTACGGCTACAGCCTGGCGCTGGGCAGCGCCGAGGTGCCGCTGCTGGGCCTGGCCAACGCCTACCGCACGCTGGCCAACGGCGGGCGCACCAGCGCCACCACGCTGACGCTGCAGGGCAAGCCGGCGTTCACACAGGCCCTGGACCCCCGCGCGGCCTTCATCGTGGCCGACATGCTGAGCGACACCAACGCCCGTGCCCGCACCTTTGGCACCGACAGCCTGCTGGCCACACGGTTCTGGACGGCCGTGAAAACCGGCACCAGCAAGGACATGCGCGACAACTGGGCGGTGGGCTTCAGCCAGCGCTACACCGTGGGCGTGTGGGTGGGCAATGCCAGCGGTGCATCCATGCACGATGTGAGCGGCACCAGCGGCGCGGCGCCCGTGTGGGCTGCGGTGATGCGCCACCTGCACACGCACGAGACCAGCCGTGCACCCGCTGCGCCTGCAGGCCTGGTGGCCCAGCGTGTGGACTTTGGCGCGCTGGAGGCCGCGCGCACTGAATGGTTCGTGGCCGGCACCCAGCAGGCCCGCGTGGCGCTGGACGAAGCACCGCGCGCGGCCCAGGCCGCCCGCATCACCGCCCCGGCCAGCGGCACCATCCTGGCGCTGGACCCGGACATCCCACCGCAACGCCAGCGCCTGACGCTGACGGCGATGGGCAGCGATGTGCGCTGGCTCATGGACGGCCGCGAAATCGCCCGCGGCCCGCAGGCCCAATGGCTGCCCTGGCCGGGGCGCCACGTGGTGCAGCTGGCCGGCGCGCAGGGTCAGGTGCTGGATGAAATCCGCATCGAGGTGCGCGGCGCGGGCGTGCGCCAGGACGTCAGAGCAAGGTAACGCCCTGGGCTTGCAGCTGCACGCCGGTCAGCTCCACGGTCACGGCCGCCAGCGCCAGGCTCTGGCCTTCGGCCAGCGCGTCCAGCGCCCGGGCGGCGTCAAAGTAGCGCGAGCCGATCTGCAGGTATTCAATGCCCGACAGCAGGTCCTGGTCGCCTGAATGCACGTTGGTCATGCGCATCTGGGTCACGCCGGCGGTGGTGACCTTTTGCACCACATAGTCCACCACACTGCCCACGTACACGCCCAGGTCCACGCCGGCGCCGCCGTCCAGCGTGTCGCTGCCGCTGCCGCCCACCAGCCTGTCGTTGCCGTCGCCGCCGCGCAGCACGTCGTTGCCTGATACAGGCGCCCAGCCGGCCTCGGCGCTCGTGTACACCTGCGTCAGGTTCAGGTTGCCGGCGGCGTCCGTCACGGTGCGCGTGCTGTTGGGGTTGCGTGCCAGCGCCAGCAGGCCTTCGGCCCAGCTGCCACCGCCACTGATGTAAGCCACCCCGGCAGGGATGAGCGCATCTGCTGCGGCGCCAGCGCCCCAGACGCTTTCCACCAGGCTGCGCACCTGTACTTCCACGCTCGCGTTCTGGATGCCCGGGCGCGTTGCCACATGGTGGTTGTAGGCGAGCTGCGCCAGCTGCACGTCGCTCAGCGCCGTGGTGCTGAAGCCGTTGAGTTCGCCCAGCGTGGGCAGCCGGTCCAGCACGGCCTGCACCAGCAGCGCCACCGTCTTCAGGCGCTCGGCCCCCTGGAAGCTGAAGGCCAGGCGGTCGTCGCTGTCCACGCCACCGCTGGCGGTCAGCCATGCGCCCGTGCGCGACAGGGTGGCCACGTCGGTCAGGACCGCTTCGCGCGCCGTGAAGCTGCTCACGATCTGCCCGGCGGTGTTGATCTGGTACGTCCAGTTGCCGGCGTCGCTTTGCCCGCCTTGCAGCACGTCGTTGCCGGTCCCGCCTTCCAGGATGTCGTTGCCCGCGCCGCCCACCACGATGTCGTTGCCCGAATCCCCATACAGCTGGTCTGCACCGGCCTTGGACGCCACGGTGTCGTCGCCGGCACCGCCGCGCAGCACGTCGTCACCCGCGCCCAGCACCATGAACTGGTTGGAACCATCACCGATTGCAAAGTTGCGCCCGTCACCGCCTTGCAGGCGCACGGCACCCACGATCACGGCAAATTCGACGTTTTGCAGTTGCAGCACCGTGCCCGATGGCAGGTTGCGGGCGTCAATCACCAGGGCCTCCTGGCGGTTGGGGTGCACCACATCGTCTTCACCGGTTCCTGTCGTGCCAGAGACCAGGATGGGGCTGGAAGGCACACCCGCACCGGCGGCCAGGGTGAGCGTGAGCGTGCGCACCGTCACCTGCGGCTCGCTGACCACGGTGGGCACGTACTGGTCAATGCCGTTTTGCAGGATGGCGCTGAAGTTGTCGCGGTCAGACACCCGCGGGTCGCTGGCATTGATCAGCTGTTGGCGCAAACCCAGGTTGGGGCCGGTGCGCCCCTCCATCGTCACACCCACGCCCACGGGCAGGCCCACTGACAACAGGATCTCGCCGCCGCCGTTGCGCACGAGCGGTATGTCGGCCAGGCTGCCGTTGGGTGTGCTGGGGTCCTCTGCGCGGCCACGGCTGACGGGTGTGACCGTGATGGTGGTCGACGTGGTGCCGTCAGCGCCCACGATGGTGGTGGTCTGCACGCTGGCGCCGTCCACCGTCTCGGCCGGCACACTCGGCGCCACAGGTGCGCTCGCAGTGGTGAAGTTGTAGCTGGTCTTGTCGGTGTTCAGGATGCCGCTGGCCGTGTTGCCCGCGGCGTCCTTGAGCGCGCCTGCATCCCAGCTGACGTAGTAATCGCTGCTGAACGCCAGGCTGGCCGTGGGGTTGATCACCAGCTGGCCGGCGCCGTTGATGGTGACCGTGCTGGCCACGGCATTGCCTGTGGGGACGTCACGCAGCGTCACCGTGCCTACATTGGAGCCGGCGTCCAGCGCCTCGTTGAACCTGATGACGATGTCGCTGTCGATGCCAAAGTCCTTGCCGTTGTCTGCAGGGGCGCTGCCCGCGGCGTCCAGCGACGGCACCAGGGTGTCCACGCTCAGCGCGGGCGTGGTGCCGGCGCCGCCGTTGTTGCCGGCGGCATCGGTGTACGAGCCCGCTGCCACGGTGATGCTGGCGTTGGTCTTGTTGGTACCGGCCGTGGGGGTGTAGGTGGCGGTATAGACCTTGGTGTCGCCTGTCACGGCAAACCCGCTCAAGACGCCCGCCGTCGCGGTCACGTCGCCCACGGCAAAGCCGGTGGGTACTTCGCTGAACGTGAAGGTGAGGGTCGCTGTCTCGCCGATCTTGACGGCCGCAACGTTGCTGGTGATGGCTACCGTGGGCGCCGTGGTGTCGACCACGATGGCCTTGTTGTTGCCCAGCGAATTGGCTGCACCCACGGTGGCCAAGGTCAGCGTGCCGGCGTTGCCCGCAGCGTCCTTGATGGTGCCGCCATTCAGGGCCAGCGCGGTTGTGCTCTGGTAGTCCAGGTCGGCACTGGTGTCACCGGCCTGCACCGTGTAGGTGAAGGTCAGTGTGCTGGTGCCGCTGCCGCTGGCGTAGTTGACCACCCGGTCCACGCCGCCGGTCTCCAGTGTCAGCTGGGGTGTGCCGGTAACCGTCACCGCTTCGCTGAAGTTAACCTGCACGCTGACGGTGTCACCTGCCTTGTACAGGCCATTGGCCGTGCTGCTGTTCACGCTGGTCACCGTGGGCACCGTGGTGTCGATGACGACGGCCTTGTTGTTGCCCAGCGAGTTGGCGGCGCCTGGGGCGGCCAGCGTCAGCGTGCCTGCATTGCCCGCTGCGTCGTTAATCGACCCGCCATTCAGCGCCAGGGCCTTCGTGCTCTGGTAGTCCAGGTCGGCGGATGTATCGCCTGCCTGCACTGTGTAGGTGAAGGTCAGTGCACTGGTGCCGCTGCCGCTGGCGTAGTTGACCACCTGGTCCACAGCGCCGGTTTCCAGCGTCAGCTGCGGCGTGCCGGTGACTGTGACCGCTTCGCTGAAGTTGACCTGCACGCTGACCGTGTCGCCGGCCTTGTACGAGCCGTTGGCCGTGCTGCTGTTGACGGAGGCGACGGTGGGGGCTACACCGTCGATGACCAGCGCCTTGTTGTTGCCCAGCGAGTTGGCTGCGCCTGTTGCGGCCAGCGTGAGCGTGCCCGCGTTGCCCGCTGCGTCCTTGATGGTGCCGCCGTTCAAGGCCAGGGCTGTGGTGCTCTGGTAGTCCAGATCGGCTGATGTGTCGCCCGCCTGCACCGTGTAGGTGAAGGTCAGCGCATTGGTGCCGCTGCCGCTCGCGTAGTTGACCACCTGGTCCACACCGCCTGTTTCCAGCGTGAGTTGCGGCGTGCCTGTGACGGTGACGGCTTCGCTGAAGTTGACCTGTACGCTGACCGTATCGCCGACCTTGTACGAACCATTGGCGGTGCTGCTGTTGACGGAAGTGACTGTAGGCACCACGCCGTCGATGACCAGGGCTTTGTTGTTGCCCAGCGAGTTGGCGGCGCCCACTGCAGCCAGGGTCAGCGTGCCCGCGTTACCGGCCGCGTCCTTGATCGTGCCGCCGTTCAAGGCCAATGCCGTGGTGCTCAGGTAGTCCAGGTCAGCCGCCGTATCACCGGCCTGCACCGTGTAGGTGAAGGTCAATGCATTGGTCCCGCTGCCGCTGGCGTAGTTCACGGCCCGGTCGGTTGTGCCTGTTTCCAGTGTCAGCTGCGGTGTGCCGGTGACCGTCACCGCTTCGCTGAAGTTGACCTGAATGCTGACCGTGTCGCCTGCCTTGTACGAACCGTTGGCCGTGCTGCTGTTGACGCTGGCCACCGTGGGGGCCGTGGTGTCGATGACGATGGCCTTGTTGTTACCCAGCGAGTTGGCTGCGCCCAGGGCGGCCAGCGTGAGCGTGCCCGCGTTGCCCGCTGCGTCCTTGATGGTGCCGCCGTTCAGCGCCAGGGCGGTTGTGCTCTGGTAGTCCAGATCGGCCGATGTGTCGCCCGCCTGCACCGTGTAGGTAAAGGTCAGCGTACTGGTGCCGCTGCCGCTGGCGTAATTGACCACCTGGTCCACGCCGCCTGTTTCCAGCGTGAGCTGCGGCGTGCCGGTGACCGTGACCGCTTCGCTGAAGTTGACCTGGATGCTGACGGTGTCGCCGGCTTTGTAAGTACCGTTGGCGGTGCTGCTGTTGACGGAGGTGACTGTGGGCACCACGCCGTCGATGACCAGCGCCTTGTTGTTGCCCAGCGAGTTCGCGGCGCCAAGGGCTGCGAGCGTGAGCGTGCCGGCGTTGCCGGCTGCGTCCTTGATCGTGCCGCCGTTCAGGGCCAGTGCGGTTGTGCTCTGGTAATCCAGATCGGCCGATGTGTCACCCGCCTGCACGGTGTAGGTGAACGTCAGCGTGCTGGTGCCGCTTCCGCTGGCGTAGTTGACTGCCCGGTCGGTTGTACCCGTTTCCAGTGTCAGCTGGGGCGTACCGGTGACCGTCACCGCTTCGCTGAAGTTGACCTGGATGCTGACCGTGTCGCCGACCTTGTACGAGCCGTTGGCGGTGCTGCTGTTGACCGATGTCACTGTGGGCACCACGCCGTCAATGACCAGCGCCTTGTTGTTGCCCAGCGAATTGGCCGCGCCCACGGCCGCCAGAGTGAGCGTGCCCGCGTTGCCCGCCGCGTCCTTGATCGTGCCGCCGTTCAGGGCCAGCGCCGTTGTGCTTTGGTAATCCAGATCGGCGGATGTGTCACCCGCCTGCACCGTGTAGGTGAAGGTCAGTGTGCTGGTGCCGCTGCCGCTGGCGTAGTTGACCACCTGGTCCACGCCACCGGTTTCCAGCGTCAGTTGCGGCGTGCCCGTGACCGTCACCGCTTCGCTGAAGTTGACCTGGATGCTGACCGTGTCGCCGACCTTGTACGAACCGTTGGCGGTACTGCTGTTGACCGATGTCACTGTGGGTACCACACCGTCGATGACCAGCGCCTTGTTGTTGCCCAGGGTGTTGGCGGCGCCTGTTGCGGCCAGCGTGAGCGTGCCCGCGTTGCCCGCTGCGTCCTTGATGGTGCCGCCGTTCAGCGCCAGCGCGGTCGTGCTCTGGTAGTCCAGGTCGGCGGATGTGTCGCCCGCCTGCACCGTGTAGGTAAAGGTCAGCGTGCTGGTGCCGCTGCCGCTGGCGTAGTTGACCACCTGGTCTACGCCACCGGTCTCCAGCGTCAGCTGCGGCGTGCCTGTGACCGTGACCGCTTCGCTGAAATTGACCTGGATGCTGACAGTGTCGCCCGCCTTGTACGTGGCGTTGGCCGTGCTGGAGTTCACCGACGTGACGGTGGGGGCCACACCATCGATGACCAGCGCCTTGTTGTTGCCCAGCGAGTTGGCCGCGCCAAGGGCTGCCAGTGTGAGCGTTCCCGCGTTACCCGCCGCGTCCTTGATCGTGCCGCCGTTCAGCGCCAGGGCGGTTGTACTCTGATAATCCAGATCGGCGGATGTGTCACCCGCCTGCACCGTGTAGGTGAAGGTCAGTGTGCTGGTGCCGCTGCCGCTGGCGTAGTTGACCACCTGGTCCACGCCGCCTGTTTCCAGCGTGAGCTGCGGCGTGCCCGTGACCGTGACCGCTTCGCTGAAGTTGACCTGGATGCTGACCGTGTCGCCGGCTTTGTAAGTACCGTTGGCGGTACTGCTGTTCACGGAAGTGACTGTGGGCACCACGCCGTCGATGACCAGCGCCTTATTGTTGCCCAGCGAGTTGGCTGCGCCAAGGGCTGCGAGCGTGAGCGTGCCGGCGTTGCCGGCTGCGTCCTTGATCGTGCCGCCGTTCAGGGCCAGTGCGGTTGTGCTCTGGTAATCCAGATCGGCCGATGTGTCACCCGCCTGCACCGTGTAGGTGAAGGTCAATGTGCTGGTGCCGCTGCCGCTGGCGTAGTTCACCACCTGGTCTACGCCGCCAGTTTCCAGGGTCAGCTGCGGCGTGCCCGTGACCGTCACCGCTTCGCTGAAGTTGACCTGGATGCTGACGGTGTCGCCGGCCTTGTACGTCCCGTTAGCGGTGCTGCTGTTCACGCTGGCCACCGTGGGCGCCGTGGTGTCGATGACGATGGCCTTGTTATTGCCCAGCGAATTGGCAGTTCCAACGGCGGCCAGCGTGAGCGTGCCCGCGTTGCCTGCCGCGTCCTTGATCGTGCCGCCGTTCAGCGCCAGGGCCGTTGTGCTCTGGTAGTCCAGGTCGGCACTGGTGTCGCCCGCCTGCACCGTGTAGGTGAAGGTCAATGTGCTGGTGCCGCTGCCGCTGGCGTAGTTCACCACCTGGTCTACGCCGCCAGTTTCCAGCGTCAGCTGCGGCGTGCCCGTGACCGTCACCGCTTCGCTGAAGTTGACCTGGATGCTGACCGTGTCGCCCGCCTTGTACGAACCGTTGGCCGTGCTGCTGTTGACTGAGGTGACCGTGGGCACCACGCCATCGATGACCAGCGCCTTGTTGTTGCCCAGCGAGTTGGCCGCCCCCAGGGCCGCCAGTGTGAGCGTGCCCGCGTTGCCGGCCGCGTCCTTGATGGTGCCGCCATTCAGCGCCAGTGCCGTTGTGCTCTGATAGTCCAGATCGGCACTGGTGTCACCGGCCTGCACCGTGTAGGTGAAGGTCAGTGTGCTGGTACCGCTGCCGCTGGCGTAGTTGACCACCTGGTCCACGCCGCCGGTTTCCAGCGTCAGCTGCGGCGTGCCGGTGACCGTCACCGCCTCGCTGAAATTGACCTGGATGCTGACCGTGTCACCCACCTTGTACGTGCCGTTGGCCGTGCTGCTGTTGACGGAGGTGACCGTGGGCACCACACCGTCAATGACGAGGGCCTTGTTGTTGCCAAGGGAGTTGGCCGCACCCAAAGCGGCCAGTGTCAGGGTGCCCGCGTTGCCGGCCGCGTCCTTGATGGTGCCGCCGTTCAGCGCCAGCGCGGTCGTGCTCTGGTAGTCCAGGTCGGCACTGGTGTCGCCCGCCTGCACCGTGTAGGTAAAGGTCAGCGTGCTGGTGCCGCTGCCGCTGGCGTAGTTCACCACCTGGTCCACGCCGCCGGTTTCCAGCGTCAGCTGTGGCGTACCCGTGACCGTGACCGCCTCGCTGAAGTTGACCTGGATGCTGACGGTGTCGCCGACCTTGTACGAGCCGTTGGCCGTGCTGCTGTTGACCGATGTGACTGTGGGCACCACGCCGTCAATGACCAGCGCCTTGTTGTTGCCCAGCGAGTTGGCCGCGCCCACGGCGGCCAGTGTGAGCGTGCCCGCGTTGCCTGCCGCGTCCTTGATCGTGCCCCCGTTCAGCGCCAGGGCGGTTGTGCTCTGGTAGTCCAGATCGGCCGATGTGTCACCCGCCTGCACCGTGTAGGTGAAGGTCAATGTGCTGGTGCCGCTGCCGCTGGCGTAGTTCACCACCTGGTCT